>WRLR01000099.1 GCA_009777515.1 Oscillospiraceae bacterium | reverse complement strand
TACGACGGAGCCGGCACGACGGGGGCCAATTTGGGCAGCTTCAACCTGGCGAACCTGGGGACAAACACATTCCAGGTGGGCACGCCCGGAACTTACACCGTCCAAGAGTTCCAGATGCCATCGCATTATAGTCTCATAGGCATTTACGACGCGGACCTGCCACGCGAAGACCAGCCTGTAGGCGTAGACGCGGTGACGTTCTCTCTGTCTAGCGACGAAGGCAAGGCCGTCATTGTCATCGACACGGAAGGCGACGCCCCGCAGCCGGACCTGGTAGAACTGAAAATCGAAAAGTACGTCGTTAACAGGGACGGATCACTCAACGACAGCACCTCCAGATATTTCGGCATCAACATCAAAGGCGCGCCGGACACGGCATTCGCGTACTACAACAATTCCGTAAGCCTGCGCAACAAGGAACATGAAATACTGCTTGTCCCCAAGGGCGAGTTCATCATTTCGGAAATACCACAGAACTCCTACCGCTACAGTTTCGAGACGATAATCACGTCCGACACGGAGCTGCAGGACAACGAGGACGAAGCAAGCAACGTGGCCAAGATAGACATGCGGAACCGCGACTTTGGCTTCGCGACGGCCTTCAACACCAGACTCGACACACAGGACGCCGACGCCGGGAAAATCTACGTTACAAAGTACGTCTTTGACGAAAACGGCCTATTAATGACAGGCTCAAATGCGTACTTCACCGTCAGGCTGTCCGGCGGGACGAGCGAGCCACAGCAAGCCATACAGAACCAACAGCAAGCCACGTTCGACGCAAGTGTAAATGTACAATATGTCGTCGAGGAGATTCTGATACCGCAAGGCTACGAACTGATAGGCTTTGTCGACCCCAAGGATGCGGCCGCTGGCAACAGGCCGCTGACGCCGGAGAGAGCGATGGACGTGCAGATCACAGATGCGGACGAGAGCGTGTCGCTACTACTGTTCGATCGCAGGCACGCCGCCGCGCTGACTATCCAAAAAACGGTATGGGATTTGAATAACGCACCTCTGCCGAGCGATCAAACCCTGTTTGAGATAATCGTAAAGGACAGCGGTGGCAACACAGTGGGCTCGCCCATTATGCTCCGCCACGGCCAGTCGTACACGCTCCCGCTGAGGCAGGGCGTCTACACAGTGGAAGAGGTCAATGTACACGCCGACTATGTAGATATAACGCCAAACCGCGTGGCGGATTTGTCAAGCGGCGGCGAAGCGACGGTCAACTTGATAAACAAACTACGCGATCCGGATCCGACCGCCGGTATTAATATTACTAAAATCGTACACGCGAATAACGTTCCTGTTGGGCAGGACCCCAACATGCCTCAGTTCGGCGTCAACATCGACGGCAATGCGCTGCGTGCCATCAGGAACGGCGAGACAATCAACATCAACTTAGGTTATGGCACATACACAGTGACAGAAACAATACCTACAGGCACAGGCTATAACTTCCTCGGCTACAGCGTATACGAGGAAGGATCGACCAACACGAACCAAAATTCAATAACATTTACGCTCGATGCAAACAAACAATCAATCAACTTGATTTTAAGCAACGAGCTGGAAGCCAGCCAGGGCAGGCAGGTGAACTACACCGTTGAGTACTATCTCAACGGCCAGCTCGACAGAACGTTGAACGAAAGCGAATGGACGACGGACCCGGGCGGGCTGCTGAACATCAACAGGGCCACTTATGCCATCCCGAACCTATATCCGTTCTATTCGCTCAGCCGCACCGATTACCTGGCAAGCGCGAGCGCCACGCCGGTCACGTTCACTTCGACGCCGTACCCAGTGGCGAACGGCTCCATCATCAGGGTATACTATGTCCCGGACATCGCGGACCCGGTGCGGATCAACCTGTTCAAGTTACTGGTTAACAAATTCGGGGAGCGGATATCGTCGGGCGACGACAACACATCGTTCACGCTCATCGTCGACGGCGGTACTGTGGCGTCGGGCGGCAACGGATTCCGCGCCATCGTCCCAATCAGGAACGCCCAGACAGGCGTGTTCGTCAACGTCCCGAGAGGCCAGTACACCATAACCGAGCCTAGAGTACCTGCTGGCTACCGCCTGCGCGAGATCGTCACATCCGGCAACCAAGTCGGTGGTGCGATAGACATGCGCAATAGAACCGTCGGCAACGCTACAGCCGTGAACACCAGACTCGACAGCCCGCCGAACATCGACCCCGACACCGGGAGCATCCGGGTGACCAAGTACGTGTTCAACGACGGCGTGGAGATGTCGAACCCGACAGGGACGTTCACTGCGGTACTTAACGGCACGACGACAGCCGGCACGGCTGTCAGCAACCAGCGCATAAACATGGCGCCTGGAGGCTTGCCAAACACGGCGTTTACACCCGGCGCCGGCAGCTACACCATCACAGAGGACCTATCGCAGGCGCCCAACTTTACGCTGCTGGGCATTTATGACACCAACACAGACGGCACGCGCGGCCATCCGAGCCTGGCTGTCTCGTTGGTAGCAGGCGCAGTTGGCAAGTCCGTGTTAATCCTAAACGCGTACGTCGCGCCCGGTCCCTCGACCCCGACCCCCGGCCCCGGCCCCGGCCCCGGTCCTGGTCCTGGTCCTGGCCCCGGCCCCGGCCCTGGCCCAACGTCCACGCCAGCCCCACGCACGCCTACGCCTACGCCGATCGATATAGTCGAGACACCGCCACCCCTGGCGCCGTTCATACCGGACCATATCCAGTACATCAACGGCTACCCTGAGGGCGACGTAAGGCCGGACAACAACATCACCAGGGCGGAAACATGTGCGATACTGTTCAGGCTGCTCATCGACCCGAACAAGCACAACACCTATGTGTCGCGGTTCCCGGACGTAGTGGACACTGACTGGTTCGCCCAGTCTGTCAAGTACCTCACTAGCGTCGGCATCGTCAGGGGCTATCCGGAGGGGGACTTCAGGCCCAACAACCCGATAACCCGCGCCGAGTTCGCAACACTGATATCCGGCTTTGACAACCTGGCCCCGTCGAGGTCAAACAGGTTCCCCGACATAGACGGGCACTGGGCGGTCAGCTACATCAACAGCGCAGCGGTCAAGGGCTGGGTCGCGGGCTACCCGGACGGCACGTTCAGACCAGAGGCGAACCTGACGCGCGGCGAAATTGTCACCGTCATCAACAGGATGCTGCTCCGCTCCGTGCTGCTGGAAGACATCCCCAGTTGGGCGCCGTCGTACACAGACATCAACGACAGCCACTGGGCGTACACGAACATCATCGAGGCGTCAGTCGGGCACGAGTTCGAGCGCAAGGCGGACGGCGTCAACGAACGCTGGACCCGCCGCATGGCCTGGAGCCCCGTACTGGAGTCGTAACCTACCAAAGGGTATGGCAAAAGATAAGGTAAAAGACACTTCCTAAGCACTTCGAAAGCATAGCATAATAAAAACATATCGAAGGGGCGGCGCCGTAAAGCCAATGGCGCCGCTCCTTTATTTCGCAATTAATCATTATGTGCGCTAACACGCAATAATAAATATGGATATAAAACATTGCGCACGCTATTTTCAAATAACATATTTTCAAGACTCGCGTCAAATTTCGCCTATAGAAATTACTTGTTCAGCAATACCATATGATATAATTGATGACAAGAAGGGAGGCCTCTCATGCAACCGCATATATTGGTAATTAAGATACCCAGTGACATAATGGGCTATTTACAAATGGACGACGAGCAAATAGAAACAAAGATATACAAGTTGTTGTTAATTGATCTTGTCCAGAGAGGCAAAATATCATTCGGTAAAGCTTCCGAACTTGCAGGCGTTGATAAATTATCTTTCATAACTGAGATAGGTCAAATGGGCATACCATATTACGACAACGACATATCAGAAGTGTTAAATGACACTAAGATAATAGAAGAAACAAATTCGGGCGAGTCGCAATGAAGGTAGTATCGGATGCAACCCCAATAATATCACTTGCCAAATTAAACTTGTTGGGTCTACTAAGGATATTATTTGGCAATGTTTTACTTTCTAGAGCAGTATTTGATGAGGTATGTAGTAATCCAAAATATGAAGCCGAGGCATCCATTGTTCGAAAATCCAATATTATAAAAATTATAGTTGTTGAAAATAGACAATCTGTTGAAAATCTCAGAGAAGCCGGACTAGGGATAGGCGAAAGCGAGGCTATTGTTTTGGCAGACTCGCTACCCAACTCTTTGTTGCTCATGGATGAACGCAAAGGTCGTTTAATCGCATCCAGCATGAACATTAAAATAATAGGGACACTAGGATTGCTCTTGCATGCAAAAAAAATGGGGCATGTTCAAAACATAAAACCGTTGCTAGATATGTTAATGCGAGAAAATATACGTATTAGCAAAAACCTATATGATGCAATGCTGGCATATGCTGAAGAATAGTATATAAGATTTATCGGTATTTTTTGAAGCCACCTCAAAAAAATATATAAATTACAAAACATTTGAAAGGGGCATAATCAATATGGCTAAAAGCAGACTGATTGGGGATTATCCGGTTATTGGGATCAGGCCGACTATCGACGGGCGGAGGGGATATTTGAAAGTGCGCGAGTCCCTGGAGGACCAGACCATGGGCATGGCCAAAGCCGTGGCGAAGCTGTATGGGGACAACCTGAAATATTCCAACGGCGAGGGCGTTAAAGTCATAATTGCGGACACGACCATCGGCGGCGTCGCTGAAGCAGCCGCCTGCGCCGACAAGTTCCGCAAGAGCGGCGTCGAAATCACACTGACGGTGACGCCGTGCTGGTGTTACGGCGCGGAGACGATGGATATGGACCCGAAGACGATAAAAGCCGTATGGGGGTTCAACGGCACGGAGCGCCCCGGCGCGGTATACCTAGCGTCGGTGCTTGCCACGCACGCGCAAAAAGGGCTGCCAGCGTTCGGTATATACGGGCGCGACGTTCGCGACGCCGACGACGCGTCGGTACCGGTGGACGTTGAGGAAAAACTGCTGCGCTTCGGGCGGGCGGCGGTCGCAGCCGCCACGATGCGCGGCAAGTCGTACCTGCAGATCGGCTCTGTGTGCATGGGCATCGGCGGTTCCATCATTGAGCCAGCGTTTATAGAGGAGTACCTCGGGATGAGGGTGGAGTCCGTGGACGAGGTGGAGATCATCCGCCGCATGACGGAGAACATCTACGACGAGGCCGAGTTCCAGCGGGCGCTTGCGTGGACGCGCGAGAAGTGCCCCGAAGGCTTCGACAAGAACCCGGAGGAAGTCCGGCGCTCGCCGGAGCAAAAGGAGCGGGACTGGGAGTTCGTCGTCAAGATGATGTGCATCATCAAGGACCTGATGAACGGCAACCCCAACCTGCCGGCTGGCAACGAAGAGGAAATGACCGGGCGCAACGCCATTGCGGCGGGCTTCCAGGGGCAGAGGCAGTGGACGGACTTCTACCCCAACTGCGACTTCCCGGAGTCCCTGCTCAACACGTCGTTCGACTGGGACGGCGCGCGCGAGCCGTATATACTGGCGACGGAGAACGATGTGTTGAACGGCATCGGCATGTTGTTCGGCAAACTTCTGACCAACAGCGCGCAGATATTTGCGGACGTCAGGACGTACTGGAGCCCGGATGCAGTCAAAAAAGCGACAGGCTATGATCTGGCGGGAGCGGCGAAGGACTCAGGCGGTATCATACACCTGATCAACTCCGGGGCGGCATGCCTCGACGCGAGCGGGGCAGCCAGGGGCGCCGGGGGCGCCGGGGTCATGAAGCCATGGTACGAGGTGACGGAGGCGGATCAGGAAGCCATATTGGCGGCGGCTACATGGAACGCGGCCGACAACGGTTACTTCCGGGGCGGCGGGTACTCGTCGCGCTTTTTGACCGACGCCGAGATGCCGTGCACTATGATTCGGCTGAACCTTATTAAAGGGCTGGGGCCGGCGTTGCAGATAGCGGAGGGCTGGACCGTCAAGCTGCCGGCTGAGGTATCTGATGTGCTTTGGAAGCGCACCGACTACACATGGCCGTGTACATGGTTCGCCCCCAGGACGACAGGGTGCGGCAATTTTGCGACCGCGTATGATGTGATGAATTGCTGGGGCGCGAACCACGGCGCTATCAGCTACGGCCACAACGGCGCCGATTTCATCTCCCTGTGCGCCATGCTGCGGATCCCCGTGAGCATGCACAACGTGCCGGAAGACAAGATTTTCCGGCCCGCCGTGTGGAACGCGTTCGGCATGGACAAAGAGGGACAGGACTACAGGGCCTGCCAAGCATACGGCCCGCTGTACAAATAACGTTCAAGGAGGCTCATGTCATGCTGATAAATATACCGCCCATCATCCCCCCGGAGCTCCTTAAAACTCTGTGCGAGATGGGCCACGGCGACACCATTGTCTTAGCGGACGGCAACTTCCCCGGCGTCAGCGTCGCAAAAGCCGCAGGTGGCGGCGGCAGTGCCGGAAACAACGGCGGCGACGCCGCGCTGATCCGCTGCGACGGGGTCGGCGTCCCAGAACTCCTGCGCGCCATCCTGGCGCTGTTCCCGCTCGACACGTACGTCGACGAGCCGGTAACGCTGATGGGCGTCGCAAAAGGCACGGAACAGGTGGAAGTCCCCATATGGGACGAATTTTATAATATCGTTTCAGCATACGACAAACGCGGTCGCAACGCGTTCCGCACCGTCGAGAGGTTCGATTTTTACGAAGAGGCCAAGCAGGCGTTCGCAGTCGTAGCGACCAGCGAGTCCGCCCGCTACGCGAACATCATATTAAAAAAAGGCGTAGTGATAAACGACTGATATCGTAGCCCCAGCCGCATCGCAAAATGGATGGCCGGGGCGGCCATCCCTACAAAATGCCTTACTAATATAACGGAGGCACAATACATGAAGCACGACATTTTCTCCCTAAAAGGCAAAGTCGCCCTAATCACCGGGGGCAACCAGGGGATCGGCAAGGTCGTCTCCCGCTACCTCGCAGACGCAGGCGCTGACATAGTGATCGTCGACCTCAACGACGCCTCGCTCGTGGCCGCGTCCATCGCCGCCGAATACGGCGTGCGCGCGGAGGCCTACGTCTGCGACGTGACGGACCGCGACGGCGTGGCGGGCGTCATCGCCAAGGCGGCGGCGTCGATGGGCGCGCTGGACATTCTGTTCAACAACGCGGGCATCGTGTACCACAAGGCCGCGCTGGACTTGACCGCCGACGAATGGTCAAGCGTACTGGATGTGAACCTGAACGGCGTGTTTTACGTGGCGCAGGCGTTCGCGAACCATCTGGTAGCCAACGGCAAGGGCGGCTCGATCATCAACACGGCCTCCATGTCCGGGACCATCGTTAACGTCCCGCAAGAGCAGGCCTCGTACAACACGTCGAAAGCCGCAGTCGTGCACCTGACAAAATCCCTTGCTGTCGAATGGGCGCCTAAAGGCATACGCGTCAACTGCATCAGCCCAGGCTACATCGCGACAGAAATGCTGCAGTTCATCCGGCAGGACTGGAAGGACTACTGGACGTCCATCATACCGTTCCGCAGGCTCGGCACGCCGGAGGAACTCGCAGGCGCCGTCATATACCTGGCCTCCGACGCCTCCACATACACCTCAGGCACGGACATCATCATAGACGGCGGGTTCACATCGGTTTAGCGCGCCCCTCATAGCTGCATATGCGATATCCAGCATAGTTATTTTCGATGCGACCGATAACCGTCGAAAAAATGTCTGCCGCGCCGCATTTATTTCTACCGCGCCGCATTTATTTTTGCTGCGTCGCTATGATTTGTGCCGCTCCGGTTACTATATAAGTATGAGCGAATATCAAGCGCGGTGAGGCGATGGGTTTGCAAAAAATCTATACAAAAATCACAGACGAATATTCAGCGACGATCCTCAACTGGGCCGTGAAGAAAACCGGCAACCGCACAGACGGTGAGGACTTGGCGCAGGAAGTGCTTATGCAGGTTTTCATTGCGGCCGCAAAGCACGGGCGCATTGAGAAGCTGGAAAACTTCGTCTGGAAAACAGCACATTTTACATGGTGCAACCACGTGAGGGCGCTTGCGCGGCGCAACGCCTGCGAGCTATCGGAGGTATTGCCCGACGGGACTGATTTCGCGCAGGACTATGCCGACGGCGACGCGTTAAACGCGGAGTTGGCCCGCATGAGGCGCAAAATAGCCAATTTGAATAGACTGCAGCGCGACGCTGTCATTCTCCATTATCTTGACGGGCTTTCTGTGCGCGAAGTCGCTGCGCGCCTGAATATTGCCGAGACCGCAGCCGCATGGCACTTGTTCTCCGCTCGAAAAAAAGTAAAGAAGGAGCTTGAAGCCATGAGAAATGAAAATGCGTATGTGTACAGCCCCGGGAAAATGCGCATAAGCGCGTCCAGTGGGATGAGCTTGTCCGCATCCGGCGACGTCCCGCAATACCCAGACACCGAAAAAATTAATGACAGCCTGCTCCGGCAGAACTTGTGCCTGTTGTGCAGGGGCGACGGCAAAACCCTCGACGAGCTTGCCGAACTGACGGGCGTATCGAAGCCGTACCTGGAGCATGACCTCGACTGGCTTGTTGAACGAGAATTCTTGTTGATGGACGGCAAGCGTTACCAAACTTCGTTTGTCATTATGGACCAAAGATACTTCGAATACCGAAAAGAAGTCTACTCAACGCACAGAAACAGCCTGATAGACAAGGTTACCGATTATTTATGGCACAACGAGCCCATAATTCGCGGCATTGGCTTTCATGGTTCCGTCTTTCCGGCTGAAAGGCTGATGTGGGCAATCATCACGATGTTCATCAGCTATGCCAGCCGCAACAGCGAGCTGCTGCTGCGCCTGAAAAGCAGCGACAACCGCGACATCCACATGGACGGCGGTAAATATTTTATTATGGCGTCCGACCGCACCGACGGTCATGTATATGATATATCCGGGGCATATGACAATAGCGGATGGGAGAATTTTTACGGCATCGTCTGCGACACAAATGGCGATAATGGCTTTGAACGATATTTTTGGCTCGGCGTGTATAACTTCTCGTGTATAGAGGCCCGCCCCGAAATAATAACGGGCGACGCCCAGGTGCAGGCTTTGCTTTATGAGCTGTACTGCGGTATATTGAAAGACGGTTTTTCACCCGACGCTTTAAGCCCGGATGACAAAGAAAAGCTCGCCGAAGCCATTGAGTGCGGGCTGATATCAAAAATCGATGGGTTATATAGCCCTAACTTTGTGGTATTCACAAAAAGTCAACTTGCAAAATTGCAGAATGATGTTTACGCCCCGCTATTGGCGTTGATAGGCCCGGTGCTTGACGAGTTGGCAAGCAAATTCAAAAAAATGCATGAACGGGACTTCCCCAAAGCGAGGCCGGGCAACATTAACCACCATCTTTACCTGGACTTGTGGATGTTTGGGGTGTTCGCCCTCAAGTTCGCGGCGGAGGACGGCAAGTTAAGCCTGCCCGACGCGCCCGCAGACGGAACGCCGCTGACATTGGTGTTGGTAAACTAAAAAGCGGCCATGCCAACCGCCATGGGCAGACTGCACATAAATTGTGCAAAAAAGTGCATGGCGGTCGTGCTTTGTTGCGGCGCGATAAACGTCAACTGCGATACTAACATCAACTACGTTGATGGGACATCGCGCCCTACGAGGGCATCGTGCAATGAAGAAATCTTGACCTACGAGGACAGCGTGCGATGAAGGCATCGCGCCTTACGAAGGCATCGCGCCCTACATTGGCATTTTTAACATTCATACCTGAGGGATGCGCAGGTTCCTGTCAGCGCTGTACTATTGTTCGATTGGCTTCCAGGCGTATTTGTCGGCGGTCGCCTCCGGCACGCCGGCCTCGTCCCATTGGTGGTCGTTCTCGCGCAGGAACTGGCTAGTTGCATTGAAGAACCTGTGGAACATATATATATTGATATTGGTATTGCCAGTGCCGACGCCCAGCGGATCGTTCCAGGTGACGTCCACGCAGTACCACTCGCCGTCCAGCCTCACCATGTTCCACGCGTGCGGCTCGGTCTCGCGCGCTGTGCCGTCGACGGTGATGCACTCGATGCCCAGCATGTCCATAAACAACTGGAACGTAGAGGTATAGCCCCTGCAGATGGCCACGCCGCCGACCAGCAGCCCAAAGGGGTTTTCGTTGTCAGGGTTCGGGCTGGCGTCCGGCGCGTTGCTAAGCGTCTCTTTGTCGTATTCTGCCCTCGCGATAATCCAGTCGTGTATGGCCAGCTCTTTGTCGTATTCCGACATCCCGCTTTTAATTTCGCTGTTTATCACAGAGAAGCATATGTCCATGACCGTGCGGTTTTTGTAGGTCAGGCTGTCCCTGCCGCCGCCGCGCCACGCCGCAAGGACGGCGCTGTGGTCGTACACATCTTCCGCAAGGTCGTAGTCAGGGTGGTTCAGGTCCATCAAATGGGCCTTGCCGTCTGCCGGCTGGGTTCCCTCTGTGGATGCCTCGGTGGTTGTTGTCGTCAATTCCTGCGTTTGGGCCGCCGTCGTGGATGCAGTTGTAGTCTCCGATGTCGCGGTGGTCATTGTAGGCTGCGCGGTTGTCGCGGTAGTGGTCGTGGCTGCGCTCGTGGTCGTAGTAACTTCTGTAGTCGTGGTTGTAGTTTCGGCTGTAGTCGTGGCTGCGGACGTGGCAGCGGTCGTTGTTGTAGTTTCTGCCGTAGTTGCTGTTGTGGTTGTGGCTTCCGTAGTCGTGGCAGCCGCAATAGCCGCTGTTGTCGCCGCCGTTGCTGCGGCAGTTGTTGTTTCGGCGGGAGCGGCGGTCGTTTGCGTGGAAGTGGCTTGTGCAGCGGCGCTTTGCGTAGAAGCGGATTGCGCCTCGGTTGCTTGCTCCGACGTCGCCTGCGCTATGTGGATCAGATCGGCCGCGTCCGGCAACGCGGGCGGGTTGTTTCCAAAGCATGATCGGAATACGCTTGCGGCGCTCTCCGCGTCCTCGCATATCAACAGCGCCACATGGTCGCCCTGCCTGACCACCAGGCCCCGATCCGTCAGCGCAGCCTGCTGTGGCGCATAACCTGTAAACACAGCGGCGCGGCGCTCCTTATACGCCGAAAGCACGTCCTCTGCCCCTGCGGCGCCATCGCTACCGTCGAACAAAAACACAGCTATTTCGCACGCTTCAAAGCCGCCTGCATAGAAAATGATGCCGTCGCCCGGCTCGTCGCTGGGCTCAAACATATATATCTCGGACACGTAGTTGTCATAATACTCTTCGCCGGGGAGCAGCGGGTAAAGGGGCGGCGCCACTTCCTGTGCCGCGATGACTACCTCGGCTAACTGGCGCGGCGTATACGCCGTACCCGTTCGCGTGCCCGCACCGCATGCCGATAACCCCGATATAAGACATACAGCCAAAAGCAATATGGCAACGTTGAATAATTTTCTCATATGGTAAAAATAACACGTAATGCGCAAAAACGTCAAGGCAGGACGGCTACGATGCCCCGCGTCTCGGCGTCTTGAGTTACAATTTACTCCTAACCCTCAGAGCATCGTCATTGCGGGCTTGATCCGCAATCTCGTGCCGATTGTGGGAAAGATTGCGACCCGAAGCGCGTTGCGCGGGCCGCAATGACAGGGTATTCCGATTGGGTATGAATATTAACGCGTCCCGACACTTCAGCATTCCTGTGTTCTGGCGAACACCTATTTTCCACTCGTCGTTTCGTACGGCCAACTAATAATCCCGCCAAAGTCATAAACATTCGTATAGCCCAATGACACCAAAACTTCGGCGGCGGCAGCGCTCCTGCGCCCGCTGCGGCAATATATCAATATCAACGCATCTTTATCCGGCAACTCATCTGAGGCGCGTTCGCGTATTAATGTGTCAGGGATAAGCAGCGACCCGTCAATGCGGCTCTGCTCCCACTCCTCCCTTGATCGGACGTCCAGCAGGATATACTCTTGCCCGCCGCCCATCATTTCCTTGGCCTGCTCCGCAGATATTTTCCTATACTCTGCCACCAGCCCTACTGCGCCCGCCGTATCGCCACCCATGTCCGATCCACCTATGTCCGCTCCGCTTATTTCCGCGTCTCTCATGTCCTCGCCGTCAATATCCGCTTCGCTTATGTGCGTTGTACTAATGTCCGTGCCATCCATATCTGCGTCATCCATATTCACGCCGCCGTTGCTCGCATCGCCCACCGACGCCACTTCCGGCAATGCGCCGTTATTAACAATACCTACAGGTTCGCCTCCAAGACGGCAACCGGACAACAACAACGAAAACAAAACGCACATAACGCAAGACATGTACCTACTGTTAAATTTATGATTCATTATAAATTTAATACCCAAAATAACTCCGTGAAATATCATTCAAATAAACATTACAATAATATTACATAGATTATACTATTTTTTTGAATTAACGTAAAAAGTTGCGTTATTTAAAAATAATCTTGCAAAAAGTTGAAGTACTTATAATTAAAGTTGCAAAAAGTTGTATTTTTAATATGTTTTATCCTGCAATAAGTTGAATCACTATAGTATAATATTAATATGCCAATTGCCTTGTTATCAGTCGAACAGGCCTGCATGACTAGATATAATTTACATAACCGTGGGGCAAATATGCTGCGACGAAAAATAACAAAGCAATTAACAGAGTGGAAAACCAATGCAAACAAGGTCGCTCTGCTAATCAAGGGGGCGCGCCAGGTCGGCAAAACGACGTCTGTGCGCGAATTCGGCAAAACTCATTACGATAATTATATCGAGATAAATTTTGAGCAGTCCCCTCTTGCCCGGCGCGCTTTCGACGGCAACCTTGACGCGAGAACCATTATATTGAATTTGTCCGCTATGGGGTACGGGCCTTTTGTCGAGGGGAAAACGCTTGTGTTTTTTGACGAGATACAAAGCTGCCCCAACGCGCGTACTGCTATAAAATTCCTCGTGGAGGACGGGAGATTTGAGTACATAGAGTCAGGCTCCTTGCTTGGCATCAATTATAAAGATGTATCATCGTACCCCGTAGGTTTCGAGGAACAACTCCAGATGTATCCGCTGGATTTCGAAGAATTTTTATGGGCAAAGGGCATAATACAAGACGTGATTGAAATAGCGCGGTACTCATATAAGAGTATATCGCCCGTCCCCGCCTTTATACACGAGCGGCTAATGGGCTTGTACCGGGAGTATAGCGTCGCCGGGGGCATGCCCGGCGCGGTGAACGCGTTCCTGGCGCACGACGACTTTTCCCAAACGCTGCGAGCCCAAAACATAATACTCGGCAGCTATCGCGATGACATAGCAAAATACGCAGATAAAGAAAAAGACAAAGCAAAGGCCGTGTTTGACGCCATTCCCGAACAGCTCAACAAGAAGAACAAGCGCTTTATGCTCGCCTCGCTTGAAAAAGGTGCGAGTAACCGTAAGTACGTACAATCGACGATGTGGCTGTCGGAAGCGGGGATCGCCTACCATTGTTACAATGTATCGGCGCTGGAACTGCCGTTATCATTTTCTGAAAAACGTAATCTGTATAAGCTATATTTGTTTGACACGGGGCTTTTATGCGCCATGACAATGGACGGCATACAAAATGCAGTGCTTTCGGGCGATATCCGCATAAACGAAGGGGCGGTAGCCGAAAATGCTGTCGCCGCCGAGCTTGTAAAGCGCGGTATCCCCCTTTATTATTATGACGAAAAATCTCGGATGGAGCTTGATTTTTTGTTCAAGGACAATGGGCGCTTATCTATTATAGAGGTCAAGTCGGGCAGCGACTACCGCCGCCACGCCGCTCTGGACAACGCTTGCGCGGACAATCCCGGTAATGTAAATCGAAAAATCGTGCTCTGCAAAGGCAACGTCGAAGCCGCTCATGATGGAATAACATATCTACCGCTCTACATGGCGATGTTTATATGATTCGATTCCATTTTTATTTGCCCCCTCACCATCTTTATTTTATTTTCATTCCGTCCCCTCATTCTACCGTGCTATAATATTGATTAAGCAACGGAATCAAATATCATAGTTGGTCAGTGCTTGCAAGACGAGGATGTGATTGATGATGAAGAAAATTCTACCGATTGGGATTGACAATTTTAGAAAAATAAGGGAGACAGACAGGTATTATATTGACAAGACTCTATTTATACGCGATTTTATTGAAGCTGGCGATGAGGTGTCTTTGATCACAAGACCGAGACGGTTCGGCAAGACTCTCAATATGACGATGCTGCGCGAGTTTTTTGACATCACGAAAGACAGCAGGGCGATATTCGACGGGCTGGAAATAATGGATACAGAGTATGCGAGCCAAATCAATTCGCGCCCCGTAATCTTTTTTACATTCAAGGATTGCAAGGCATATTCGATTGAATCGCTGATTTTTAAGTTAAGCACTGTTGTTCTTACTGAGTATAATAAGTATAAACAGTTGTTTAAGTCTGGAATCGACGAATCCAATGTTAGCTATATAACGTTCAACATGATTTTTGAGATGCTGCTCAACCGTAATATCGACCTTGATTTCCTTGAAATTGCCATTTTAACGCTGGAGCAGACGGTGTACGAGCATTACAAAATTAAGCCCATATTACTCATCGATGAATACGATCAGCCAATAATGAGTAGTTTCGAGTATGGGTACCACGACCGGATGGGGCTCTTTTTCTCGGGATTCTACGGCGCTGCGTTGAAGGGACAGGACTGCCTACACCTAGCGCTTTTGACAGGCATACAGCGCATCGCGAAGGAGAGCATTTTTTCACAGTTGAATAATATTAAAGTCTATACTGTCATTGACAAGCAGTATTCAGATTATTTTGGCTTGACAATAGCTGAAACAAAGGAACTACTAAGCGATTACGGCTTGGATTTAGACGAGTCTGTGAAGCAAAAATATGATGGGTATTTATTTGGTAATACGGAAATCTATAATCCGTGGTCCCTTTTATATTATGCCGAGACGGGCGAGTTGAAAAACTATTGGATCAATACATCAACAAATGCGCTGATCAGAAAATCGATTGCTGAAGCAAACCATTTATTCCATAAAGGCTTTGATATGCTGATTGAGGACGGCATCGCCAAGATAAGTGCTGACCTTGAATGCTCATTTATCGAATTGAATCATTATGATACATTGTGGGGGTTGCTAATAAACACGGGTTATATCACTGTCCTGGAGCAAATAAACGAGTTGTTCATGATAGTGCGGATTCCCAATGGCGAAGTACGCTCGGAGTTCATGCGGATCATCGCATCCCAGGCAAATGTGCAAAGCTTGGACTTGCACAGGATGTTCCAATACCTTCTGGAGGGTGAAATGGATGGCTTCGTGGAGGTATACCGCGAACTGGTTATTTCCTGCACAAGCTATTTTGACGCGAAAGAGAATGCGTACCATATGCTGTTCCAGGGCATGTGCATATCGTTGAACAACCTATACAAAATAAAGAGCAACATCGAATCCGGAGTGGGCCGGAGCGACATTGTCATGGAGTCGCTGTCGGCGGACAGGCCGCATATTATAATAGAATTCAAGCAGGGTGAAGCTGTCG
>WRLR01000098.1 GCA_009777515.1 Oscillospiraceae bacterium | reverse complement strand
TGGTCGCCGACTGCTATTCCATACGCGACGTGCTGCTGTTCCCAACGATGAAGCCCATTACGTAAACGTTCGTGTTACTGGTCAGAGGGGTGTCTATCGATGACGATTTTCGTAGGGACGACCGCCTCCGTAGGAGGCGTTCCCTCGGTCGTCCGTGTAAAAAATGCTAGCCGCTCAATCGGACTCGTTAACTTCGTTATCGCCGGTTTCCTACAAAATTTTACATGAGTCAACAAATTATGATATAATGATTGCCAACACTCCGTTGGCTTTTTTATTACATTTCATCTGCGGGCCGGCGGGCGGGTTTCCCGGCGTTTTGCGTACGAGGGCATTAACGGCGGTTATAATATGCAAGGGCAAGAGAAGGAGGCTACGATGTCATCTTCCGGGCTATCTATAAAAGAACAGGAACACGAAAACCACGTCCTTATCGAAATTGGCGGCGAAGTTGATATCTTTACGTGTCAGCAGTTGAAGGACACATTGTACCAAGTGGTGGAAAAATACGGAAAAGATTTGGTCATGGACTGCGCGAGGCTCAACTACATTGACAGCACCGGGCTTGGCGTGTTCGTCGCCGTGCTCAAAAAAGTCAAGCAGATCGATCGCGGCATCACCATCGTCAATTTGAAAGACAGCATTCTTAAACTGTTCTTGATTACCAGTCTTGATACGCTGTTCAATATTAAACATAACGCTAACAGCGCTCTGTGATGGAGGTTATGGGATGACTTCTCCGAACTCCGGCGATTCTACAGTAATATTGACCATCCCAATGCGCGCTGAGTATGTCAGCATAGCCCGCTTGACAGCGGCTGGCGTTGCGAACCGCTTGGGGTTTGATATTGAAACCATTGAGGATATCAAAGTATCTCTCTCCGAGGTGTGCAACCGGCTCATCAGCACGCAAAGCCGCATATCGGCGGAGCATGGCGCCGAATGCAAAATTGAGTTCAACCTGTCGAGCGACAGCTTGGGCATCGATTTTTTTGTCGACAGCATAGAAGCGCTTGATTTTTTCCAGACGGAGGGCGATTCGCTGCTCGGCGAACCAGGCGGCGCCGCCGCCGGGTCGTTTGGCGGCAGCGTCATAAGCGCGGATCAACATGCGCCGGGCGACCAGTCGGCGGAAGCGTTTAGTACGTACAATGAGGATCAGCTCCAATTGTCGCTGATCACCTTGTTAATGGATGAATTTATCGTTAACCCCAACAAGAGCTGCCTCGTTTCAATGAAAAAATACCTGGAATGATTGCCTGTACGCGCAAAGGCAGCCGGAGGCATAGATGATTCAGGATCATAACGTCAATAGCGTTCATGATGATCAATATATAAACGAAGAAGCCGCACAGTCCGACGCGCCGCTGGCCGACGGATCGATGTCGGGCGAGCAACTGGCCGACGCGCCGTTGACCGATGGGTCGCTAGCCGATGCGCCGCTGTCAGACGGGGCATTAGCCGATGAGCCGCTGCCGAGCGAGCAACTGGCAAATGCGCCGCTGACAGACATACCGCTGACCGACGAGCCGCTGCCGGGCGAGCAGCTGGCTGACGCATCGCTGGCTGACGCGCCGCTGGCAGACGCATCGCTGACAGAAGCGCAGCCCGACGGCGCCCCCGACGCGGCGGAGGGCTTCGTATTTCTGCCGCCGGAAGGGTTTGACGCCAAGACATTCAATGGCCCGCTGTCGTCCCTTAACAACGACAAGCTGTTTTTCCTGTACAGAGAAAATCGCGACATAGCCGTCAGAAACGAAATTGTCGGGCGGCATATGTATCTTATCGACATCATCACGCGCAAATTCATTAATAGGGGCGTCGAATACGAGGACCTGTGCCAAATAGCGAGCATCGCATTAATTAAAGCTGTCGAGCGCTTCGATTTGAGCAAAGGCGTCAAGTTTGTGAGTTTCGCCACGCCGACCATAGTCGGCGAAATCAAGCGGTATTTCCGCGACAAAGGCTCGACCATCCGCATCCCAAGGCGGATATACGAAATATACCAAAAGGTCAACCAAGCCAAGGAATATTTGTCTCAGTCGCTCAGCAGGACGCCGATGGTTTCCGACATCGCGGAATATTTGAAGATAAGCGAAGAAAATGTTTTGGAAATAATCGAGTCGTGGAACGTCTACAACATCCAGTCGTTCGAGCAAAACGCGTTTTCCGAGGACAATCTCGAGCTGCATGAAACGATAGGCGAAGACGATTTTGAGTTCGAAAAGATAGAAAACCGCGACTTTATTGAAAAAAGCATGGCGAAGCTGAACGAGTCTGAAAGGGAGTTCATCAACTTAAGGTACATGAACGACATGACGCAAAAACAGATAGCCGCCGTCATGAATGTGTCGCAAATGTATATATCCAGGCTTGAAAAGAAGATAATCAGGAAGTTCCGTATGATTTTGGATAAATAAATAGGCAATGAAGAAATTTGCGCAGTAAAATATGCGCTAAAGTGAAATAAATGGGCACCTTTATGTCTTTGTTAGGTCACCGAACGCTTGTTTAGGAACGTTATTATGTGGTAATAAAAATTATGAATGTTTTTTAGTTCAAATTCAGATTGTCGGAAACGGCGGACACATAAGATAAAAGCGTAAAAAGAGAGAAGCGGTGCTTAATATGATGACGGAACAGCGTATTACAACAGGCTTGAAATATTACGTCAGTCGCTTCCAGGCTGATATCGGCAATTTAAAACGCACGATCAACGACACCCTCGCGTACTTCGACCGTTCATATAATCAAATGGACGAAGATACACGCCTGGAGCTGAAGATCGTGCTCAATGAGCTGTTGATAAACGCGGTCAAGCACGGGAGTAAATCCGGGGATTCGAGCTATGTCAAGGTCATTGCCGGCATGGTGGCCGAAGACTGCGCGCTTTTAATAGTGGAGGACGACGGCGACGGCTACGACACCGCGTTTCTCAACAAGCCCCGCGAGAGCGCCCCATATAGCGGCAATCTGGACGACATTGAAGAGACGGGCCGGGGCATTTTCATTGTCCGCAGTTTATGCGAAGATTTTATGGTAAACGAAAAAGGCAACAAAGTCGTCATCAACAAAAGGCTGCGAAAAGCCGTCGGCGTGGGCTAACGAAAGCGCACGCGCTTGGGCGCGAGCGCCCGGCGTATGCACATGGGCGCGAGCGCCCGGCGACGGTCTGCGACGGTTACTGGTTACACCGTGTTTATATTGACATGGATAATTGTAGGGACGACCGCCTCCGTAGGAGGCGTTCCCTCGGTCGTTCGATTGTGCGGATAGCATGTTTTACACGGACGACCGGGGCGGTCGTCCCTACGAAAACCGTCATCGATTGACACCCCTCTGACTAGTAACCTGCGATGGCTGTTTTGTTTTAGGTCGGTTGCAAAAAAATTGACAAGGTTATGTGAATGTGTTAGACTTTATTGGCCGGTTACGTGGGTTCTTTTTTTTTGCCGGCGATTAGGTTTTTATTTTTATGAAAGTCGTCGGCTCGGAGAAGTGCGATTCTCCTCGCCTCACGGGCGCGTTGCGCCCGCGCGCCGCGTTGCGTCGCGATAGTGCTCACGACGACAGACTTTCGTGCCATGTTGGTGGCGGTACTGTCGTGAACACTATTACGATTGCCGTTGACGGCGGCATGTTTATAAGGGGGGCTGCGCGATGCGCGTACGGATAACATTAGCCTGTAATGACTGCAGGCAGAGGAACTATGACACGATGAAAAACAGGAAGAACGATCCGGATCGGCTTGAAATGAAAAAATACTGCCGTTTTTGCCGCAAGCATACGGTTCATCGCGAAACGCGCTAACGTATTGGCATTGTCGGCGGTAATATTAGCGACAATAAATAATATTAGTAAGATTATATAGTAGAAAGGGCAGGGCTGCGGAGCGGGCCAATGGGTTCATAGCGCCAAGCGCGCGTATGGCGGGCGCGGCGCAAATGGCGCACTATGTGTGTTCGCGGCTCTCGCAAGGCTTTGATATGGCGGCTGTCGACAAAAAGGAAAAAGGGGCCCTTGTCAAAAAGCTTAAAAAGAACGTCAATGATATTCGGCTCGAGCTAAAGCGCGTCACATGGCCGACATGGCCCGAACTGATCAACTATACCGTGACGGTCTTGGTTGTGTGCGCGGTAATGGGCGCGCTGATTTATTCGCTGGACATGATCCTGTCCAGGATATTGCTGCTTACGCTCAATATTGGTTAAGCTTTGAAATATATGGAAAGGGCGGGCTTGTGTTGGCGCCGTGCTGCATTATGCATTATGAAATATGATTTATGCAGGGGCTTTTGTGCACAGTCCGCGCGTGGCGTGTATGGTATCACCCGACATGCTCGGCGATGTTTTAGATAATGCTGAACAAAACGTTACGGACGGCGCGCTTGTTACAGACGAGCCTGGCGCCAGGGTCATGCTGAGCGAAGGCCAAGCGGACGTAGACGTCGACGTTGAAGAAGGCGTTGACATTGAAGAAGGCGTTGACGTTGAAGATGGCGTTGACGTCGGCGCGGAGGCAGATGTCCTTGCTACTACAGATGCCGCAGAAATGGACGACGTGGATTTTTATGGCGACGAGGACGACGACCTCCCGCCGATCAACCCCGACGTCAAATGGTACGTTATACATACATATTCCGGATATGAAAATAAAGTTAAAGCGAATATTGAAAAAGTCATAGAGAACCGGGGCATGCAGGAGGTCATACTGGACATCGTCGTCCCGATGGAAGAGCAGATTGAGATCAAGGACGGCAGGAAAAAAGTCACCCTCCGCAAGGTGTTCCCCGGATATGTGCTCATAAAGATGCTCATGACCGACGAGACGTGGTATGTCGTGCGCAACACGCGCGGCGTGACGGGGTTTGTGGGCCCAGGCTCGCGCCCTGTGCCGCTTTCCGAGGAAGAAGTGAAGGCCATGGGGGTCGAGGAGTTCCTGCCGGTCGTCGATTACGAAATCGGCGACAATGTGCGCGTCGCGGACGGGCCGCTGGAGAGCTTTATCGGCATCGTCGAGGACATCAATATGGAGAAGAAGAAGGTGCGGGTGCTTGTTTCGATGTTCGGCCGCGAGACGCCGGTCGAGCTGGAGCTGGTACAGATACAGAAGTTGTAGCTGTAGCTGTAGCTGTAGCTATAGCTCTGTTGGGCAGTTGGGATATTTATTATTTTGTTAAAATAAATTTTTGGGAGGTGGATAAGGTATGGCCAGAAAGGTAATAGGCTATATCAAGCTGCAGATTCCGGCAGGCAAAGCGACGCCTGCTCCACCGGTTGGACCAGCTCTTGGGCAACATGGCGTGAACATCATGGGGTTTGTCAAAGAGTTCAATGAACGTACGGCCAGGGACGTAGGCTTGATTATCCCCGTGGTAATCACCGTTTATGCGGACAGGTCCTTCTCGTTCATCACAAAGACCCCGCCGGCAGCGATATTGCTAAAAAGGGCATGCAATATTGAAAAAGGCTCGGGCAGTCCGAATGTGGAAAAAGTCGCCAGCGTGCCCAGGGAGGAGCTCCGGAAGATTGCGGAGCTGAAAATGCCGGATCTCAACGCGGTCGATATCGACGCGGCAATAAGCATGATCGCGGGGACGGCGAGGAGCATGGGCATAACCGTGGAGGACTGACCGGGAGGGGCGCGCCCGTATAGGACTGACCAGGAGGGGCGCCTGCTCGGCACATGTGCATTTGTGATGGAAGGAGGCAAGTCAAACATGAAACGCGGGAAAAAATATATCGAAAGCGCTAAAATGGTAGACCGCATGAACCTGTACGCGCCGACCGAAGCCATTGAGCTGTGCAAAAAGGTCGCGAAGGCCAAATTTGACGAGACCGTGGAAGCCCACATAAAACTGGGCGTCGATTCGCGGCATGCCGATCAACAGGTCAGGGGCGCCGTCGTGCTACCGCACGGCACAGGCAGGACGATCCGCGTGCTGGTCATCGCCAAGGGCGACAAGGCGACCGAAGCCGAACAGGCGGGCGCGGACTACGTGGGCGCGGAAGACATGATCCAAAAGATACAGAGCGAGAACTGGTTCGAGTTCGACGTGGTCGTCGCGACGCCGGATATGATGGGCATAGTAGGCAGGCTAGGCAGGGTGCTGGGGCCGAAGGGCCTGATGCCCAACCCCCGGTCCGGTACTGTGACGGCCGAAGTGGGGCGGGCAATCGCCGACATAAAGGCAGGCAAGATCGAATATAGGCTGGACAGGCAGAACATCATCCACTGCCCTATCGGCAAGACGTCATTTGAAACAGAGAAGCTGCAGGACAATTTTGTAACGCTGATGGACGCCGTCATAAAGGCCAAGCCATCCGTGGCGAAAGGCCAGTACCTGCGCAGCGTGGTCATAGCGCCGACCATGGGCCCAGGCATAAAAATAAACCCGCAGCGCGTGACAGAAAGCGCAGTACAATAGAAGTAGCGCGTTCTATTAAATACACCAACGCCCTGTAGGGGCGGCCCAATGTGGCCGCCCTCGCAGAACAGCCCCTATGTGGCCATCTTTACTGGATAGGCCCAAACGTTATGCAACGTAATACGATGTAATGTAACAACAATTAAATATGCACGATAACCTAAGACAGCGGGCGTCCCGCGCCGTGTGCGCGAGGACATAATGGCAGCCGCCGCCGGCCGAGGTTCATATGTTTGACAGGCGCGCTTCGCGCCGGTTTGATATGTCCCTCCGTCCGCCGGTCTCGGCAGCCGGGGGTTTTTATTTTTGAGAGGGAGGTGTAACATTTGCCAAGCGAGGCAAAACTGCAGAGCAACAAAGAAACCGCAGCAAAGATCGCAGAAGAGCTCAAAGCGTCGCAGGGGACGGTACTCGTCGACTACCGGGGCATCAACGTGAGCCAAGACACCGAGCTGCGCGCTGCGCTCCGGAAGGCCGGGGTCAAATACAGCGTCGTAAAAAACTCGATGACGCGGTTCGCCGTGCGGGAACTCGGGCTGGACGAACTGGAAAAGTCCCTGATCGGGCCCACGGCCATAGCGACCAGCACGACCGACCCGGTTGCCCCGGCGAAAGTGATGAGCGACTTCGCAAAGAGGATTGATAGCCTGGAGATCAAGGCTGGCGTCGTGGGCACTAATGTCATCGATTTAGCGGGGGTACTGGCGCTGGCCGAGCTGCCGCCTAAAGAGATCCTCGTGTCCAAGATGCTAGGCATGATGGCCGTACCCATAAGCGGGCTGGTCAATGTACTGAATGCCAATATACGGGGGCTGGCCGTGGCGCTGTCCGCCGTCGTCGAGAAGAGGCAGGAGCAGGAGCAGCAAAGCGCATAGCCCTGCGTCACCGACGTAGGTGACTGCCTGCATGGGCGACCGTCTGCACGGGCGACAGCCTGCACGGGCAATAGCTTGCACGGGCGAACGCACCACGTGGGTATATGCCCAACGGGGGCGACAGCTTTATATGGGCAGCCGCCCACAAACAGTTTTTATCAATTATTTAATCAGGAGGATATTTAAATGGCTAGCGAGAGGGTAACAACGTTTTTGAACGATATTGACCAGTGGACCGTCATCGAGCTCTCGGAGCTCGTAAAGGGGCTGGAAGAGAAATTTGGCGTATCCGCCGCAGCGCCCGTCGCGGTGGCGTCAGCAGCGCCGGCCGACGGCGGTGCAGCGGCAGCGCCTGCGGAAGAAGAGAAGACGGAGTTCAACGTCGTACTCAAAGAAGCGGGGGCTGAAAAGATCAAGGTTATCAAGGCCGTGCGCGAGATAACAGGGCTCGGGCTTAAAGAAGCCAAGGATTTGGTGGACGGCGCCCCCAAGACAGTCAAGGAAAATGTGTCGAAGGACGACGCGGCCCAGTTCGAGGCAAAGCTGAAAGAGGCCGGCGCGGTAGTCGAAATCCAGTAGACTGCACCTTGACTGCACCGGGCGGTAACAGGTAAAAAAAGGATCGCACAAGCGGTCCTTTTTGTTTTGGCGAATTAGGCGAATTGGGCTTAATTGGGTTAATTGAAACGTGCGTATCTGTGGTAATAATAGTATTGAGGCGGCCTTTGTGCTAATATGTATTTAAGATGCATGGGTGCATGCCTGATGATTGGTTTGAGTAATGGATAAAAATGGCGGAATAATGGAAGAAAGCGCGCCCGGCGCCGGCAACATGGACAGGTCGTGGATGGGCACTTTTTGGGAGGCGTTCAGCGACTGCGTCATTGAGATGGGCGCGCAGTACGAAGTAACGGGCATCCTCAAAAAGCCCGACAGCACGTTTACGATGTCCGGCATTGTAGGGGGTTCGTTCCTCGATATAATTGCCACGGAAAAAGACAAGGCGTTTGTTCGGGACGAGCTCGACATGATTAAGTCGGGTGAAACTGCGTACAGGCGCTTTACATGCCTTTCGACTTTGGGGCGGTACTACCGCTGGACGCTGGTCCCCGCGTTCGAAAACTGCGCGTTTTCGGGCGTGCGCGGCATTGCCGTGGACGTGACGGAGCAGAGCCTGAAGGAGATCACGCTTAACTGGCAGCACGCCATCATCGAGGGGAACAACGATTTTATAAGCATATCGGACCTGGGCGGCAATGTGCTGTACACCAACCCAGGGGCGTACAAGATGACTGGCTACGATCCGCAGTCCGGGGCGTTGTCGCCGGAGCGCATCTTCACCGCTGAGCATATGGAGGCCATTCGCGGCGAGGGCCTGGAAACGGTCGCAGCCGAAGGCGCCTGGACGGGCCTAGGCGAGCTGGTGCGGGCGGACGGGGCGCGCGTGCCCATAGAGCACAACATATTCAGCGTCAGAAACGATCAGGACGAAACAATCCTCATTGCCACCACCATCAGGGACATCACGCTTTTTGTTGAGCATGAGAAGATGATGCGCGACGATCAGCAGCGGGCGGAAGCCGCGAGTATGGCGAAGAGCGACTTTTTGTCGCGCATGAGCCACGAAATCCGCACGCCGATGAACGCGATCATCGGGATGACCCAAATAGCGCAAAAGTCCAGCGACGTGGAGCGCATGAAAAACTGCCTGAGCAAAATCGACGGCGCCTCCAGGCACCTGCTCGCGCTGATAAATGACATTTTGGACATATCCAAGATAGAGGCAAACAAGCTGGAGCTGCACTATGAAATATTTGATCTGAGGAAATGCATTAACAATATCAATAGCATTATTGCGGTCCGGGCGGAGGAAAAGCTGCAGGCGTTCAACCTGCATTTCGACGAGTCGCTGCCCAAATGCCTGATAGGCGACGAGCTGAGGTTTACCCAGGTCATCATCAATCTGCTGGGTAACGCGATCAAGTTTACCCCCGACAAGGGCGTCATTTCGATGGACGTGGGCGAGCACGGGCGCGAGGACGGGGACTGTATAATACATGTGAGCATCAAGGACAGCGGGATCGGGCTCACGCTTGAGCAGCAGGACAGGTTGTTCATGCCGTTCGAGCAGGGGGACGGTAGCATAACGCGAAAATACGGCGGCACCGGGCTGGGGCTGACCATATGCAAAAATATAGTGGAGCTGATGGGCGGCGGTATCAGGGTCGAGAGCGTCATCGGGGAGGGCAGCGCGTTCACCTTCACCGCCAGGATGTGCATAGTGGACGACGGGGAGTGCGGGCAGGACGGCGCGTCGGCAGAGGGCGCGGACGCAGGCGCGGGCGCGGCTGGCGGGCTGGAATCTTTAAGCGTTCTGGCAGTTGAGGTTACGGCGGAAAAGCGCGATTACATCCTTCACGCGCTGGAGGCGTTTTCCATACAGTGCGAGACCGCCGGGAGCGGCGCGGACGGCATTGAGATAGTGGGGAACGCCGCGCTAAAAGGGGAGCCTTTCGATATTGTATTTTTGGCTTACGACACCCCCGATATCAACGGAGCGATTTCGGCGCAAAGAATAACGGAGCTGTCTCCCGCCAGCAGGATTTTTGTCATGGACCCGCCGGAAGATTGCATCTTTACCGCCAGCGATAGCGGCGACGGCGAAAGCGGCAATAACAGCGGCGCAAGCAACGGCGGCGGCGCGGAACCCATATCAATCATTAACGGGCCCATCACCCCCTCCGTGTTGCTCGATGCTATACACAGGGCGACCGGCTACGCGTACGCGCAAAACGGGGGCAGGCGCGGGGACGCCATAATCGATGTCAACGATTTGAGCAGGTTCACGGTGCTGCTGGTGGAGGATGTGGACATCAACCGTGAAATTGTGTGCGCGATTCTCGAGGACACCCGCATAAACATCGACTATGCGGAGAACGGCGCGAGGGCTGTGGAAATGTTCGCCGCCGCCCCTCTAAAATATGATATCATACTGATGGATGTGCAGATGCCGGTGATGGACGGCCTGGAAGCGACGCGGCGCATCCGCGCGCTGGACATGCGGGGCGCGCGGGACGTGGCCATTGTGGCGATGACGGCCAACGTGTTCCGCGAGGACGTAGACAGGTGCACTGCGGCCGGTATGAACGATCATATAGCAAAGCCTATTGACAGCCGCCTGCTGATGGAAAAACTCAGCGATTATTTGTTCATGAGCGGTTTCACCCGACTCCGCTAGCTAATATATGTTATAAAAGCTTTTATAAATAACCAGAGGGGGACATATGTCAAGCGACGGCACACGCCGCGTCGAGTTGCCGGAAACGATGCTGCGCGACGGCACACGCCGCGTCGAGCTGCTGGACACGACGCTGCGCGATGGCGCGCAGATGCGCGGGGTTTCATTTTCGGTAGAGGACAAATTGAAAATTGCGCGCTGTCTGGACGATATGGGCGTGGGCCTGATCGAGGCGGGCATCCCGGGCTCCAATCCCAAGGATATGGAGTTTTTTGAGAGGGCCCAGGCGCTGGAATTCAAGCATTCGGCACTCGTCGCTTTTGGCAGTACGCGGCGCGTTGGCAGCCGCGCGGAAGATGACGCCAGCCTCACCGCGCTTATACGGAGCGGCGCCGGGGTGGCCGCGCTTGTCGGGAAGTGCTGGGACTACCACGTGCGCGAAGTGCTGGCGACCACGTACGACGAAAACCTGAAGATGATTAGCGACTCGGTCCTGTACCTGGCTGGCAAGGGCTTGCGCGTGATTTTCGATGCCGAGCATTTCTTTGACGGGTACGCGGCGGATGCGGCGTACAGCGTGGAGTGCCTGGAGGCCGCCTGTTCAGCGGGGGCGTCGACGCTGTGCCTCTGCGACACGAACGGCGGGGCGTTCCCGTCGCAGGTGTCGGCCAGCACGTCGGCCATGGCTGCACGTTTCGCGGGGCGCGCTACCATAGGCATCCACTGCCACAACGACGGCGGGATGGCGGTCGCGAACACCGTCTGCGCGTTCGAGTCGGGAGCACACCACATACAGGTCACAGTCAACGGCTACGGCGAACGATGCGGCAACGCGGATCTCTGCGCCGTCGTCCCCAATATACAATTGAAGGCCGGCTGCATATGCCTCCCCCCCGACAGACTCGGGCAACTGGCCACCATCTCGCGGCAGGTCAGCGAAATCGCCAACATCCCTCACATCGAGTCGTCGCCGTATGTCGGCGGCAACGCGTTCTCCCACAAGGGCGGCATGCATATTGACGGCGTGGAGAAAACACCGCTGTCGTTCGAGCATATCGATCCCTCGCTGGTCGGCAACGCTCGCAGCTTTATGCTGTCAGAGGTGTCGGGCAGGGGCTTCATGCTGCGCAAGCTGCGCCAAATAGTCCCCAACGCGGACAAAAACTCGCCAGTCACGCATATGGTGATAAACCGGCTGAAGGAACTGGAGCACGAGGGCTATCAGTACGAGGGCGCGGAGGCTTCGTTCGAGCTCGAAATAAAGAAGCTGCTCAATATGTACGAGCCGCACTTCTCGCTGATTGAGTACAAGGTCATTGTCAGCGAGCCTTCCATCGACGGCATGGGGGCAGCCGCGCTGATAAAGATCCGCGTCAACGGGCAGGTCGAGATCACCGCCGACGAGGGGGACGGGCCCGTGGAGGCGCTGGACAGGGCCATCCGAAAGGCGATGGAGCGCTTTTACCCGCAGCTTGGAAAGATGAAGCTGACGGATTACAAGGTCCGCGTGATAGATTCGGGCAAAGCCACCGCAGCCAGCGTGCGCGTGCTCATAGAGAGCACCGACGGCGCCGATACATGGACGACAATCGGTGTGGACAAAGATATAATCCACGCGAGCTGGAAGGCCCTTTTGGACTCGATGGAGTACCTGTTGATGAAAGACGCGGGGGCGACTGCCGGACAGGCGCGATAAGGTTCACTTATGATACTGACGGGGCGCATAGTCAAAGGCCACAAAACAGTATATCGCAAGGACTTCAAGGACACATGCGAGCCGGGCGCGGATTTCCGCGACAAGCTCGAATCCTGCCTGCTCGGCCTGTGTAAAGACGCCGACATACCCGCGCCGATGTGGCTCGGCAAGAACTCTTCGGAACTGGGCATGTTCAGCAAGACGGACTTTCACGCCGATCAATTCGCGGAACCCGTCAAGTTCGACCGGTTTGAGATTAAGATAACAGAAAGATGAACATTGAAAGATGATCCCCGGCGGGCTCCCGTTATTACCTCGACTGCCCTCATGGTAATAAAACTGAAATATATTTGATAAATTCGTAATAAGCTTGTAATCTTTTTTTGACAAACGCCTTAAATAGTAGTATAATAGGGGCTGAGGGTTTCTATTATTCTGCACTCGTGATTGATTGCAACCTACCTGGGCGGGAAAAGGGTATATGTCGGGGGACATTATTGAATGTATAGAATCGGCGATAAGATAGTATATCCGATGCATGGCGCGGGCGTCATCGAGGCCATTGAAGAAAGAGAGTTTCTGGGCGAGAAGCAGGATTACTACATTCTAAAAATGCCTGTCGGCGACCTCCGTGTGATGATACCGATCCACAATGTCGTGGGCATAGGCATCCGGGAAGTCATCAATCCTAAAGACATCGAAAAGGTCTTGAGGATACTCAGGGATCAGTCAGTCAACGTCACGACGAACTGGAACAAGCGCTATCGCGAAAATATGATCAAGATCAAGAGCGGCAGCATTTTTGAAGTGGCGGACGTTGTCAGGTCCCTTATGCTGCGCGAAAAGGGCAAGGGCCTTTCGACCGGCGAGCGCAAGATGCTCAACAGCGCCAAACAGATATTGATCAGCGAGCTCGTTCTCGCAAAGGGGACGGACCAGACCGAGGTCGAGGTCGAAATCGACCGTTGCGTGCGCTGTTAAACGGAGGGGCCATTGAACCTGACGCTGAGGGTGCTTTTGTCGGCTGCCGGAGCAATGACTGGCTTTCTGTCCGGACGATTTGTATTGGCGCGATCGGCGGTTCCGTTGCAAGAATCGCTTCATTTCCTTTCATGCTGTATTTTGGCGGGCATAGTAGCCATTGTCTTTTTTCTTGCCGCCGGTTATATCCTAAGGGCGCTGGAAAATTTATACGATAAAGCGGAGAGCACTGTCAAGGGGCTCACGATATTCGAAGCGGGGATCGCGTTCGCCGGGCTTGTCGCCGGCCTTGCGGTCTCTTTTTTCATTACGCTCCCGTTCGCGAAGCTCAACTGGCTGGGCCTTTCCATCACGCTGTGCATAAATTTCCTGTTCGGCTACATAGGGCTCGCGTTCGCGCTGTGGAAGCGTCACGACATCACGGGGACGCTGCACAGGCAGGGCGGGAAGCTGCTGGACACCAGCGTCGTCATCGACGGCAGGATACTCGATATAGTAAAGACGGGGTTTTTGGAGGGCCATTTCATAATTCCCGAATTTGTGCTGGCCGAACTCCGGCACATCGCCGATTCTGCGGACACGATTAAGCGCGCCAAGGGGCGTCGCGGCCTGGACGTGCTGAACTCGCTGCGCAACGAGCTGGGGCAGAGGCTCTTCATCGACAAGACCACGCTGCCCGAAGGCGTCGAGGTGGACGCGGAGCTGGTGCGCGTGGCCCAGCGGAACGGATATATGATTTTGACGACGGATTACAACCTCAACAAAGTCACGTCTGTCCAGGGCGTCAAGGTGCTAAATATCAACGAGTTGAACAACGCAATCAAGCCGATAGCGCTGCCCGGCGAGGAGATGAGCGTGCAGATTATCCGGGACGGCAAGGAAGCGGGGCAGGGCGTCGCGTATCTGGCGGACGGCACGATGATAGTGGTCGAGGGCGGTAAGCCGTTCCTTGGCGAGACCGTGGCTGTGACGCTGACGTCCGTGCTGCAGACAGCCGCCGGCAGGATGATCTTCGCCAAGCCGCGCTGACGCGGCGCCGGGCGCTATGTATGGCCCGTCTGGATTTTCGCCATTCTGTCATTCAGTGCTGCTGTTTTGCCATCCCACCTTTCTACCATCACCTGCCCATCTCTATTAATTTCCACGGCCTTGCCATCCGCCGCTGTTGTTACACCGTTTTGCCATCCAACCATCCCTTGCTTGCCACACCACCCTCTGCCCGCCACCCCTTGCTAGTCTCCCCGCCACATCACCATCTCGCTACCCCCTGCTAGCCTCCCCGCCACATCACCGTCCCGCCTTTCTGCCATTCATTTGCATTTATCAATTATTAATAAAACTAACTAAAATTTATAAGCATAATAATTAATTTTATTTTTTTCTTGACTAAATATGTATATATATTATATTATTTACATGCTATTAATCGGTGATTACATATTCTATTTAATGTAATTATTCGGTTATTATGCATAATAATTTAAAGAAAGGTATGCAAAATGAAAAAACACCGACTGAAGAAACTAGCTTTACTGACCCTGGCCGCGTTGCTCATATTGAGTATGCTGGTTCCGGCAGGCGCCGCGTACGCCAATTCAAGCAACAAGACCGCTATCTACAACGTCACGTATAGCCCCAATGGCGGGAGCGGCAGCGCCCGTAGCTACGCTTTCTACGCGGGCAACTACCATGTAGTCAGCAGCCAGGGCTACACTAGGAGCGGCTACACTTTTACTAACTGGAACACGCGTGCGGACGGTCTTGGCACAAGCTACGCGAACGGTAGCTATCTCCTCGTGAACGCGAACGTCACCCTGTACGCGCAGTGGAAGACGACCAGCGTGCCGAAAGTCACCACCGCCACCGTCACATATGTCCCCAACGGCGGCAGCGGCAGCCCCCGCAGCTACACCGTCCCGTTGAACTCCTACCATCAGGTTAGCAGCCAGGGCTATACAAATGGCGGCTACATCTTCTACCAGTGGAACACGCGGGCCGACGGCCGTGGCAAGGGCTATGCCAATGGCAGCTATATCTGCGTTACCGGGAACATTATCCTCTACGCGGAGTGGGCCTTCAAAGATCCCGCCATTCTCACCATCTCGTACGATCCCAACGGCGGCATCGGCAACCCCTATTCGATCAAATATTATTACAACAACTATTTCGCCATACAGGACCAGGGTTACACCAGGGCCGGGTACACATTTACGGGCTGGAACACGGCTGCGGACGGTTCGGGCACGCCGTACCAAAATGGCGACGGGTTTAGAACGTTTGTCGATGTCACCCTGTACGCGCAGTGGAAGAGCGACGCAATATATTCGGTCACGTACAATGCCGGCAGTGGAACAGGCGGCAGCGTCGATAGCGGGCTGATGCTGGGCTCAAGCTACACAATAAAGAGCGCGGCGCAGGCAAGCGTGAACGGCCCCGCTATGTTCAACTTCGATTATTGGTCTTTGACGTCGAACGGCAGCGGCGACAAGTATTATCCGGGCGACACCATAAATATTACCGGCAACGTGGTTCTCTACGCCAACTGGATTAGGCAGGACTGAGCCCGCGCCGATTGCGCAGCATGCGCGCAGGTGGTAAACCGTAATAACCGTAGTGACCGTAGTAACCGTAATAACCGTAATAAAATGAAGGTACATGCATCACTATAAAAAATGATACATTGTTGTATGCCGGCGCGGCGCAGGGGCCTACCCCTTGCGCTGCGTCTGTGTTTTTTACGGAGGGAGCGCCGTCCCACGCGTCGCCTGGCTGGCGCCTTTTTTGCTTCTTTTTTGGGCGGTCAAAAAAGAAGTTTCAC
>WRLR01000097.1 GCA_009777515.1 Oscillospiraceae bacterium | reverse complement strand
TTTCTATGAGAACCCGTTGAGCCTGCGTCCGTCCGATCAGCATTTTTTCAATAAAAATAAGGCGTCCAGTAGGCCGGCGCAGCGGGTGGAGGTGTTCAGTTGCTCCTGCTGCCCGCCCAACATCCTGCGCATGATAACGGCGGTGGGCGATTGGTTCTACAGTGTGGGGAACATCGCCTCTATCAGTGCGAGCGCTGACAGCGGCGGCGCGGGAAGAGGCGGCGCGGGAAGCGGAGCGGGTGCACGTACGGGCGAGGCTGAGTCAAGTCTTGCGACTCCGCAGCGCCCTGTCATATATGTGCATCAGTACGGCGACAGCGAAGCGCGGCTGCACCTCCCGGGTTCGGGCGCGGGATCAGGCACTATACCAGGCGTGGATGCGGAAATATCCATTACACAAAAAACACTGTACCCATGGGACGGCAAAGTCGCGATCATGATAAACGCGCCGTCGCCATTCCGGGCGGCGATAGCGCTGCGCGTACCCGCCTGGTGCAAATCGTCTCCCAAACTCAACTATACAGCTGTTAGCAAAGGCGGTTATTTATACATAGACAGGGAGTGGAGCGACGGCGACCGCATAGAGTACGACATGCCGATGGAAGTCGTCGAGTTGGAGGCGAACCCCTACATATCGCAGGACGCAGGCCGCGTGGCGCTGCAGCGCGGGCCATTGATCTATTGCGTGGAAGGCGCCGATAATGGGGAGCGCGTCGAGGATCTGCTGGTTCCGTCCGGCGCGTCGTTCGAAACCATTTGGGACGGCGAGCTACTGGGCGGCGTCAATACAATACGCTTCCGCGCGGCGCGACGCAAGACATTCGACGGGCTGTACCGCGCATGGGCGCCCGAATACGACGAAGTCTCCGTCACCGCAGTCCCGTACTACGCGTGGGGCAACCGCGAGGAAGGTGAAATGGCGGTCTGGCTGCGCAAAAGCACTAACATAAGCTGATATCGCTGACATAAGCTGATATCACTAACATAAGCTGATATCGTTAACATAATTTATATCACATGTAAAACATGTAAAATGGGGGCGGCGCTATGAAAATAACGAACATCATCGGCCATCATGTAAAAATACCGCTGATATACCCGGCCATATGGTCCGGGGGGACGCGCATGGCAGCACCGGCTTATGTGCTGGAGATACATACGGACGAGGGCGTCGTCGGGATTGGGGAATGCGTCGGCCCGACGGTCCCGGTCATAGCGGCGATTGTCAACGAGGAGATGCGCCAGTTTTTAATTGGCCAGGACCCGCTGCGGACGGAATACCTCGTCAGGCGCATGGAGGAGTTCGCCCGCAACTGGTTGCAATTGGGCGCCTACGCGATTGCCGGGATAGAGATGGCTCTGCTAGACATAAAAGGGAAGTGGCTGAACGCGCCCATATACCAACTGCTGGGCGGACAGTGCAAAAAAGAGGTCGGCTACGCCGGGTATTTGTTCATCGACGAGCCCGAGCTGAACGCGAAGCGCGCCCTGGCGTACAAAGACCAGGGCTATACGGAGATAAAGCTAAAAGTCGGTCGGGACCTCGCGCAGGACGACGCCACCCTGGCTGCCATACGCGACGCCGTCGGTGGCGATATAAAAATCCGGATTGACGCCAACATGAACTGGAGCGTGCCGACCGCGATCAAATGGATACGCGAGCTTATGCGCTACGATCTCATGTATGTGGAGCAGCCCGTGCCGGACTACGACCTGGACGGCATGGCGGCGGTGCGCAGGGCAGTCGACGTCCCGATTGCCGCCGACGAGAGCTGCACGACAATCGAACGCGTGGTGGAGATGATCAAGCGCGAGTCATGCGACGTGTTCGTCGTATATGTGTCGGAGGCGGGCGGGTTGATGCGCGCCAAGACTATAGCCTCGCTCGCGGACGCCTGCGGGAAATGGTGCGTCATGGGCACCTGGGCGGAGACGGGGGTCGCGACCATCGCCGGGGCGCACGCCATCGCGTCGAGCGCGAACTTCGTGTTTTGCAACGACTCGCATTATATGCTGCAGTCGGACGATGTGCTGACCGAGCCGCTGCGGATAGTGGGCGGGAAGATAGCGGTCCCCAGCGGCGCCGGCCTGGGCGTTTCGTTAGACGCCGCGAAGCTAGAGGCGCTCGCGAAAACTGACGTGAGGGAATCGGTGTTCTACGACAACGTGGAAGACGAAAAAATGCCCCTAATAGGGCAGGTGCTATAAACGGCGCGATGAGAGCATCGGTGGTGTGATGAGGACACCGGCGGCGCGATGAGGGCATCGGCGGCATGATGAGGACATCGGCGGCGCGCTGAGGACAGCGCGCCCTACAGGCGCCACGCGTAGGGGCGGATTCCATATCCACCCGCAACCATACCCGCAAATAACGCCACATGCGGGAGTGCATTCCATATCCGCCCGCAGCATTTCAACCGCCCATGTTTCAAATAATAAGGAGGCCACCATGCCGGAATTGGATATCATCATTGAAAACGGATGGATTGTCGACGGCGCCGGAAACCCGAGGCGCAGGGGCGACTTGGGGATATTAGGCGACAGGATTGCAATGCTGGGCGACTTGCGTGGCGTGCAGGCGCGCAGGCGCATCGACGCAGAGGGCGCCGCCGTATGCCCGGGCTTTATCGACTGTCACAGCCACACGGATTCTACGGTCGAAATGAACCCGTTGTTTGAAAGCACGATCAGACAGGGCGTGACGACAGAGGTGGTAGGCAACTGCGGCGGTAGTAAATTTATGTCTGACGACGGAATTGCCTCGTCTACCGACAAAATTTCTCCGTCTGACGGCAAAATTACTCCGTCTGCCGACGAAACAACCCCGTCTGCCGACGAAATCGCACATGCCCTCGGGAAACACTTGGACTATCTCGACCAAAAAGGAATGTCCGCCAACCTGGCGTGGCTCGTTGGGCACAATACGATCCGGAATATCGCGGGCGTGTCTGGCGCGACAGTCACAGACAGCCAATATGACGCCATGGAGCGGCTGCTGTTAGAAGCCATGAACGACGGGGCTATCGGCCTGAGCACAGGCTTGGAGTTCGAACCCGGGCGGACTTGCCTGCCCGAAGAGCCGCTCCGCTTGGCGCGTCTGCTAAAAAAATACGACAGCCTGTACGTCAGCCACATTCGGAACCGCGACAGCGCCGTGCTGGAGGCGCTGGACGAGTTTTTAAACGTATTGGAAACGCATGGGATACGCGGCCAGGTCTCGCACATGAATATTCGGCACAACACGCACGCCCCCGACGGGGCGGCGGCTGCTTGCGCCAAACGCGTCGCCGATGCGCGGGCGCGGGGCGTGGACGTGCTTGCCGACATGACGCCGTTAAATTACGGGATAGGGCAGATGGCTGGCATCCTGCCGCAATGGCTGACGTCCTCCCCGCCGGATAAAATGGGCGGCATGTTGCGCGATCAAGTCGTCCGCGCCAGGCTGCGCAGCGACTGCGACCGCTACTGGCGGTTCATTGCGGGCGGCGAATGGGACCGCGTCCGCGTCCAAAATTGCCCTGCGCTGCCACAACTCAACGGCATGTCTTTCCCGGAAATCTCTGCGCTATGGAGCAAAGACCCGTGGGACTGCTATTTCGACATACTGGCTGCCTCTGCGCCGAATATAGGTGGTGTGGTGCTCGTGTCCTATCTATTTACGGACGAACACCTGAAAGAGACCATATCGCACCCGCTGTACATGCTAGCGGTCGACGGCTACAGCACGTCGGTGGACGGCGCCGCCGCCGCTTTGACGCGCTTTCCGCTGCACTATATCGGCATGGCGTGGTTTTTGACGCACCATGTACGCGAAACCGGTATCTTGACACTGGAGGAAGCCGTGCGTAAAATGACTTCGATGCCCGCCGGTCATTTCCGGCTCGGCGCGCGCGGGTTGATTGCTCCCGGCTTTATAGCGGACATATGCGTATTTCACCCGGACCGTCTGGAGACCCCGTTCGACATCGCGAACCCCGCTCAATACACGCGCGGCATGGACTATGTGTTTGTCGCCGGCGTCCCCGTACTGGACAAAGGCGAACACACCGGGGCGCTCCCCGGTAAAAACCTCCGCCGCTTAACTATGATGCAGCGATAGAGGAACAGTACATGCGAGCGGAACGCATGCAAATACCTATACATCCGTAGGGCGCGATGTCCCGTCAACGAGTTGACGTTTTCAACGAAGTTGACGTATATCGCCCCGCATACTCAGGAGCGTGCGATTTCCCATCCAATTCATATAGCTCTTATGAGCGCCAGCGTTTCGGCTTTTTCTTTGCAACGGATCTCAATTAGCCCCACCATATCGTCCGCCAATTGCTCCTGCCGCCCGTTGTTGGCCAGCGCTTTATCCAGCCATTGCCGTTTAATACCACTCGCGCCCGCGAACGCGCCCGCCACGGCGCCCGCCATCGTCGCGATGGTGTCGGCGTCTCTGCCAAAGTTAGCGCCGTACTCGATTGCTCTGCACGCGTCCCCACCCGACAGGAAGAAGCTCGCCAGCGCCACTGGTACAGTTTCGCGCGAGTCGCAGGCTGTGCCGTACAGATGCATAGTGCTGTAGTAGCGCTCCCGGAAAGCGTCGAACCCCCCTGCGTCCCGCGCCAGCGCCAGCGTGTCTGCTATGCGCCCGCGCATGACGCCTGCGCTCTTTTTGTGCAGGTACGCCGTCGCTGCGTCCAGCACGCCATCCACCGATGCGCCGGGCTTGAACGCTTCCGCGACTGCGGCGGCGATGGCCGACGCCCCGTCGCGGCAAAACGAGCAGCAGCCCGAGTGGATAAGCCCGGCGACTTCGTACGCTTCGGACGCGGCGGCGCGCGGGTCGCACGCGTTTACGATGCCCATGGGGGCAATGGACATAGCCGAGCTGGAGCTGGCCATGTTGTCCCGCCCCGCTTCGATCGGCAGCGTGTGCTCGTCCTGTATCTTGTGGAACATATTGCGTACCGGTATAAAGAACCAGTTGTAATCGGCGTGGTGCCGCAAAAAAGACGCGGCGAAGTCGTCGGCTGTAGCATGCCCGCCGTTTTCAATCAGCGCCTCGCACAGTATGAGCTTGATGATAGAATCGTCGGTGCCGCTGCCTTCAAAGTCGTCGATATAGCCCTTCTCCGCCACTATCCGCTCGTACCGCCAGCCCTCGACCGGCGCGCCCATGGCATCCCCTATCAAGCCCCCAACGAGGCAGCCCAGCACTTTATCGCGAATGTTCGCTATATTCATACAATACACCCTCCCTATATATTTTCGTCCGCCCGCCGAGTACGCAAGCGCCCCATCCTGGGTACAAAGGCTTCCAGCCCGGCGTCCCGCCCGCACTCGTCTCCGCCCCCGCACTCGTCCCCACTCCCGTCTCCGTCCCCATCCCAACAAATGACACATCACATATTATAATATAATTATATTTATTAAAAAACTTTGAGAATGGCATGGAATATTATGGAATTGGCTAAACCAAATAGCATAGATGATTTTTGGGTAAACATGCATAAATTTCACATATGAAATGCCCACAAAAATTATTGACAAAACCGAATTGTACGAACTATACTAATTGGGTAGTAATCATGCTCGTTTGTTGTTTAAATACTCTAAGGATTTGCACACACGGGAAAACAAGCGGCAGTTCTGTTCGGATTGGAGAGACCTATGTCAACAAGCGCAGTGAACACGTCTGCGGCGCGTGTTCGGAAAAAAGGCAACCTCAAACGGGAGCTCCTAAAATACAAATGGATATATGTCATGCTCATCCCGCCGGTCGCGTACTTCTTTATATTCAGGTACATGCCGCTGTACGGCATACAGCTCGCGTTTAAGGACTATGTGCTGGCCGGCGTCTCCGCCAGCCCTTGGAACGACTTCGAGCATTTCAAATTCATGTTTTCCGAGCCCGGGTTCATACCCGCCTTCCGCAACACGGTCATCATCTCGTTCATGCGCATAGTCGTCGGCTTCCCCTTTCCCATCATACTCGCGCTGCTCATCAACGAGGTGCGCATGATGCGCTTCAAGCGCGTGCTGCAGACAGTCTACACCTTCCCGCACTTCCTCTCGTGGGTGCTGCTCTCGGGCATCATGCTCAACCTGCTGGGCACGAACGGCATGGTGCGCCGCATAGTCGGCACGTTCAGCCAGCCGATGTTCGAAAACTGGAACCTGTTGTACGACGGTGGGGCGTTCCGCTGGCTGCTGGTGCTCTCGGGCATGTGGAAGGAGGCCGGCTGGGGGACAATTATCTATCTCGCCGCCATTGCCGGCATCGACCAGGCGCTCTACGAGTCCGCAGACATCGACGGCGCCAACCGCTTCCATAAAATATTCTATCTGACGCTGCCAGGCATCGCCGGGATGATCGCCATCCAGTTCATCCTCCGCGTGGGCGCGGTGATGGAGGGCGGCTTTGACCAGGTGTTCAACCTTTACAGCCCGCCGGTCTTCTCAAAGGGCGACATCATCGATACATATATATACAGGATTTCGTTTGTGCGGGCATCCGGGATAAACTTCGGCTTCCCCACCGCAGTCGGGCTATTTAAAAACATCATAAACTTCATTCTACTGCTTTCCGCAAACGCGATGACGCGCGCGCTCGGGCAAAGGTCCGTTTTGTAATGTAATGCAATGCGCCACGTTCATGTCGCAGTCGCACGTGTCAGACGATAACAAATTGCGGACAGGGGGCCCAAACGATGTCAGATGTAGCTATAAATGAAAAACGCGGCCAAGGCAGTAATGGCAGCCAAGGCGGCAATAGCGGGCAAGGCGGCAATGGCGGCCAAGGCGGCAATAGCGGCCAAGGCAGCCAACGCAGCCAACGCAGCCAAAGCAGCCAACGCGGAAAGCGCGAGCAACGCGCCGGGCAGTCAAAGAAAAACAGCCTAAAAAGGTTTAACGGCGTCGACGCGGCTATCCTGGTGGTGCTGTCCGTGTTTGCCATCTCTATATTCTACCCCTTCTATAACGCGGTATTGGTGTCCTTCGTGCCGAACACGGTCTACCTGCGCCACCAGGGCGTTATGCTGTTACCGCCGCGCATCACGCTGGACGCGTACGATTTCACGTTTAAATCGTCGCTGATCTGGACCGGGTACAAAAACTCCATACTCGTTACGTTGTTCGGCACATCGTACAACATGATACTGACCGTGTTGTGCGCGTATGCGATGGCAAAGCCTTTCCCGGGGCGCAAGTACATCAAGTTTTTTATCGTATTCACCATCTACTTCACGGGCGGCCTGATACCGTACTACCTGTTGATTAAAGATTTGCACATCATGGACACACTCGCGGTGATGATTTTGCCGACCGGGCTCAATATCATGTTCATGTTGATCATATCGGACTATTTCTACTCGCTCCCGCCGTCGCTCGAGGAGTCGGCGAAAATTGACGGCGCGGGGGACTTTACCGTACTGTTGCGCATCATACTGCCGCTGTCGCTGCCGCTGCTCGCGACATTCACGCTTTACTACGCGGTGGATCGCTGGAACGAGTGGTACCACGCCATGCTGTTCGTCAAGTCGGTCAGCAACTGGCCGTTGCAAAACGTGCTGCGCACGATAATCAACGACGTCAACTTCATGGCGACGCAGAACATACCGGGCATGCAGCGCCCCGACATACAGGGCGACGCGATAAAAATGAGTTCGATCATCGTGTCGATGGTTCCAATGATGTGCCTGTACCCGTTTTTACAGCGCTATTTTCTTAGTGGATTGACGCTGGGCGCGGTAAAAGAGTAATAATACTGAATAATACGACGTTTGAAAGACAGGCCGCTATTGCGGCTTAGCATTGGGCGCAATAGCAGTATATGATTAATAAAAATATGAACGCATGGCTGCATTTCATTAGGCCGCATATCATATTGATATAAACGTGTGGACGCGTCGCGTGAACGCAGCGCGTCTAAAGCGCGATTATATAAAAAATATAAGGAGGAGTCGGGGACTTCCCGACGACAACAACGCATGAAGAAATTGAAGAGACTATCTTTGATCATTGCCGCAGTGATGCTGCTGGGGGCGCTCGCCGCGTGCGGGACGCAGCAGCCTGCTGTGACGACTGCTGCAGCGGCGGAGACGACAGCAGCCGCCACGACAGCGGCGGCAGCGGAGACGACAACAGCGGCGGCGGCTGCAGAAACGACCACCGCTGCCGCCACGACGACAGCGGCTGTGACGACCGTAACGGCTGCGACTACCACGGCGGCCGCCACGACGGCGGCGCCGACCGAGGCCGAGACGGGCCTCGACCCGAAATACGCCGAGCCGATTGTCGTGTCCATGAACGTTATGAACGCGGAGCGCAACGGCCAAGACATCCGCAGCCAGACTATCCAGGAAAAGTTCAACCTCACGTTCGACTACATCCCGGTGAACTGGAGCGACTGGAACGAGAAGATCCGCACATGGATTGCCACGGACGACGCGCCGGACCTCATCTGGTGGGATCTGAAGGGCGCGCAGGCGCAGGAGTTTAAGTCGTGGGCGTCGCAGGGCGCGTTCTCGCCGTTCAAGGCCGAGTACTTCACCGCCGACAGGCCGAACCTCAGCCATGTGTACCAGAACAGCCCGTCCGTGGAAGCGCTGTCCGTCGACGGCGACCTGTACGCGTGGCCGTCGCTGCGTGACAACCCGCCCGAGGCCCAGAATTGCTATACCTCCGTGTGGGACTACCGCCGCGACTGGGCGAGGGCCGTCGGGAAATATAACGAGGACGACATTTATACATGGGACGAGTGGATTGACCTGCTGCGCGCAGTGTACACCGAGGATCCGGGCCAGAACGGGCCGGCCAACGCCGTGCTGGTCATGCCCACGTGGGCCTTCCCGCACGCGCCGGTGCTCTTCATCAGCGCGCCCGCCGCCGAGGGCAACGAGACATGCTCGTACATCAGGGGCGCCGACGGGCAGTATGTCTGGCCGCCGTCCCTCCCCGAGTACAGGATGGGCGTGAAGATGACGTACGACATGTATCAGGAAGGCCTGATCTACAAGGACAACATCGTATTTACCGGCAATGAGCAGGACGACATGATTAGGGCCGGCCTCGCATTTGCAAACTACAACGTGACCGGCGGCCTGAACGGCCACACAGACATTATGCTGCAGGACGGCGTGCTGGAAAACCGCGAGGACTTCGGAATCGCCATAGTAGTGAGCCATGACGGGAACTGGTACATGTCCCAGACGGAGGACTACTGGACGGTCACCTGCATGAACGGCAAACTCACGGATGCAAAGATCGACCGCATACTGGACTTCTGGGAATTCCTGTTCACGGTCGAGGGCATCCGCCTGCGCCTGTGGGGCGGCGAGGGCGAGCACTTCGAGGTGACCGGGCCTGCAGTCACGGACGTCAACATGCTTTGGGAGTACAGTGAAGAAGGTAAATATTTCATCAGCCCGTTCCAAAACAGGTTCGAGTTCAACGAAGCAAACGGGGCGGTCAACGGCGCCGGCCTGACGTACCTGACGCCCGGCAACCCGACATACACAAAGGACGAGACGCTGCGCCTGTTCAACACGATGGCGTCCGGCAGGATCCCTGTGATAATAAAACCGTTTGACTATGAGGTGTCGTTCTCCGTCTACCCGAACAAGGGCAGGTACGGTTCGTTCGGCTCGGAAGTCAAAGAAGAAATGATAGCGCTGATAGCCCAGCCGAACATCGACGTAGAGGCGGAATGGGACAGGTTTATTGAATCCATGATGCCGCGCGTGCAGTCCGTACTGGACGAACTGAACGCAAACTAAATATATCATTGTGTTATAACGGGCGGCCGTGTTCGCGCGGCCGCCCAAAATTATTATCGATCATTGTAGGGGTCGCGCCCTCGGCGGCCCGTTTTATAAATTAACAGGAGGCAAATAAATGCGGATAGGCATATTGGTTCCATGGGGCGCCGATTTCGAAGAAAAAGTAAAAAAAGTGCGCTCGCTGGGTTTTGTCAGCGGGCAGGTGTCCATGTGGGACATGGCGGCGTACAACGAAGCCAACGCCGCAAAAATGAAAGCCGTTTGCGAGGCGAACAACTTTGAGATAACCTCGCTCTGGTGCGGCTGGTCCGGCCCTGTCGACTGGTACTATCCCAACATGTACACGACGCTCGGCCTCGTCCCCGCCTGGCTCCGGAACCAGCGCATGCGCGAACTCATGGACGGCGCGGCCTTCGGGCGTCTGCTCGGCGTAAAGGACATCGTCACGCACATCGGGTATATCCCCGACAACCCCTTTACGGAAGACTACCAGGGCATCGCTAACGCGCTCAAGACTATCGGTACCGAGCTGAAAAAGCACGGGCAGCGCCTGCTGTTCGAAACCGGGGAGGAATTGCCGGTCACGCTGGTACAGATGATGAAGTCGACCGGCCTCGACAACCTGGGCGTCAACCTGGACCCCGCCAACCTCATCTTGAGCGGGCGGGCCAACGCCGTCGAAGCGCTTACTTATTTCGCGCCGTACTTCATGAGCATGCACGCCAAAGACGCGCTCCGCCCCGAACCGGGGAAGCTGCACGGTGAAGAAGTCCCCATCGGCCAGGGCCACGCCAACTTCCCCGCGCTTTTCGACATCCTCAAAACCATCGGCTACGACGGCGAAATAACAATAGAGCGCGAAGGCGTAGGCGACGACGTATGGGAAAAGGACATAGCCGCAGCCAAAGCCTACCTGGAAGCGTTGATATAATAATGGGCATGCTGATATAATAAACGCTTGAATATTCATTTATTATACATATCTGTTTATAATGCTGTAAAATATTATGTAATTGCATAGTTGTCGGATGTATGTTATAATAAAACGCATATATTGCACATGGAGCTTTACTTTTTCTCAGAGATATTTTTAAGAATAGTTGTCATGAAATATAATATTATGCATATTAATGGATATTCTGGAAATGTTTTTTGATATTTCACTGACATTTTAATATATTTACATGTTTTTATATAATATATTATTTTTCCTGATAGTTAATTGACAAATTTATATGTTTATATATAATATATCCATTCTAATAAATTTGATAGTGGTATTGTGAACACCGTTTTTTGTTTCCTTGTGAAATTTACGGGTAACTCATATTTATCGCTAAACATACTAATTCAGGATAAAGAAGGGTCAAAAAATGGCAAAAGCAATGCGGCAGTTAAAATCCTTAGATGAGATTTTGAGTGAATGGAAAGTTGATGAGAATAATACAGAATATAAATCTCTGACAGGTTTTCAAGATAGTTGGGACAAATATGCCAAAGATGTGGGTAAGACATTAATACAGGATAATAAGCCTCAATGGGATTCTTTTGTCATGCGAAAAGAGTCAGCTTCCATAGCGCCCGGGCCACACCCTGAAATGGTTCGAGCGCATAATATTCGGCGCGGGGGCGGTTCTTAATAATGTTTTCCTCATTTTATAAATACTAAGTCATTTTTTTATTATTTCTATAAATTGACAATTAGTTTATAGATTATGTTTATGGGGGTCATTTGGGATATTTCACCTATGTAGAAATATTCCGGCAGATTTCTCCGCCTGCACGTCAACTAGTTTTTGACAAGATGGACTTCTTTGTTTTTGGCGAGTTTGACGGAATGTTCGTTCACTCAGAAGAACTGGAGAGCATTGCTTCACTTAAGCTCTTTTACGAAAAAAGGCACGAAGGGTTATATGACGATACCTCATGTTTTTTGACTATTGATCGCCAACCTTTATTCTTGTATAGTTCTGATAAAATACCAAATGACTCAAATAGCATTTTTAGTAAAGTTAAAGCCTTTCCTATCGTTATCACATTGTTTCAACTCGATAAAAAGAAATATACCAAGCAGGAACTGGATGAGTTCATATCATGTTGCTGTGATTCAATACAAACTTACATAAAAAGCTTGCCAACTTGCGAAGGGTGCGCTAATGCATCCTGTTGTAATAATCATCTCGATTGTAGCAATCTTTCATTTCAAGTATTTTATAATCTTGGGGAGGCCGATCTCGCAGTTGTTTTCCGCGCTAAATATCTACAGTGCATCGCGCGTTTATTGGAAAACATCCGTAGCATCGCTTCTTTAGTTGGTATCCCTGTCCTTTCCATATCATCATATTATGGGTTTCCGAAATCTTCATCCTGGCAAAATAATATCAAAACATGGATAGAAGATGAAAGCAAAATCACGAATACAGAGAATGCAAGTTTCCAATTAAACATGCTATATGATGTGCCGGCTAAAGATACTTTATACTTTGATCCCAAAAAAATCAAACCAGAAATTTCATTCGTATTTGGAGAATGGGATTATTTTGAATTATGGAATGACCCCAGTGTAGCTTCTTATGCTGCTGATATGATCATTAATAACATTAATTTGCATTGGGGGAAGATTATAAATAAAAAACTGCGTTCATCGTTTACTATGGCGACGTTTCAATGGCCCGGGTTGCAAGATGACCTAGGGACACAAAATAATTATTCATCAAACAATAATTATATACTAGAAATACAAAATGAGATAATGCAAATTCATAAAAACCTACGTGATAATTTTAATACATTGATACATAATATTAAAAAATATAAAGATAAATACGGCTCTGGTTATATTGCTAGCAGCACGGGTACGCTTGAATCATTGGGACGTACTATATATGGCTTGCTTGGTTTCCTTGCCCGTTTGTATATAGGTCGTTATGAGCAGGATTTGTACCAATATATATCGCCGATCTTTATATGTTTAGTTAAAGTTATCGAGTCCTATTTTACTTTAATTAATAAAAGCGAATCAAAAGATAATGGTAAAGATACGACAAAATTGATAGATGAGTGCGTCCGTGATACGGGGGTGTTAATTACCAGATTGCAACAGGTTTACACAGTATTGGGCGTATCGCCTCATACTTTTATGGAAACTTACGGCAGCAGCATGCGTTCATTGGCTGCATCATCAAAGCTGATGTGTGCTTATCAAGGGATGCTCCATTATATTATTAAAAAATTCAAAACTCATAATATCAACTCCCATGTCGTTCTTATAACCCCATTTCGCATGGAGCAACCGACAAACCAAATATTGTATGCCCTATCTTCTCCTGAAAATCGTATATGCAACATACAGGTGGACTATACAAGGCTTTTTAAGAAAAACGCAGTTTTCATGCTACTGCATGAATGCGCCCACCATGCCACGGACAGGCTGATGGAAAAGAGATTTTTATATTTTGCTAAAGCGTGGAGCATGTTGATTTTTACCGAAATATTCGGTTATTGGCTTGATGAGCCCATCGAATCATTAATCCGTATGGCGACAGAAAATGAAGACAATGATAAAGAAAATGAAAATCATAATAGATATGTGCCTACGCCAAAAATGTTATTTTACGGTTTAGAAAATAATATGATGGATTATTACAAAAATGAATTATTTAAAGTTATTTATGAATTTATTGTAAAAGCCAGCGAAAAAAATGCTGCAGATATGCATGATAAATATAAAATTATTCACAGAGATAATATACAGTTGTTTTATTTAAGGCATATTAATGAATTTGTGCCAGATGCTTTAAAAACAATATTTTTTACTGAAAATAAAATTAATGATTACAGTAATGATATAAGAAATAAATTAGTTGATAAAGTATCCGAATTGCAAAGATGTATATCTGAAAATAACGGCAATGTACGAGAGGCAATTCGTCTTGAGTTAGTGTACAAGGATAGCGATACAAATAAAAAACTGATAGATAGGTATTCTGGAGTAAAAGATGAAATCATAGATGGTTCAAAGCATTATGAACTGATACGTGAGACAGTTAACGATGTGTACTCCGATTTATTTGCAATATTGGTACTGGATGACAATATGGGCGCTGACACTTATATAGGAGCGCTGATAGAGTTTTTTGATACATACGATAACGATTTTTTTGAACAAAACGAATATTTTTTGCTTCGATTAATAATAATTGCTGAAACAATGGGTTGGTCTGGCAATAAAAAAATAGATGAATTTATTGAGAAATTTATAAATATAAGGCATATCCCGGCTAATGTAGCAGATCGTTTGAGAGGCGATTGGTACAGGCTAAAGAGGCTAAAATATATAGACCCTATACTTGATTATTCAAATGAATGCAAAATTCATTTAGAAAATAGAATTTCAGAATTGCAAGACGAACCAGTTTTCATAAACATTCGTCTTTTATGGCAAAATCTGGATAGCACAAACGATAGATCAATTGATAATGTGGCACAGAGCATATATGCGTTATGGCGGTATTTAATGGATATTAATCATAATATGTAGATTACCAAGGATAGAGCATGATGGCGCCTGACGACAGAGTCGAATTGGTTAAAAATAAATATAATGATTTTATCGCTAAACTAGATTCGAATTGGAACGAGGTTTGCGAAAGCAATCTTGCATTATGCATCGGCGCGGGTGTGACGCAAAATTATGTAGGTAATTGGAACGAGCTATTAAAAAAATTAATGATTTTACGCGTAGGCGACACATTATCACATCAGTGGGAGAAGGACAGTATCGATCATGAAGGGGACATTCAAAGGTTAGAGAATTATTTGAATAATAAATATGAATCGTTCTCAAACAATATTAATGTTTTGGAACAGGGTGAATATCTAATGGAAGACGACTATGATTTCGAAGAGTCTGATATTTCAACTGTAAACACAAACCAAAACTGGATGGAAAAATTTTTTGCGCAACAAGTACATCATGTTATAGATCATAATATTAATCAACGTGCAAATAACAATTTATCAAAAGATTTTATTGCAAGATATGAGGATGGAAAGCTTAGCACATTGCGACATGTACTCGGTATATGTTTGAGTAGCCAAGTAGAGTATGTGATTAATTATAATTTTGATACCATTCTCGAAAATTTATTAAACGATGAAAACGTATGCAAGAAAATTGAGCCATGCAAGGATAAATGGCCCAATATCGAAGTGTTTGCGTATAGCGACGATAAAATTGATATTGAAAATTTGATAAAGCGTAAACCAATTGAATTAGAAAATACGCCCAATCGAAGGACGCTGCGCATATATCATGTACACGGTATAGCGCGCGATGTTACTAGTGATAGCATGGATGCGTTTCAGCCGCTTATTTTCAGTGAAAATAGTTATTTGGAATACCAGCGAAATTTATTAAGCTGGAGCCAAAGGCGCATTTTGGATGTAATGCATAGCAGCAATTTGCTTTGTATAGGCTTTTCCGGCACCGATCCCAATTTTCGCTATTTAGCCCGGTTATTGAATAGCCAGCATAAAAATGAATATAATTTTGACAACAAAGAAAAAAGACCCGATAAAAAAATTTGGCTCACACAAAAATTGCCCGATACGTTCATGTGTGACATCGAAAATGGCGATCCATATGCTTTTGCATGCTTGGACATGCTGACGAAAAGCACATCTCGTTATTTCATAAAGCATTTTAGCGCGACGATTTTGTGGATGGAAAACTACGAAAAATTGGCCTGTGAATTAGAAAAGATATATACATAATTACAATTATCAGGTAAAAGTGCTATGTCGGATTCGGGGAAGTTATTGGGTTATACTGGAAAAATGCTATTTATAATGGGTATCAATGATTGATGCGATTGCCACGGTTGCCGCAATTACCGCAGTATCCGCATCCATTATTCATCATAAAAAGCGCGAAATAAGCAGTTTGAGCGAGGAATTGCTAGGATCGAGCGGTATAGGCGTGGCATTTAATACTATCGGGGCGTGGCGGTTGAAAATGCCGATTGACTGTCATATTTGACCGTTGTATTATATATAGGCTGTCTGTTTTTGACAGGCAGGCGCAATTGGACAATTGGACATTGAAAATTAAACAGTGCAGAACAAACAAACTCGTTAATTCACAAAAAATAAGGCCAGTAACAAGTAATGAGCCCGGCGCCCAAAAGGGTGGCGGATTAAGAGCCGAAAAAGGCTCTCTATAAAATTTATAGAGAGTTTGATCCTGGCTCAGGATGAACGCTGGCGGCGTGCCTAACACATGCAAGTCGAGCGGGGGAGCGAAGGAGCTTGCTTCTATGCGACCCAGCGGCGG
>WRLR01000096.1 GCA_009777515.1 Oscillospiraceae bacterium | reverse complement strand
GGGACCATCTGCGCTCTATAAAATTGAACATTGCAGGCATCAATGACGACCTGGATGCCGTAATACCCATGTATCAGGGCGCCAAACTCAAACTGTCCGACCCGTTAATACGCAATTACCGCGCCCCCTGGCCAAGGGAATGGGAAGCGGGATTCTGCATCTTTCAAGGGGCGCAAGACGGGTTTTGGGTATGGACGAAGGACAACCGGTTCCGATATAAGTCCATACATCTTGGCGCCGCGCAGATACACAATTGCGTGGGATTTGAGGCTGAGACATACGGCCCTTCGCCGCAGAATTATTCCGCCGGCGGCCTGACCTGGCGGATCGGCGTGTTTGAAGGCGATTGGCGCGTACCTGCGGGAACGTACCGCGATTGGCTATGGGATGCATACGATCTCGATAAACGCGTCCGCCCCGACTGGATCAACGACATCACTTTTTGCGCGTGCTGGGTACCGGTGGACGGCGAATACCTGGATCTGCTTGCAAGACATGTAAATCCGAAGAAGACCCTTTTACACATATCGCACTGGCGCAAATACAAATACGATCAACAATATCCAAATTACGAGGCCAGCGAGGAGTCCATCGCCTTCTTTAAAAAAGCACAACAGATGGGCTTCAAAATAGCGCCTCATGGTAATATATTCGAGATTGATCCATCTGAGCCGGTATATGACTTGGTCGGCCAATTCGAGTACAGGGAAATCGAGACGGGCCAGCGATTGGGCTGGACAATCACTGTCAACGAAAACGGTGAACGCATTATCACCCGCGTTCCCATGGTCAACAGCCGTCTGCGCAATAACCGGAATTGCAACACCATGGTCAAGGTTCACCCCGCACAGCCCATGTGGCATTCGCTTATGCGTGAGAATTTACAAAAGGCCAAACGCGCTTACGATCTGGACTGCATGTTCCTCGACGTCTCGCACAACACCTTCAACCTGGCGAATTGCCTTGTGAACAATACCACCTCCACCGAAGGCTGCATGCATCTGCTTGATTATTTAAGCCGGATTGACGGCGGCTGGGCCATCGGCGGCGAGGGGCTCAACGAGATCACAATGCAGAGCCAGACTTTTGCGCAAATTCATCTATTCCGCTGGTTTGCGCGCCCGCAGCGCGGCGTACTGGACGGTATGGAGCGTACCGGGGGCATTGATCTTGGCGATTTCCTGTACGGCAAGCTTTGCAAGTCGGTAGGTTACAGCTCTCTTGTAGGCGCGGATGAGGCGGAGAGGTTGTACATGCGGTTAAATGAAGATCACGGTGTTATACCCACTATCACCGCGCGTAGCATTGCCGATATACGCAACCCGAATCCGGCAATGCGGCGGCTGTTCGACTTGGCAAATCAATGACAGTTGGGGACGGTATTATTTTTCAGTATTTTTGATTGTTGATAAAATAGTACCGTCCAAAACCATTGAAAAAGTCGAAAATAACGTTTAATGGAGGTATCGATTAATGCTGCATAAACTCGAAAATGAAGCAATCAGCTTTACTGTCTGCGATAAAACAGGTTCGTGGGTTTTATCCGACATAGCTGCGAAAAGCGATTGGAAAGGCGCGGATGATAAATTCGGCTCCGTCGCTTTGGCGGATGGCGGCAATGGTACTTGCTTACCGATAATCCCGCGCTATATCACCAAAAGCGGGAAAAATGCTCTGCGTTTGGCTTTTTCCGACGAAAGTATCGGCAGATTCGCTCTATACATCAATATAGAGCTCTGCTGCGATACTGTCTCAATTTCATATGACAGCATCGGCCTGCCGATTAAATCCATTACATTATTGGATTTAGCTATCAACGGCGCGGACGGCGCCTTGATGCTGCCGGTACGGGCCGGTTTGATGATCCCGCGCGGGGCGGGCGTTCCTTTCGAAAAAACATTCCGGACATATGGATATGAAGGTCTAAATATGGCTATGTTCGGCGCAGTTCAAAACGGCGCCGCCTTCATGGCCGCCTGGGACGATCCGCATGTCGAAGTCTGCGTCAAAATCTCCGAAGGCAATGACATGAGCGCGCGGATTAATATGTATAATACCGCAAAAAAAATTATTATATACGCGTTGGGGAAAGGCGGCGCCGATCAAATTGGTACGGCATATAGAAAAAAAGCAGACGAAAAAGGCTATCTTGTAACGCTGTCGGATAAGATAAAGGACCAGGCGCTGGCGGCGAAATTATACGGTTCCGTCAATTTTAAAATGTGGTTTTGCATGATGCGCCGCATCGATGAAAATTTGAACGAGGTATCTGCGGAGGTCATCGAGACATTTGAAGAAGCGGGCGATGCGGCGGAGCATCTCAAAAAAGATTTGGACTTGGAACGGGTATTTTTCATACTGGGCGGATGGATGAAAATGGGTTATGATGCGCAGCATCCGGACATCCTGCCGGCCGCGCCGGAATGCGGCGGCACGGAAGGGCTAAAAGCATGCGGGGATAGGGTAAAAGCAGCCGGTTACGTATTTGGCCTCCATGACAATTATCAGGATATGTACAGGGACGCCCCTTCTTGGAATGAAGATTTTATCATGAAGAAAGACGATCAATCGCTTGTTGCAGGCGGCTTGTGGCTTGGCGGGCGGGCATATATCACATGTTCCCCAAAAGCCATTGAGCTTGCGCGGCGCCCGCAAAACCTGCCCCAAGTCAAGGCGGAAATCAATCCGGATATTTATTTTATCGACACCACATATGCGGCCAATCTATACGAGTGCTATGACAAAAACCATCCTTTGACCCTATGGGACGATATGTACTATAAACAAGGGATATCATATTATGCCAAGGAAGTATTCGATTATTTTGGTTCGGAATGCGGCATAGAGTGGGCCGTACCCTGCGCAGAATGGTTTGAGGGCGTCACCGGAGTGGCGGGCAGATACTTTCATTCGTTAAAACCCGAAGATATGGGCGCCGTGCCGATACCCCTCTTCGATATGGTATACCATGACTGCGTAGTCGCCCACGGGAAGTACCACTATGACTTTGCCAAAGCGGCGGAATATGTGGCGCATCACGCGAGCATTGGGCGCACTGTGCATTACCATTTTTATAATCAGGAAAAACACCATTACTGGGAGTACCACGATAAAGCCGAGGCAGCGATAGTCGACGGCGAGGACGCCGCCTTATACACGCGGGGGCACAATGGTTGGGGCGCGGACCTGTGCTTGTTGGATCGCTTTATAAAAAACACATACGAGTTATTGGCCCCCCTCAATCTTTTGACGACTCATGAGCGGATTACTTCGCTGTCGTTTTTGGATGAGGCATATCAAGTGCGGGAAACTTGTTTCGGCGATTCCGCGAGGGTCGTGGCCAACCTGTCAAAAGCGCCGTATGCCGCATCATGCGGGCTGGGCGGAGAGGTGGTTTTGCCTGCATACGGAATTTTAGTCGAGAGCGAAAGCTTCATTGGATTTACGGGTCTCTCGTTCGGCGGGAAAAAATGGGAAAGCCCGGTTCTCTTTACTCTGACGTCGATGGATGGGAAACCGCTTGATAAATCGAAAAAAGTCAGGGCGTACCACGGGTTCGGCGGCGAAAAATTAACTTTCCGAGGCAAAGAATGGTCCGTCCCGCGCGAGGAAATACTAGAACTATAAATAACTGATTTGCAAAGGATGTAGCTTGCCCATCTCGGGCGGGGGCTGCACAATGCGGCCCCCCGCCCCTTTAGCATCGCGCTCTGCTGCGGAGTTTTACATTTCGTTGGCCAATTTAATCATTTTTGCCACGGCGGCGTTCGGGTTCGTTATTTCTTCGGCCGATCGCACCGTAACAGTCGGAACCGTACCATGATCCACATGGGACTGCATATATATTGCGGAGTCCTCGGTACTGCCGCTTAACATCGCATAGCCCATGGACTTTACCAACTTGCCAAAAAGGAACCGATTAATATCGCATTTTCCTGTGCGCGCCTGTTCTTGCCCGTCGGTCCTGGTTTTGAGATGGACCTGCGCGAAACTGACGCCTTTCATCGTGACCTCGTTTAAACCTTCGCCGCCGACATAAAGCGGGCGCCCATTTAGGCCGATGTCCTGTAAATGCCGGATCTCCTGAATAAACCCTTTTGTCGTCGGTGTATTGTTGACTAAAGAGCGCTGCGGGTTATATAGACACAGCGTCACATCGATAAAGACGTTTTCGAGGTTGAGATCGGCGACCGCTTCGCGTATTTGCTCTCTCAGCACCGAGTGCCATGTCGGGAAAGCCGTATGGATTTTTATCATAACTTTGTTAGCCTTGTGGGTCCTTAAAGCTATATCGCTGCCGGGAACGCCCATGGAAGCGTTTCTATCCACCCAGCTCCAGCCAAGGCGCCGCCCCTTTTCCAAATCCCTGATCGCGAAATCATCGAAATAATGGAACTCTGGCAAAGAAGGGTCTATCTCCATCGAAGAGCAGTGCGGCATGACGTGAAAACCCATTTGTCGGCATCGTTCAACGAAAGCCTTGCCCGCGTCGGAGGCGTGGAAATAGGGGTAGTCTTCATCGTAGCCAAACTTGCGCCAGTTGTTCAGGTGCAATAAGACTTTCCCTGGATCAACTTTTTGCGCGACTGCCTCTAAGAGTTTGATATCCGTCGGGCACCATGATACGGCGAAAGCCAATTGATCCAGCCATTCCGGCCGGAGGGCCAACTCTTTTTCCAACGAAAACGCTTTCCACAACCAGTCTTTATATCTGGTTGCCGCCGCGCGCCAATCGCCGGTATATACATTGAATCGCCACGCCAAGCCGCCGGCTGAATTCTTGTCGGTTATCGGCCCATAGTTATCGCTCTCCAGCGAAAACCCGTATGGGTCGCCGGGCGTGCCTACCGTAAGAGTCTTGAAACGGTAATCCGCGTCTTGCACATGGGCCCATATGCCACCTTTCGCGCCTGCGGCTATTACAAAACCCGCTTCCCATTGCAATGGCCAAGCCGCGCGGAAGCCGGTTATGGCGGGATCTGTAAACTCCATATCCAAGCCCTGCCATAAAGGCGCCACCACGCGCAAATCATGGCGCAGGCCGTTGAGGCTATAGCGCGCGGAACGTACCCCTGTTCGTGATGAGTAAGCCGATTGCTCTATAATTAAGTCGCCGGTATCCGCATCTTCCCTTAGCAACAATATTCCGTCCGCGTCCCAGTTATGGTAGCGCAACTCTGCCGTCGAGCCGTTGATTTGGAAAGCTTCGCACGAGCTCATCAGCCCGGATGAAACCGGTACAGCTTCATTAGCCGCGTAGACGAGTTCCAATACGCTACTGCGCTCGGCGTTTCCGCTCTCGGCGCCCGTGCCCTCGAAATACTCGTCCCCCGTCTCTTTAGAGCGCATCGAAACTATCCAGCCGTCCTCAAGCCGGGCCGTCATTGTCTTTGTATCGACAATAACGCGATTTCCATCAATTTTAATCATAAAAAAGGCCATGCACAGACTGTGCACAAATTGTCATCAATAAAGCATGGCCCTCGCGCCACAGCTCTGCCCTTTCTTTTATTTTTCACGCTTAACCCTCCTCAAAAATTTACGGTTGTTTACGCAAATGAATCAAATAACTGTCCAGTTCCGATTCAAAAGTAACGTCCAGCCCGATAGCCATGAGCCCCTCGCCCGACATGGGCGGGTGCCCGTTCATCTCGTACACGGCGCAAGGCTCAAGCCCGCGCAGCTTTAACATGGGCAAATACCGTTGATACGTAGACTTAAGCCCGGTCACATGCACCAACGCCTCGCTCTTATCCGGTAAAACAAATTCATATGCGACATATTCATCCTTATACGGGGACGCCAGCCTGTAAAGGTCGCCCTTATGGATGATGTGGCGGATTTTTATATAATTTTCGCTAACTTTACGTATCGTAGCTTTAGTTTCAGCGTCGCATTCCCTGGGATCGACACGCATGCCCGCCATTGCGAGAGACGCCAACGCCGGCTCGCCCCACATGCGGCCGCGCCAGGACGAACCCGCGGTAAACGGCATGAATGCCTGGGTATAGCCCCATAATATCTTGACCCTGTCCCAACGGTTGCCGCAGTCGGTCAATGTCACTGTATCGCAGTAGCGCATCAAGCCCATATCCACGCGACCGCCGCCGCTGGCGCAGTTTTGCACGTATACTCCTGGAAAACGCTCCTTTATGGCGGCAAATACCCTGTACACTCCGTATACGAAGCGTACCCATATGGTCTTCTGCTTCTCAACAGCCTCGCCCGCCCAACCCGGCTCGGAAATATAGCGATTCATATCCCACTTAAAGAAATCTATGTCATGGTTTTCCAAAAGCTCGGTTATCCAACCGATTGCCCAATCCTGCACCTCTTTCATCGCAAAATTCAATACATATTGGTTCCTGCCCGTCGTCTTTTGCTTTCCCGGGAAATGAATCACCCAGTCGGGGTGCTCCTTGAATAGTTTCGTATCCGCGTTCACCATTTCCGGTTCGACCCAAAGGCCAAACTCCATGCCCTTGGATTTCACGTATTCAATCAATGGCTTTAACCCACCAGGAAACTTTTTATCGCTGACCTCCCAGTCGCCCAGCCCTTGGTAATCGTTATCCCTCGTGGAGAACCAACCATCGTCTATGTGGATAAGCTCGTAACCCATTTCGGCTGCGTGCCCCGCTATCTCCATTTCCTGCGTGTGATCGATATGGAAATTGTATAGGTTCCAAGAACTGTACATTATCCTCGGCGGTTTTTCCAGGCACAGCGGCGGCAGCACATGAGCGCGCATATAATTATGAAATTGGCGGCTCGCCCCGCCAAAACCCTGTTTTGTATACACGCCGGTAAAAACGGGCGTCGCGAACTCCTCGCCGGGCGCCAGAGGCCAAGCGAAGTCAAAGTCATGGATGCCGCCCGTAACGCGGACCCGTTCCAGATTGTCCAGTTGGGCTGTGATGCGCCAATTGCCGCTCCAATGCAGAGTCCCGGCATAAAGCGCACCCTCTTCTTCCGTTGCCTCCCCGCGCCAGTCCACGGCGAACCACGGGCAGGAATGATGGCCGGATATGCCGGTTTTAGTCTCCACAGTAATGCTCGATTGATTGAGCATCGATTGAGCTATGCGGTACTCGCCGGACCATTTGCCAAACATGCTGGAAAAACGGTAGGCGTCGCCCCTCGGGAAGTGCCACATGGCCGACATTGCCGACTCCAGCGTCACAGTCTGGCCAGTACTGTTTGTAACCGCGACCCAGCGGTCTATAATATCCAAACCCGCGTATATTTTATAGAATAGATCCACATATAAATCATATACATTGTCTTTCATGCGGATCCTCAACTCGCATGAGTGTTCGTTTTCCTTTATCTCGTGGCTATGATAAAGTAAAAACACATCCCTGTTCCCGTCGCCAAATGTAGCCTTTAACCCGGGATCGCCGTAAAAATATCCGCCCCATCCCACGAACTCCTCGTCCATCCGTTGGAATAATGTTTCTTTTTCAATTTTCTTTATTTCCAGCCCCGGCTCATGTGCATTGTCTATCCCCACGATTGTCTTTTCAACTTCGCTTAACGGTTTTAAAAAAAAGTCTTCAATCCGCCGCGCCTGCGCCCCCCAATGCAGGTGCTTGAGAAATCCAAGCGCGGTTATCCCCATCGCATAGCTTGAGTGTTCCGCGTTTAGCAAGAAGACTTTTTTTCCAGCGTCATACGTAATATTCATAGCCGATACGCCTCCCGGATAATTTATTAGACTATATATGAACAAATTACTTGCCGGTTATTCTTTAACCGATCCCAGCACTATGCCTTTGATGAAGTACCTTTGTAAGAATGGGTAAACGCACATGATAGGCAGCGCGCCGAGAAAAATTTGCGCTACCCGCAGTGATTTAGCGCTGATTGAGGAAAGCCGTTCTATCTCTTCCGGCGTCAAGAACGCTGTATTGCTTAAAAGTGCTGGATTCATAATTAACGTTGCCAGATATGACTGCAGCGGATATTTTCTTGGAGAGTTTAGGTATAAAAAGCCATCGAACCATGAATTCCAATGGCCTACGGTAGTAAACAGCAAAATTGTGGCAAGCGATGGTAGCGACAGCGGCAAGTATATCCAAAACAATACCCTTAAATGCGATGCTCCGTCCAACTGCGCCGCTTCTTCCAGCGATCGTGGAATCCCTCTGAAAAAATTGAGCATCATGACCATATGCCATACATTCAACGCTCCCGGTAACACCAGCGCCCACATTGTATTGCCGATGCCTGTCATATTAACGACTAAATAGGTGGGTACGAGGCCGCCTCCAAAAAACATCGTTATCGCAAAAAACCACACATAAACCGTGCGGGCGCGAAACTGCTTGTTTTCCCGCGACAGTGGGTAGGCAGTCAACACAGTCAACGTCATATTAATGCTCGCGCCAAGAAGAACCCTTTGAACCGATACCATGAAGGCCGTCATAAAACTCGATCTTTCAGATAAGAAAGAATATGCTTCAAATGTGAAACCCCTCGGCCATAAGCCAACTACGCCTGCGGCTGCATACTGATTGCTTGAAAACGACACAGCCAAAAGATGGATGAGCGGAGTAATGCATAAAGCTGTGACTAATGTCAGGAACAGTGTATTTATTGCGATAAAAATTTTGCGCGATAAACTATCTTTAATCAAGCCGCATCCCCCTCTCGTTAAAATATGCGATAATCGCTGAATTTGTACGCGCTATAATATGCGATCCCAACCAGCACTAAAGATAAAGCGGATTTAAATAAACCCACGGCAGCTGCTGGCGCCAGCCGCGAATTAATAAGGCCCAGCCTGTAAACCAGCGTGTCCAATATATCCGCCGACTGATAGACGCTTGGGCTGTAGAGAATGAATATCTGTTCGAATCCTGCGTTGAGTAAACCGCCGATTGCTAACGTAGCAACCAGTATGATAATTGGCCGCATACCCGGGAGAGTGATATGCCAAGATTGCCTCAGCCTGTTGCCGCCGTCAATTTGAGCGGCTTCATACAATGCCGGGTCTATGCTGGTGATGGCTGCCAGAAAAATAATGATATTATAACCCATGCCTTTCCATACATCAGTGAAGACAAGGATAAACCGGAACCAAGAATTTGAAGCTAAGAACATGATTTCCTCACCGCCCGTATTCCTGATTATGGTATTAATCGGCCCATCCAAAGCGAATATCTGCTGAACAACACCTCCCAATACTGTCCATGAAAGGAAGTAGGGTAAAAAAATAGAGGTTTGTACTGTGCGTTTAAATTTGTTCCAGCGGATCTCGTTTATGAGCAACGCCATGAGTAAAGGTACGCTCAGCCCACAAATGATCTTTAAAAATGCGATTATAAAAGAATTGTTAAATGCCCTCCAAAAATCCTTCATACTCAATATATCTACAAAGTTTTTTAAACCGATAAAAGGGCTTGACCAAAAGGAGAGTATAGGGTTAAACCTCTGGAAGGCCATTATTATACCGAACATAGGCAAATAATGATAAATAAACACGATGACAATGCTCGGGATAAGCATGATATGTAAGGGTATCTCCCGTTTAAACTTGGCAAATTGCTTTCCATATGACTTTTTTCGCTGTGCGCGCACTATTTCGCTCATAACAAGCCTCCCGGTTAATCCGTCTAGCTTATATACGATAAAAACAGAATATAAGATACATTGGCTTGCTTGCGTTGCTTACACCAGTGTTGTTAAACAAAGGTTATATATCATCAACGCAAGCAAGCCCACTTTACGTAGTTATATCGAAAATAAGCTTTTAATGTTTTGCCCTAACAAATTAATGCGTCTCTTTATATCCTGCAACTACTTCATCCCACCAAGCCTTGCCGCCTAAGCCAAGCCATTCCTCTACAAAATCCGGCCAGTCAGCTTCACTGACTTCACCCATGATGAATTTTGTGCCAAACTCATCTGCTAAATCCGCAAGCTGGGAGGACATCTGTTCTTCCGTTTCTGTGGCGCCGCCATAAAATACATTCTCTATGGTGTATCCTTCGTCGCGTAGGCGGCTAGTGAGCAATACGCCGCTGTCGTCACTTACACGCGAAGAATATGTGCACCAATTTTGGTAATATCGTTCATCATCCATGCCTTTATCGAGCCATAGTTTAGCGTCGTCATACCAACTCTTATCTGATGCGTTGCGTAAGAGGGAGAGATCGCCTGTCTTTAACACTTCATTAGTGAGGCGAGCCCTATCAGAGTTTTCTGTAGCGTTCCAGCAGAGGATTGGACACCAATCCCATATAAAACCCTTGGCAGCGAGAATAGCATTATTTTCAATATTTTTCTGGCGGGCAGCCTCGTCTGGAAGCGGCCTTTGAGGCCAGACATCGTTTGACGCAGGGAACCTGTCAACGAAATAGAAGTTAAGGACCCTCATCATAGCTTCCTCGGCGCCTTCCGGCGCATTTTTATAGACGCCCATGTAGAAGTGGACCATATTTTCTTCAACCGTTGATATAGCAGACTCGCCGGGCGCCAAACCTGGCATTGGCATTTGTTGCCATTCAGCCTCGGGATCAAATTGGAAACTGGTTCTCAAGGGGGTATCAGGCGCCCACCATTTGCCATATGCTATACCAATTGTAGAGTTTGTAAGCCTCTCAATAGCCTGATCCCATCCGAACGTGCTAAAATCTTTATTAACTGCGTTGTTTTCATATAAATAGCGCGCAGCCCTAAGCCCTTCGAGCATCTCGTCTTGTATGATGCCAGGAACGGGCTCTCCATCTTTTATTATCCATTTATTGGGATATGCGCCGAACGCTTGAAAAAATGCGCCAAATGAATATGTTTCATCGAAAGGCTTCCTCTGGGCTATCATGCCGGTGCGTTCTGGGTTATCGGGTTGATTGCCAAAGGCGATAGCCATATCCATAAGTTCATTTACATCCTTTGGTTGATCGAACCCCAGCGCGTCGGCCCAATCCTTGCGGTACCATAAAATGTTAACGCTTGCATGGTTATCTTCATAACGCGGTATAGCCAGTAATTTCCCGTCCACAGTCGATTGTTTAATAGTCACGCCGTCGAATTGCGCATCCATATTATGAAATTCCGGGATAGCAAATTCATCATATGCGGATTTCATGTCGCGAAGGGAATCGGTGTCAATGAACTGACGGAATTGTTTTTCGTTCATCCGTAAAATGTCTGGAATATCACCGGATGATAAGGCAAGTTGGAACCTTTGGTTGTATTGTTCGCTTGGGATGACCCAGAGCCATTCGAATTCAATATTCAATTGATCTTTTATCATATCGTTCCATATGCTGTTTTCAGGCGTGATACCTTCGTCCACGGATGAATTTTGGCCGTATTGGTGTACAACCTTCAGCTTGAAAGGCTCCGGTCCCGGCATTGGGCCGATACGGCTGTCATAAGTGCCTTCGGGCGCTTTTCTATCCGAAATCCAAATATCCCACCATGGCTCTCCAGAGTGAGGAGAATCGTCGGCGGTAGCTTCTGTCACTGCTTGAGTCTGTGTAGTAGTAGCGACCGTTGTCGTTTGCTCGGCTACAGGCGCTTCGTTGTTGTTTGACGTGTTGCCACAAGCTGGCAATATAGTAAACACGATCAACCATACAACAACAATAAACATTGTTATCTGTCTTTTTTGCTTAGGCCTTGATAAATACATTTTTACCTCCTTGTTTATTATTGGTTGCCTTTGAACGCAGGCATAGCGTTTTTGGTCAGTACTCGCATTAAAAACCTCGCATAAAAAACTTAGTTTATAATATTATCTAGCTCTGATTGCCCATATCAAACGCATGGGTTACCGCCGGGTTTGGGTCTAGGATTTCGTCTGCGCTACGGGCAGAAATTGTAGGAATAGTCCCATGTTCTTCATGTATGCGCATACGTAGCGTCTCGTCTTCATCTTTACCAGCTATTTTATTATATCCGACAGAGCGACAAAGCTTCCCCCATAAAAAATCTCCAAGATCAATCCCACCTGTGCGTTCTAAGCCTGCTATTGACGTTCCCGATGATTTAAATAAATGCACTTGTGCAAAAGCCTGGCTTTGCATCGTTATCTCATTTAGCCCTTCGCCCCCAAGCATCAATCCATCGTCGATTTGACTAAGATAGTCTTGTAAAATTTTCGCGCCTTCTGTCGATGTTGTGTTGTCGACAAGACAATTGCTTAGGTTAAAAGTATTATGCGATACATCAGTAAATATGCAATCGAGGCCATAGGCGCGTTTTGCGTTTTGTAGATTTTCCCGCAATATAGAATGCCACATCGGTTGAGCCGGGTGTATTTTAACCATTGTATTGCATTCGCGGTTATTCAATAGTCTGCGGTTTGCCATAGGAACCCTGACTACAGAACGCTTTCCATCTTCAGACACAGTTACGCTCCAGCCCAAGCGCTGATCGGTTTCTAGATCACGATACTCAAACTGACCCAGCAGCTCATACGCGGGGTTCGAGGGATCGATTTCAAAAATATTTGCATGAGGCGCTATATGAAACCCCATGGAAAGGGCCTTTTTCATAAACGCCTCGGCTTCAGGCGACGCGATATAGTCGGGGTAGTTTTGATCATAGCGATCCACACGCCAATTAGGGATATGCAATAGTGTTTTTGAAGGTTTTACCCGTTTCGCCAAAGCATCTAAAATAGCGTTCTCTACAGGTAACCAGCAAGCGCAGAAAGATATTTCATGTACCCAATGCGGACGACTACGATTATTTAAGTCATATGCATTCCACAGCCAATTTCTATATTTTAAAGCCGGTACATGCCAATCCCCTTCATATATGCCAATTCTCCATGTTAAACCGCCAGCTGAATAATTGGCATGGAGCGGCCCATATGATTCTGCTTCAAAACCAACCGTTTGTATATCTTCGGCATGGCCAAATTGGATAGATTTATATCGGTATTGTGTGTCTTGAGTCCAAACCATGAAGCCTTCATTGTTTCCTTGTAGAATCGCAAACCCAGCTTCCCATTCCCTCGGCCATGGGCTACGCATGTTTGAAATCAATGGATCATTTAACTTCAAGTTAATTCCTTGAAATATTGGCGCAATTATATTCAAATCTCTATTTATCCCAGAAATATTAAAACGTATTGATCTTACTCCCTTTCGTGCGGAGTATGCGCTAGGCGTTAGCAGCAATTCGCCTGTCGCAGGGTCTTCTTTAATTACCATTACAGAATCTGCATACCAACCTGATATTCGCAGCTCGATTATTTTTGCGTTCACTTGATATGCTGTTATTGAACCATTCTTACTGTCCGCAATCGGCTCAGTCTGGTTGTTTGCGTAAACCAACTCCATAGCCGGCGCTTTATTTAGTTCAGCGTTAACAAGCTGCGTGCCTGTTTTTTTATTTGTCAGGCTCATGATTTTACCATCGGTTATAATAGCGGACAGCAAAGGTGTATCGGCATAAATATTACCATCTTGAATTTTTAACATTTTGATGCCATACATAGACCGCGATAATAATTTCATTAATAATGCATACGCCAACAACTCTAATGATCAGCGTTTCGCAGTCCAGTCCTTTCAATTTATTATTTTATTACTCGTAATTATTAGGGTCAGAACCAAACGAATATCAATATAATCACCCCCTAGAATGAAGGAATATTTTGGTATACATCAGTATGACAAGCCCGTAGTTATTGATAAATATAGTGCATACTATTGAATAATGGTTGATATTGCTGTTAGAACAATATAATATGTGAGCCTTATGCGGGAAGAGCATGTAAAATCAAGTTAAAATTATAAATAATTGGTAATATTATGTATAATAACCTGTACTTTACATAAAGTTCAATAATTTATACAAATCGAAGAACTTATATATTTCCAATTTGTTATAAATTCTTTGTTTAGTAAATATATTATACGAAACAATAGTTAAATTACAAGTGGCAAAAATTTAAATGCCCGCCGACGGGCGACTCCGCCCAATATTTTGTTGATGTTGGCCCCGTTATAAAATCTTTTGTCTATGACAGCCAGCAGGTCCCTGCCACCTGTTATTTAACCAATATACTGGGGCAGCGGGTGCGGGAGGCTGGGGGCGATGTCCCGTACGAAAAAACCGCCGGCGCGGCGCGGGGGCGGTTGAAGCCCCTGCGCTGCGCCGACGGTTTGGTTATGCTTGTTGGTGATTTATGCGCTTAAAATGATTGTCTGTGTGCCTGCTGTTCAGGCTGCGTGAAACCTGCGTTTATTATTAATCCACTCTCTGCCAGTTGGCGTAGAGGACAACGTCGCCGGTAATTTCTATTGTATTGCCCGGATTGTACCTGGCGCCGTTGCCGTTCGACGTCAAAGACCAATATGTGAATTCATACGAGGACCTGCTCACGCCTGCCTGCGCCGCGCTCTTGACCGTGTAGTTTGAGCCGGGTACAAGCCCGCTGTCGACGCTGCCGCCCGTGCCGTCGCCGGCATTGTAGGTCACCGAATATGTGACGTCGAGTTTCCACTGCGCATACAGGGTGACGTCGGCGATCGTTCTAAACCCATCGCCGTTCTGGTACGGCGTGCCGGAGCCGTCCGCCGCCGTGTTCCAGCCGTCAAATGTGTAGCCGGGCCTTGTGTAGCCCTGGTTCTGTATGGCGAAATAGTTGTTGTAATAATATTTTACCGAGTAGGGGTTGCCGACGCCGCCATTGGGATCGTACGTGATTGTGACGATGTCGGGACCCTTAAAGCCCCACTGCGCGTATAGGGTGACGTTCCCGGTCACATAGATATTGCTGCCGTTGGCGTAGCTTGTGCCGCGGCCGTCCGCCTGGGTGTTCCAGTACCTGAACTCGTAGCCGCTCCTGGTATAGCCTTGGTTGCTGACCTGGTGGTAGGTGTTCAGGTTGACGGTGTAGCTGCGGGCGCTGCCGGACCCGCCGTTGGGGCTGTACGTGACGGTGGCTGTCGTCGGCGTGTTGTACTTCCATTGCGCGTACAGGGTGATGTTCCCGGTCACGGAGAGGTAGCTGCCGTTTGCGTAGCTCGTGCCCAGGCCGTCCGCCCGCGTGTTCCAGTTGGCGAACGTGTAGCCGCTCCTGGTGTAGCCCTGGTCGCTGACGAGGTGGTTGGAGTTCGCGTTGACAGCATATGTGCGGGCGCTACCGGAGCCGCCATTGGGGTTGTAAGTGACATTATATGTCGTGGGGGGCGGCGGGGTGTGGCCTTTGTACTTGACCCACACAGCCGGCGCGGTGTAGCGAAGCTGCTCCGTCGTGGTGTACTGGTGGTAGTGCGTCGGCATCCCGTACATCGCGTATATATTCATGTTGAGGCCGACATGCAGATTGTAGCTGCGCATCCACCATGAATTCTTCGCGCCGTTGATGGTGGGGTAGCCGCCCGGTATCTGCCACTCATAGTGGTTCACGTCATAGTGGGACAGGGCGAAAAATATACTGTTTGTGCGGCTGCCCGCCAATGTGGACGTATATCCCGAATATACGCTCGGGTGCGTCGGGTTGCCGCTGGGGGTGCCCGGATTCCCCTGTAGCGCCAGGTTGGGGACCACAGCGATAGACTTCATTTCGGACGTCGACTTGTATGCGGCGTCCATCGCGGCTTGCAAGGTGTTCCCGCCGAGGAAGGCGGCCTGGCCGTCCGCGCGGAACTGGGTCCTGCCGTAGTCGTTGCCGTAGATGAACAGCAGCGCGTAATCCTGCTGCTTGGTAAGGACTATCCAGCTCTTCCCGTCTATGGTTACGCGGCTGCCTACCGGCGTCTTGTCGATCCTGGCGCCGATGTCCGCCGCCGCCGGTGCGGCGTATGCGGCGCCGGCCGGGATAATCGTGCCCAGCACGAGCAGCGAAGCCATGGTCAATAGCGCCAGTCTTTTAAATAGGTGTTTTTTCATTATGTGATACCTTTCTGTCCTTTCTTTTATTATTTATGATTTCGGTTTATAATTACCGCACAATTTCTTTTTATTGATGCAATAATCACCCGATAATAACATGATATTATTATAGTATAAATAAATATTTAAAGTCAAATTAATTTATTTTTTGTTTACTATGCTAATTAATATTCATTAATTATTGTCATGATTGGATATAATTAATAATGATGCTTGGCAAGCAGGGTGAGACGGAACGGCGGATAGGGTGAAACTTCTTTTTTGACCGCCCAAAAAAGAAGCAAAAAAGGCGCCAGCCAGGCGACGCGTGGGGCGGCGTTTCCTCCGTAAAAAAGCACCGGC
>WRLR01000095.1 GCA_009777515.1 Oscillospiraceae bacterium | reverse complement strand
TAAATGGCGTCGCGGCGCCATATCGCATCCGTGCTTTTGTCGGTCAGCCTGGGGTACGCCATCGCCGCGCCCGAAACAGGGGGACGGTTCTCTTGTTTCATGTTGCTTGACGCAGGAGAACCGTCCCCCTGTTTCGCAAGTGAACCGTCACCCTGTGTCCCCTGCGCCCCCTCTTGTGTCCAGCCGTACCCAGCCGATCCGCCGTAAAGCGTGTCGGCGTCCACGCCCAGAAACCCTTTTTCCACCGAAAATGTGCCCATTATGTCAAAGCGCCCGTTTTCCATGCCATGCATATCGATTTGCGGCCCAAAATCGAAGCCTTTTGCGAAAAGCCCGTAGCGCATGTGCAACGCCTCAATTTCCGCCAACCGGAGCTCGTCCTCATAGACCAGCGGGAGCCGCCTCTTCCAACTGCCGGCATTGGACGGCCCGGTCACCATGTCGTCATAATAGACATTTTCGGACAGCGCGACAATCTGCGCCCAGCAGGACGTCGCCTCGGACATCAGGCGCCTCGCCCCGGCCAGCCCGCTGCCGTCGCCGGTCGCTAAATACGCCGCGAGCCTGATGCCTGCCTTTATTTTGTATGAGTGATAGCGCGCAAGGTATGCCATGATGCGAAAATCCGTTATACTCGACCGCAGCTCCTTATCGCCGCCGCCGGGGCGTGAACCCGCGCTCGCATCTGCATCTGCGCCCACGTCGCCGCTACACGCGCCCGCATCAACGCCCAAGCCTCCGCTGCGCGCGCCCGCATCAGCGTCTAAGCCGCCGTTCCTGCCGCCACTCCCACTTTCGCCCCCGTCCGAACTCCTGCTCGAGCATCTATCCACACTATCCAAAATTTCGTCGCTCCAGCGCCGAAACATCGCCGCCGCCTGCTTCGGGGTCAGCTTGCCGCTCTGCCTGCCATCCAGCGTATTTTGGATGTAATCGGGGATCGTGCTTATGACGCAGCGGTCGCTGGTGGGCGTTTCTATATAAAACTCCAGCAGCCCGCCGGTGTCTATCTCCGGCCAGATATACATATTCGGATCGCTGAGCGAATACTGCACTAAAAAAGTGATCACCCGGCTGGACAGGCTGTACGCCCTCATCAAATGCTCCGCTGCCTCGGCGCCGATCCTTTCGCGCAGCTCCCCCTCCCAAACATCCGGCGCCAAATCCGGATTGTACGCCATGCGCCCGAACAGCAAGTAGAACATCCAGTAGCGTTCGTACTCGTGCGTATAATATTCATCGCTGCGATGCTTAAATATCCGCCAATAGCCGGGCTCGTTGCCATATCCCTTTTGCGCGAGCGGGGGGTTGATCTCAAAGCCCTCGGCGCCGCCCAGTCTGCAGCTATGCACGAAGCGCCTGACATAGTCAGGATCGCCCCACAGCAGCAGCCGGGGCGAGCCGAGCGCCCACGCCTGCCACATGAAGCGGTAGTCCATCGGCTTGTCGAGCAGGTTGCCGTAACTGTAGCCCTCGGGCTTTATCTTGCACGGCTGGTACGGCGCGCCCATGAACTCCGCCCAATATTTCATTGAGACGCGCAGGTTGGGGCACATTTCTTTCACGGCTTCGGTGGTCCCGGGCTCGGCCAGCCAGCCCCGATAGTCCATCAGCCTGCCGGTCTCCGCGACGGCCTTGAAGATTGTGTTCTGAAAAAACCGCGTCTGGAACTCGCGCGGGATGCCCGACTCGTTATTCACGCGCACCTGTATTCCGGCAATGCCGGGAAAGTCCGTGAGCATCGCTTTCGCGCCGCGATATATATAGTCTTCCAAAATTTCGTCCGTCAAGCCTACGATATTGTTGGCTTGCATGTGGCGCCCCGTCTTTTCGTTCCAGGGGCAAATCTGCCATATCCCCAAAACAAATGATATGCCGCGCTCCTGCGCCAGCCGCGTAATGAACCCCATCATTTCGTGGTTCTTGTCTATCGTCGCGTCGTCTATGTCGACTGGCCTGACCATCGGGTACTTGGCGTCCCGCATGAAATATGCGAAAACCGGCGACTGGTATGACGACTGGTGCGAAAACACATAGTTGAACGCGTTGATCCTGCAACGGGCGAGCATATTGAAATAATCCGTCCAATACTCTTTGGAGTAAAAGCGCTCCGCTTCCAAGTGCCGGTTGTGCGCAAATTCAAATATGCCCCGCGTCTTAAGATACGGGCTTTCGCTGACGTTCGCAAGCGGCAGCTTCTTATCCAACGCCTCCGCAAGCGACAGGCACGCGTACATAAGGCCCACGTCGTCGTAGCCGGCCACAATGATTGTACCTTTGCATGCGCCGATACTAATGCCATAGGCCTCGCTGACCTCGTCGACGCTGACAAGCCCGTCGGACGCATATCGGCGGATAGCGTCGCTGCCCAGTATTGTCCCCGCGACTACCTTTTCCGAAATAGCGCCAACCTGCGTCGTCTGCATCGCCTGCATCGCCCGCGTCGCCCGCGTCGCCTGCGTCGCCTGCATCGCTCGCATCAACTCGCCCAAGCCATATTGCGCCGATGCGCCCACGGCGCCTAAAACATTTATGATATTATCCGCCATATTCCCCCCTGTTTGCTCACGCTGCATGTGCTACGTCTAACACGCCTGCGAGACATGTGCAAAGCCAGCGCGTACGCGCTCGTGTGCGCTCGTGTGCGCAACGCCGAATTTGACTGCTTACGCAACGCCGCACGTGACTGCTTACGCAACGCCGAATGTTATTGCTTACGCAACGCCGCGCGTCCGCATCGTATCTTGTCTAAATTAATGCATCGTAATAATATATATATAGTAATGCGTAACAGTCAAGCGTTCTCATGCATGGAGGCATCAAAATGACAATAAAGCAAGTTAAAAGGATATTATTGATTTATGCTGTTATATATATCGTCCTCTTCATAGCCAGGGCCGCGTATGATCTTGCCACTTTTACCGATTTGGATATAGACGATAACTACAACATATATTATACAGCGGAGAGGGCGGACATTAAGGCGGTCAGCAACTACGCCTCCGTGAAGATGCCCATCGTAGCCGATGTGGCGGCGGCGGTGGGGGTGCTGGAGCAAAAGTATGAGCGGATCGCGAGCATCGTCTCGAAGACTATCGACTACGACGCGGACATAGGGCAGTTCAACGCCGTGTTGGAGGCTCACAGCGCGGTGATTCAAATGGAAAACCGGCGCGGGCTGCCCGGCGGCCGGCGGGTGGACCTGACCATCGGCGTGCGGCCCGAAAGCTTCGATACAATGGTGGCGGCTATATCGCAGATAGGCGCCATCATATCCTCGTCCACGACGACGACGGACAAGACGTATGAATACCGCCAGATGCTCGCGGAGAAAGAGACGCTGGAGCGCCGCAGGGCGAGCTATGAGGAGCTGAGGCTGCACGGGGGCAGCATACCTGATCTGCTACAATTGGAAGAGCGCATCATCGACGTCGAGTCGCAGATTCAACAACTGATGGTCGGGCTTGGCGAATACAGCGACGAGAACGCGTTATGCACAATCAACTATACGATCTACGAAGGCGCAGCCGCAGGCACGCCACGCAAATTGTGGAACGCATTAAAATGGTCGACTATGGTGTATTTAATGGTAATCGGCATAACGATAGTCACCATAATCGCGGCACTAGTCGTCGTATGGAGCTGGAACTGGCTGAAGAAGCTGCTTTCGGACAAGCCCGCCTCCGCGCCGCCCCCCGAGCCACCCCCCGCGCCATAACCTCGCATCGTCCCATCGTAGGGACGGCCGCCCCCGGCTGTCCGTGTCTCCTATTGTCCGCTAACTGCCTGTGCTTTGGTATTTGCGCAGGCCTATTTTCCAGACGAGGCGGGAGAGCGCAAGGAAGGCTATCCCGGCTGGTAGCGCGAGATAGCCCGATAGCGGGTGCGCGGCGGCCAGACCGAACAGGGCGCCTGCGTTGCTTTGCCAGCCGCACACGGCGGCAGCGGGCATATAACTTATCACGAGCATCGGCATGACGAATGTGAACGCGTGGCGGAAGATTGGGGGCATATATTCGATGGGGATGCGGGTCACTTGATAGCTCGCGTTCGTCACGATATATATCCAGTCGAGCGCTTTGATTGTATAGAACGCCACTCCCGAGCTCATCACGAACACCCCGGAGTAGACGAGGGCGCCGCCGACGAGCGCCAGCGCAATCACCGACACCGTGTACGCGTTGGCGGGTGCGCCCAGCCGCCCGAGGGCCCAGACGATGGCGCCAATGCCAATGGACGCGCGGGCGAGCCTGTGGATGTGGAAAAACGAGCCGGCCACTTGCCAAATGAGCGAGCGGGGTCGCAGCAAAAGCCGATCGAAGTCCCCGGAGCGCAGCATGTGCCAAGGGAAGTAGTCGAACCCCCGGCAAAAAGACTCCGCCAGCCCGAACGAAGTGACCGCGAGCGCATAGACAAGCAATATGCGCTCCCATGTCCAAACGCCGACGCTACCCATACGAGAAAAAAGCAAATAAGCGGGCAAGATGTCCATGACGCAAGTGACCAAAACCGAAAGCGCCATCATCCACCACCCCTTATACTGCAGCCCAACCAAAAAATGCATCCGTATAAATTTCAAATATACTGCAATGTCTTTTTTCATATTTTTACCAAGAACACCTACCCACCCTGTATTATTATTCGAGATACTTTCCTCCGTATTATCAGCCGCCCTGCCACAATGAACAGCATCGTCCAGCCCAACTGGAGGGCGAACACAGCCGCCGCCCCGCTCGGCTCGATTGCGCCCGAGTAGAGGCGCACGGGCAGATCGAGCTGGCCCGCGAACGGCTGGACGAACAGAAAGCCCTGCATGAACTGGGGCCACATGGGGAGCGGGAGGTATGCGCCGGAGAGCACCGCCCCGCAGAGCAGCAGCATGTTCGTCGGGCCCTCGCCCCACGTTACGTTGATGCGGATGGACGTGATCAGCATCGCGTACGATATGCTAAGCAAAAACAACGTCACGACCGAGGCGAGGAATAGCGCGAAGCCCTGCGCCGACGCTGGCAGCGGCAGTCGCATGGACGCGCTGGGCATAGCGAAGCCGATGGCCAGCGTGATGGCGCCGCGCCACCAGAACCCGCCCAGCCGCCCCGCCGCCGTTTTGGCGAACCAGTGAAAATACAGGTCGAGCGGCCTGCACAGCTCCACGCCCACATCGCCGCTCACTATTTTCGCCAGCAGTTCGCCGTCGATATTGAACGGCACGAGCGCATACAGCACCTGCCCAAGCCAGACGTACGCGAGTATCTGCGAAAAGCTTAGCGACGCTGCGGCACGGTTATCCGCATATGTGTAGAAAACCGTAAACACGGTGAGCTCGATTAAAGCCCAAAACACGCCAATGCTCACGCCCGCCAGAGCCGCCGCGCGGTACTGCAGAGCCTCCATCGTACGAATGCGAAAGAGCGCGGTGCATGCTTTTATTGAATTCAAAAAAGTCGGTCGGTTGACCGTGACCTTAGTCATACTATTACAAATCTGTCGGCTCGGAAAATGCGATTTCCCTCGCCTCTCGCCCGCGATGCGGGCGCGCGCCGCTTTGCGTCGCGACAGTCATCACGACTCAAGATTCGTGCCATGTTGGTGGCTGGCACAGTCGTGATGACTGTTCACGCCATTCATGCCATTCATGCCATTCATTCCATCCTTGCCATCCTTACCATTAGTGCCGGTCATGCCTCGTTCAGCTCCATGTCCTTATACATCTCCGCTATTATTTCGTCGATGTCCTGCCCTTCGCGGGCGGCGTAGCGCTCGCGCAAGCCGGCAATGGCGCCGTCGTATAGGATGCGTCCGCGTCCGACGACCATGACGCGCGGGCATAGCGCCTCTACGTCGTCCATGTCGTGGGTCGTCAGCAGCATCGTGACGCCGCTGCGCCTGTTCTCCAGCTTCAAAAAATCGCGCAGCGCCAGCTTGGCCACAGCGTCCAGCCCGATGGTCGGCTCGTCCAGGAACAGGATGCGCGGGCTGTGCAGCAGCGCGGCCGCCAGCTCGCAGCGCATCCTCTGCCCTAGCGACAATTGCCGCACGGGCGTTTTGAGCAGCTCACCGATATCGAGCGCCTCGATTAGCTCGGACGACCGCTGCGCAAACGCCGCAGCCGGTACGCCGTATATGTCCTTTAGCAGGGCGAACGAATCCGAGACGGGCACGTCCCACCACAATTGGCTGCGCTGGCCGAACACGACGCCGATCTGGGCGACGTGCTCCACGCGCTCCTTCCACGGCGTGCGGCCCATTATTTCGCACTCCCCGGAGTCCGGGGTCAGGATGCCGCTCATGACCTTGACGGTCGTGGACTTTCCGGCGCCGTTCGGCCCGATGTAGCCGACGATTTCGCCCTCCCCGATTCGGAAGCTGATCCCGTCCAGGGCGTCCACGCGCCTCGGGTTGCGGACGAAAGCCGAGCGCAGCAGGGCCCATTTGCCCTCCGGGCGCTCGTAAACCGTAAAATGCTTTTTGATATCGCGTAATCTGATATGCTCCATAATAATGATATAATACATCCTGGCGGCACGTCGGTAAAACGCGGCTATGCCCCGCCGCGAGCATGCATTCGCGCTGCCGCGCCCCATGATCGTATTTTCGTTAATTTTCGCAATTTATCTTGACAACCCGGCGTTTTTGCACTAATCTATATTCATAGTTGTTGCGCCTTTGTAACGACGTTGTATATTGTACTGTCAAATCTGGATTTACCGGCGTCGGGGCGACTCGCCGCCGTTTTATTTTGTAAAAAAATTAAAAATAGGGATGGTGTTAATATGGCGGTCAATAATTTGAGCGGTTTCATGAAAGCGGCGTACTTACCTGGCGACAGCACGGTCGCGTTCAAGGAGGCGCCTATTCCCGAACCGGGACACGGGCAAGTCCTGCTCGCTACGAAAGCTTCGACCATCTGCGGCAGCGACATACGTGCGATATACCGCGAGCATCTGGGCAAGGGCCCGGAGGCGTACCAAAACGTGATAGCGGGCCACGAGCCGGCCGGGCAGATCGTCAAGTGCGGCCCCGGCACGAAGCGCTTCCGCGAGGGTGACCGCGTCGTCGTGTACCATATTTCCGGCTGCGGCGTCTGCGTGGACTGCCGCCAGGGCTACATGATCTCCTGTACGAGCGAGCATCGCGCCGCGTACGGCTGGCAGCGCGACGGCGGGATGGCGCCGTACATGCTGGCCGACGAAAAGGACTTGGTGCCGCTGCCCGATTCTCTGACATATGTGGACGGGGCGCAGGTCGCTTGCGGGTTTGGCACTGTATATGAAGGTTTGATGAAGATTGGCATATCGGGGACCGACGCGGTGCTCGTCACCGGCCTTGGCCCCGTCGGGCTGGCCGCGCTGATGATCGCAAAGGCGATGGGCGCGGACAAGCTTTACGGCATGGACATCAGCGGCTACAGGCGCGACCTCGCGATGGAGATGAAGCTGTGCGATAAAGTGTTCAGCCCGGACGACGACGTGCTGGCGGAGATAAAAAAGCTCACGGGCGGCGGGGGCGTAGAGCGCGCGGTAGACTGCTCGGGGCATACGGACGCGCGCCAACTGGCGATCCGCGCCGCCGCGAAGTGGGGGCGCATCGCGTTCATCGGCGAGGGCGGCACGGTGGAGTTCAACCCCAGCCCCGACATCATACATGATCAAAAGAGCATTTACGGCTCGTGGGTCACGAGCATATGGCGCATGGAGGAGCTGGTCGAAAAGCTCGTCCGCTGGAACATCCACCCCGAGGACCTTGTCACCCACCGGTTCCCCCCGGAACAGGCGGACGAGGCCTACCGCGTGATGGACAGCGGCCGCTGCGGCAAAGTCGCGGTCGTCTTCGATTGAAGGATTGTGTACAGCATTATGTAGGGGCGATTGGCAATCGCCCGCGTCAATCGACCGATACCTTAATGTAGCCAATGTAAAATAGATGTAGATGATAAAAGGGGTGTTTCTATGGCACTACTGGAGGTAGTATCGTTGAAGCTCAGGGAGGCTGTTTACCGCGAGTATGAGGAGCAGCCTTTAAAACCCGGGCAAGTTCGCGTCAAAGTGGAGCATGCTTCTGTTAAACACGGAACGGAATACACCGCGTTCCGGGGCATCGACCCGCACCTGGAAAACCGTTTTGACAGCGAGCTTTTGTTGTTTGTACCTGATCAAGAAAGGAAAGAGAAGCCGTTCTTCATGCGGCCCGGCAATATGTATGTGGGGACGGTCTGCGAAATCGGAGGGGACGTGGATGGCGCGGCTGCCGGTTTTAAAGTGGGCGACAGGGTGGCCGGGTACGGCCCGCTCCGGCATACGCAGACCTCCCGCGCGGGGGACTTAATGGCGATGCCGGAACGGATGAGCTGGAAAGAAGCCGTCTGTTACGACCCGGCTCACTTCGCGCTGGGCGGGGTGCGTGACGGGCAGGTACGGCTGGGCGACAGCGTCGCCGTGTTCGGCCTTGGCGCAATAGGGCAGCTCGCCGCGCAGATGGCCAGGCTCGCCGGCGCCGCTACCGTCATTGTGTGCGACCCCATCGAAAAGCGACGCAAAGTAGCGCTCGCCAACGGGGCGGACGTCGCGCTAGACCCCTATGCCGAGGACGCAGGCTTAGCCATCAAGCAGCTTACGGGCAAGCGCGGCGCGGACGTCATCATAGAAGCCAGCGGCAGCTATGACGCAATGCAGGCGGCCATCCGGGGCATAGCGTATTCGTGCAATATAGCCGTCGTGGGCTGGTACCACGAGTGCCAGGGCGGGCTGGACTTCGGGCGGGAAGCGCATTTCAACAGGCCGAACCTGATATTCTCGCGCGCGTGCAGCGAGCCGAATTTGCTATACCCCAACTGGAGCTTCCAGCGCCTGATGGACACATGCTGGGACATGCTCTCCAAAGGCCTGCTCAAATGCGACAATATCATAGACCCCGTCGTGCCCTTTGCCGAAAGCGCCAAAGCCTACATGGACATCGAGCAAAACCCAAGCAACAGCATCAAACTGGGCGTTTCATATAACATATAAGTTAACGCGGATCAGGGGGACAGGGGCTGAGTAGATCAAGAGAACCGTCCCCCTGATCCGCCAGCCAACTAAAAATTTACTAATCAGACGCCTTCCCAGTGCTAACCATTGTATCTTGTATTGGGCGCGTTTGCTCGTCACGCCTCCGATTACCTAGTTGCGGAATAGGCTAGCCTGTCTCCTACAGGACATAAGGTATTTATAGCGAGATAAATACTGTACAAGTTATCAGTACAGCCGTTTTTTGCGGATTACTTTTAGGTAATTTCGGTTGAGATCGCGATAACTGTGAAAAAAATCCAGCTCAGAGCGTGAAGGGGTTTTGGCTTGAAATTTCATTGCGACAAGTTCTAATGTACAAAGCATATCTGCTAATTGGAACAACTTGTAATCCGATGGCTTAACCAACCGAAAAGTAACATTTGACATCAACACTGTCAGCGTTGATGTCAGAACCCTTGTTAATTCTATTTGCCCATCGTCATAATATACGACAATTTCATCGAACGCTTGGAAATATTCGAGGTGCGTATTGATAAAAGTACTGATGTGTTTAGATAGTTTTGCTATAAGGCCAATAACTCCCACACATTCTTTTTTTTCAATTATCATTGTTGTGTATCGAATTGGGACGTGCTGACAGTAGGCTAGCAATGAGCGAAGAAGCTTCTTTCGCATGTCTTTCACATGTCTGCGGTAGTAACCCTCGCGACGAATAATCGGACCGGTGTGCAATGAGAGCGGGTCAAAACCGATTGCCCTGATGTTAGCGTCAAGAGCAGCGTTGTCGAAAGCGATATCTTTGTCTTGATCGTGAAACAACATGGTAACTAAATAATAAGGCGAATGGGGTTGGATGTTTCCGAAATCACCGGATTCGTCCACGAAAATACTCAGTCTGCGAATTACACCAACCTCCATTCGAAGTCCCGATAAAACAAATGGCGGGGGGATCCCCCCGCCTCCGGTGGGCCAAGACCATACGGCCAGCCCAAGTTGCGTCGCCACAACTCTTATATTTGCAGTATATGCAAATATAAGGAAAAAGTCAAGGCGGATCAAGAGAACCATCCCCCTGTTCCGCCTAAAATAATGGGGCGGCCATGTTCGGCCGCCCCTGCGTTTTAACTATTTTGCATTGCTCATCCTTTTCGGCGAACTGTTGCCGCAACCGTGCCTGCGTTTGCGCCTGCGGCTACGCGTTCTTGTGTGTTCTTATTTGGATATTGTTACCGATCCGAAATTTGGTATATACGCCCCGGATATGTCATGTAGGCAATGGTGCAAATCTTTCACATGCCCTCCAGAACTGGTGTCATAGCTGATTAGCAATGTTCCGCCATTTTTTACGATGTTACTGCGGCGGTCGTTCAGTTCGATATAAACTTTGTTTCTTTCGGTGTCGACATCAGACGTCCAGACTTCGTGGCCGCGAATGGGGACCCGCTTCCCGTCCACCATTAGGACAAAGTTGCATGCAGCAGGTGATGAATAGTCTGAAAAAAGCATTGTACCTGACGGCAGCGCCACCTCAATATCAATGTTTGGTTCAGTGGACAGCTTCGCCGTTACGCCCGCAGTCGTCACCTGCGGCATGTATGAGCCCACATCTTGTGCACCAATGGGGTTGAACGCCGAGTTCGCATAGGCGGTCAGCCCGCTTGTTATCTCCACTTTATAATTAGTTGCACCGGTGGTATCTTTAGCTTCAAATGTGAAATATGCGACGCTGCTGCTTCCGTCGTGCATCCAGGAGCCATTATGGGTGTCGGTGATTACCAATGAATTGGAATCTTTTGTGAGGAGTACTTTCCCATTGTAGTCTATATCATCCCCATGCCATATGGCGGGGAAGAACTCCACGCCAAGCGTCCCCTCAGCTGGGTTGATATAAGTCTTGACGGTTTGAGTGCTTGGAATTATTGAACCCCATCTGTACCCATAAGCATTGCCCCAAACAATCGATTGCGATACAGGCACCTTGTTGCCGTTTTGATCTTCTATGATGTTCGTCGCGCTTGGCTTGTATGTCAGAACAACTGAATTTTGAGTGGTAGCTTCTACCTCCTTGCTAAGCGTAACAATAGCCCACGATGAATTATAATTACTATCAGAACTGGGGTCCTGCCCGACCGTAACCGTACTAACAGTAGCGCCTCCCGCGTTTTCCACGGTGAAGTCTCCAACGTTCAATGATGTATTTGCAATTCGCTCATTGAAGTAGGCATATATTGTTTTGTTGTCTGTGTTGAACACGGCGGTTGACGAATTCGGTGGGTAAGTGTCCACATAGCCTGCCTCATCGGCGGAAATTTTTATCTGCGTAGCGGTCGCCAGAGGATCGTCCAAGTTGTCGCCTTCCAACAGGACGATGCCGATGGATGCCGGCATGCCGTTTTCGAGTAGCGGACTAGAAGTAGTATATGTATGCACATTGTTGTCAGCGATCACCAGTTCGTCATGGGGTCCTGAGGCCCAGGTGAACGCCCCGGATGAATCCACCAAATGCCCATATATAATGCTTTCCTTTGTAGTGAAACTTATGCTGTCGTGGGTGTTATATCTATCCATAGCGATATACGCCACTATGGGGTTCGCCGGGGCGGCGCTGAGCTGCATGCTCAATACCGCCGTGCCGTCGCCGTTAAAGCTGACGGCCGGGTAGCCGGGCGCGAAGCGGGAGTCCCTGCCGGTTACTTCCTGTGACACCGCGTCCGTGAATTTCGCGTAGAGCGTCCAGTTAGCCGTTATGAGGGCGCCCCAGTCGAACGGCAGCGTGCAGGCCTCGTCGGTGAACCAGCCCGCGAATGTAAATCCGGCGAGCGTCGGATCCGTTGGCTTTTGCGCAGCCGAGCCGTGGTTGACTATCAGGGGACTTGGCATCGTCGCGGCGGGGGTCGCTGGAATCTTCTGTGCGAATGTGATGGTATAGGTCTTGATGATCCACTTGGCGTACAGCGTCATCGGCGCTTCAACCGTACTGGTGAAGACCCATGCGTTTTCGCATGTGGCTTCTTTATACCAACCCATGAAATCGTGCGAGACTGAAACAGGCGCGGTGGGCAACGTCACTACGCCGCCGTGCGATATGTTCTGCACCATGATGGTCGCGCCCGGCTGGCCGTTCAGGTTAAAGGAGACGGCGTGCACCGCCGCGAGGACGTTCACGTTTATAATGACGCCCCCAAGGGGTATGCCTGCTGCGTTGTTTATGCCGCTGGGTAGCGTCACCGTGCCGGTGACGGAGACTGTTTGCGCACTTTTGAGAGCGGGGTCATAGGTCGAGCCGGCTACGTTCCAAACGATGTTCGCCAGTGTCAGTACGTTCTCGGTCGTACCTGCGCCGGACGCCACATTTACATTAATTTCGACCATCGGCGGAAGGTTCAGGCCGGCGGCGGTCTTTGGCGCGCCGTTCGCGATCGTCAGAGCGGCGGGGCTGCTGATCGATACGAGCTGGCCGCTGCTCACCGAGGCGTATATTTCAACATTAAACGTAGCGTTCTTGCCTTCATATGTGACGGTGATTAATTTCGTGCCGACGGTTGTATTGTCGAATCCGGTAATGGTGCAATCGCCGACCGGTACGCCTACAAGGGCGCCGTCAGAATATGCAGCGGTGACCACCATGCCCGCCACGTCCAAGCTATCGCCTTGCAAGTACAGGACCTTTGCCGGTGGCGTAATTGTTATGCCCGTTATTATGGGCTTTACTTCAAGCGTCAGATGGGCCTTGACATTGTTCGGGTTCGTGTAGCCGGATGTCATGGTAAGCGCGCCTTCAAAGGCAAAAGTCCCGACTGTCGCCGTGCTGGCTGTGGCTGGCGACCATGTGACTGCAAACCCATGCGTGCTACCGTTGTCCAGCGTGGCGTTCACCGTTGCCGGGAGGGCGTAGGTTTCGTTCTGCGCGACAGAATTACTTATGGCCGCGACGGAACTGACGGTCCTATCGGTTGCCGGGGGAGTGGTTCCGCCACCGCCTCCACCACCACCGCCGCCGCCACCGCCGCCACCGCCGCCAGGAGACGAGGGGGCTGCAGGGGAGGGCAGTGTCACGTCGTTCCTGCCTTCGCCGGTAATATTGACAGGCTTTTTATCGAAAATTGTGCCTTTGCCAGCCGCAGCGGAAACCTCTGCGGTGATAATGGTCCCGTCGCCGCTGACATGCGCCGCCTCGTTGAGCGTCAGCTTATTGACGGTGCCGGATATGATTATGTCGGCGTCTTTACCGTTGTTGACGATGCTGTCGAAATCCCCGATGAACTCGAATGTTGATCCCTTAAGGAAGTCCGCCGCTATTTCGACATGGATTTTTGTGCCGTCGGCAAGCTGCTGCGTGACGATGATTGCCCCCGACTCAAGCACAATGGCGCTGAAATTGCTATCGCCGGAAACGACAATGCGGACGGTGTCCTCGCCTTCGTATTTATGGACGATCAGATTGCCTTCAACGCGGAAATCCGCAAGGTACAATGATTCGGCGCCACCGCCGAAAACCAGCACGTCGCCCTTAACTGTGACATTGTTAAAATGCAGGTCGCCCTCGCCGACGCCCTGGCCGATTATGAGGTTGTCCGCAATTGTAGCGTTTGATAAAGTAATGCCTGCGGAGCGGACTATGACGTTTTTGTCGTAGTTCCCCCCTCTTGCGGAACTGTCCAGGATATCGCTTGTCATGTTGTCGATGACCTGCATGGCATGCGCCCTCGTGTAGCCGTCTTTGGGCGCGAAACTGGAGTCTTCTGGATTAGCGTGGTCGCCTATGACATATCCGAGTGTCTGGAACGCGTTGACATATGGCTTGAACTCAAGGCTTATGTCGCTGTCGTCCAGGAACGGGGTCTCGCCCTCCACCGGCTCGATCCCATATGCCATGGCGATGTACTTGACGGCCTGCTCCCGGGTCAAGACTACGTCGGCGTCTATCCTTCGGGCCCTTGGTATAATGCCTGCGGCGACGGCTTTTTCAACGTACTCTGTCGCCCATTCCGGGTTGACTATCGCCGATGTCCTTTCTGTGTACCCGAAAGACTTCGATAAAATCGTAGCCAGCTCGGCGAGCGTCAGTTCGCGATCAGGCGAAAAACGCCCGTTCCCGTCGCCCAGTAGCACATTGTACCGGTCGCCGGACCACTTTGTGATCGCATCGAACCCCCAATGTGCGGACGATACGTCGGAATAGCCGCCATCGGCCGCCAGCGATATCATCGGCGCCATGCCGATAAGCATTGTTGTAGCCAGTAATACCGCAATGGCCTTCTTAGTTAATTTCATGCAGTGTACCTCCTGATGCATAGTTTTGAACGTCATAAAATTTTAATGTTCTTCGATTTAACGTCATATAACGGTCAAATCATCTTAGAATGCGATCGCCTCCTTTTCGGCAGCAAACAAAAACCGTCCGCAACCGTCCGCGCAAATAAACATGACAAGAGATTAATATGTTATAAAATCCCACTTTTGAGTCTATTGAAACATTGAAAAGATAAAATTATAGGCATGCATAAATGACAGAAGTTTACGACCAATTATGCTAAAAAAACACATAACGAAACTCGCCAATGACGCGTCATGGCGTTGTGTGCAATCGCAACGATTTTACATTGCCTATATTGATTAGAATTTGCTAAGCAATAACGGCGCTCATTCGCCGCCGTTCAAGCGCTTGTAGTATGTTTGAATGCCGGGCTGTATCCAATGAGGCTCGCCATAGATGCTGGTGGCTTTGAACATCTCGTGTACCAGCGCGCTGATGGGGATGTTCGCGTTGACGTCGTGGGCAATTTCGTTGAGGTAGCCCAAATCCTTGTAGTGCAGGTTGAGGTGGCCGCCGCCCTTGTAGTCTTCCGTGTACAGCTCCTTCGGGATATCGAATTCAAGATGCTCGTCCAGCAGCTTGGGGTCCAAACCACATTTTTTTGTCAGCTCCACTGCCTCGCAATACACGGCTAGCCTGTCGGCCAATATCGCCTGGTTGATCATTTTCAAATACTGGCCGCTCCCGGCTGGGCCCACAAGCTTGTAGCGGTAGCTTATACATTTTAGAATCTCTTCGGCGTCGTTAAAATCCTTTTCGTCGCAGCCGACCATCAGGGTCTGGCCTTTGGCCCGCCAGCTCAGCGGTGAATCGACGAAGCCTGCGCCTTTTTCGGCGCACAGCTTTTGGCATTTTACGGCAGTGCCGGGGCGGCAGGTGCTTGTGTTGATGACAAGCTGGCCTTCACGCAGGGCGGAGAGGATACCGTTTGCCTCTGTCATCACTTCTTCGACGGCTTCGCTACCCGGTAGGGAGAGCATTATGACGTCCGAAGCGGCGGTGAGCTCCGCCGGCGTGGCAGCCGTCTTCGCGCCCTTGTCCGCCATAGCCTGCAGCTTTGCTTTGTCGATATCCAGCACCGTGAGCGGGTAGCCGCATTCCAGCAGCCTGCCCGTATAAAAGCTGCCGATATTGCCAAGCCCGATCAAACCAATTTTTCTTTTCATATCCAACCTCCTATTATGATTGCTATAGACAATTGTAAAAGTCGGTATTTTACGGGCGAACACTGTTCGCCCCTACAACATTTTGTATATATGCATAATTGGCTGCCCATATGTAGGGACACACATTGTGCGTCCGCGACTTTAACTATCGCCTTATGATTGCATATTTTACATACATTTTACCCGTATGCATACATGCTTTTATGCATATGGGCCCGATGTATACATGCCCGCCCGTATGTATTTACATTCGCTACAGCATCGCGTCCAGCCGTGTCAGAGCCAGCACATATATTTTAATGGCGGTCAGCAATGTCTCGACGCACACGCCCTCGTCCGGTTGGTGCGCCCCGTTGAAAGGCGCGTCTTCTATGCTGACGTCAGGGCCGAATGCGACAGCGTTTGGGATTTTTCGGGCGTATGTGCCGCCACCCATGATGTAAGGCTTGAAACGGTCCCCGTAAAATTCGCCCACGGTCTGATCGAGCATCTGTACCAACGGGCTGTCCGGCGGGATGTAACTCGGCTTGCTGTCTTTGAACAGTGTGAGCGCGAACCCGTGTTCGGCGCACCGGGCCGACAGCCTGCGCTTGAGCTCGCGGACGTCGGCGCTGATAGCGTAGCGCACGTTGATGTCCTGGTGGTAGGTCGTCCCCTCCATCCAAGCCAAGCCGCCGATGCAACTGGTGGCGCCGGAGATTTCGTCCTCAAACGCTATGTCCAGCCCCGTGCCCCAATTGTCAGCTAGCGCCCCTGCGATAAATTGCATGGCGCCCAGCGCCGCCCCTGTGACGAGCCCTTGCTCAGATAGCGCCAGCGCGAGCCGTTGTATCGCGTTTACGCTCCCCTCCGGGAATGCTGCGTGCCGCGCGACGCCTACCGCAGTGAGCTCAACGCATCTGCCCAACCCCTTCGTACCGCCATTGTTGTCTTCTACCTCGCGTGCCGTGATGTCGCCATATCCAGCCACAGCTTTTTGTACGTCCGTCAAACTAAAACCGGAGATGACAGCCACCGCGCGATCCGCGACGGAGTTGGTCACATGGCCGCCATTGAACGCCACCAGGTTGCCACCCGCGACGTCGCGAGCGAACCGGGCGTTCAGGACGCCTTTTTCTCCGTAGCAAACGGAATACATCGAATCCGGCGTAAAAGAAAACTTCGGCG
>WRLR01000094.1 GCA_009777515.1 Oscillospiraceae bacterium | reverse complement strand
ATGGGCGCATTGGGCGGCGGCAACGGAGGCTACGGAGGCAGCGGCGACGCGGGCGCATTATCCGTCGACGTCGTCGGCGCATATGATTATTTTGTCAGGGCAAAAGACATTTTTACCGCGCTCGGCGATGCGGAGGGCCGCATGCTGGCTTGCCTCCTGCTCGGCCATTGCCTGTTCGAGAGCTCGCAATATGGCGAAGCCGAAACGGCTTTCGCCGGCGCGCTGGGCGAGGCTGGCGGCGACAAGACGAAGCGGCTGTGTGGCAATGTCGCCATAGACGCGCTGTGCGGCCTGGGCTCGATCCGTGTCGCGCAGCAACGGTGCGACGAGGCCAATGCTTATTTTAGCAAGGCGCTCGATCTGTGCGCCGAAGAGCGCAATATGTCGAAGCAAGCCGGCGTCATGTACTGGCTCGGGCTGCTCGGGCAGATAAACAACAACAGCGCCGAGGCGCGCCGGATGCTCCTGGGTTCTGTGGAGATCGCCGCGCGGGACGCCGAGTACAGGACGGCCGCATCGGCCTCGAGGGCGCTTTCGCGCGGTTTTTTTGAATCGGGCCAATTTGATATGTACGAGTACTATTCCGATCTTGCGTCCCGTTACGTCAACGAGGCCGCAAAAGAGGAGGCCGGCAGCGAAATAAAGAACTTGAGATCGTACTATGTCAAAGAAAACGCGCGCATAATCGCCAACGCCGAGCAACACCTCAGGGAGAGCCTGCTGGAGCGCAATGTCCAACTGGAAGAGGCGAACTGGCAGCTCAACACCATATATAATATCGGCCAGTCCATTACGGCCCTGCTCGATATAGGCGAAGTGCTGAGGACGCTGTACACGGAACTGCGCGCGCTGATGCATCTGGACAGTTTTTTCATCGCATCGTACAACGACGAGAGCAATTTGCTGGAATACCAAATAATGTATGAAGACGGGCAGGAAGTGGATTTTTCCCGGGACGGGCGCAGGCAGGTCCCGGCGGGCGATTTGGCGTATTTGTGCGTATATAAAAACGATACGCTTGTAATAGAGGACGTCGCTTCGATGGAGCGCGGCGGCGGGGCATTGGGCGACAGGGGCGTGGCGCTGGGCGGCAGGCTCGGCGCTGCACTGGGCGGCATGACAGGTGGCGGGACGGCCGATGGCGGTAGCACGAACCGGGTGTTAAACGGCGGTGGCGCGAGCCACGCGTTAGACGTCGGGGACGCGAACCGGGCGCTGGGCGGCGAGGGCGCGGCTCGGGCGTTCGGATCCGCAGTGTATACCTGCCTCAGAACAAAAGGCAGGCTATTTGGGGTCCTATGCGTCCGCAGCAAAAAAACTCGCTCATATAACAATCATCAGGCAAAGCTGCTCGACGCGGTATCGTCCTATGTCTCGATAGCGCTGGACAACGCCACCATATACCAAAAACTTGACGAAGTCTCAAGAAAAGTGGCGGAGCTTGCGAACCACGATACGCTGACGGGCATACCCAACAGGCGGCTGTTAATGGAGCTCGTTCCCAAAGCGTATGCGAACGCCCTGCGGACGAACTCGAAAGTGGCCTTCCTTTTTATGGACCTTGACAATTTCAAGATCATAAACGACAAATACGGGCACCAGGCCGGGGACGAAGTGCTGAGGGTCTTTAAGGACCGCGTGCTGGGGCTGATCCGCTCCACCGACATATTTGCCAGGATGGGCGGCGACGAGTTCGTCGTCGTCATGACGGATTTGAAGATAAGCCTGAACGCCGGCACGCTGGCCAGGAAGATCATCAGGGAAACGGCCAAACCCATAATGATTGAAGGCGCCGACAACAATATTGGCGTCTCGATTGGGATTAGCATATATCCAGAGGACAGCAAGGACACGGATGTATTGATAGTGATGGCCGACGAAGCCATGTATCGCGTCAAGCGCGAATATAAAAACAATTTTACGTTTTTCAACGAGATAAACGATGAGCGCTAATCAAAGTGAATCATTCAATACGGGCATTGTCACCGCGTGGCAGATGCCGCACCCCCCGGTCGTCGTGCCGGAGGTGGGGAGGGGCAGGGAAGCCGAGGTCGGCGCCACGCTTGCTGCCATGCGGGCGGCTTCGGAGGGCATCGTCGACAGCGGCGCCAGCTCTATTGTTATTATATCGCCGCATGTCGAGGCGGCAGGCGGTGGGAAAACGGTGGCGATCAATGGCGCGGACACGCTGAAGGGCGATCTGGGCCGTTTCGGCGCGAAGGGCGCCTCCGTCTCGTTTCAGGGCGATGGCGATCTGGCCCGCAGTATTTGCGACGAGGCGAACAGGTCCGGCATCAGCGCTGCCCTTGTGCGCGGAAAATACCGGGGCGGGCCGCCGGTGGGCGGCGCAATCGGCGGCGTTGCCGCTTTCGGCATAGGGCTTGATCACGGGACGGTGGTACCGCTGTATTTTGTCGACGAGGCCATAAAAAAGCGCGGCGCGGCCTATCCTACGCTGGTCGTCATCTCCGTCGCGTATCTTGGCAACGCGGACCTGTATGAGTTCGGCGCCTGCATCGCGCGGGCCGCCGGCAAGTCCGGCAAAAGCGTTGCGCTTATCACTAGCGGCGATCTTTCGCACAAGCTCACGGTAGACGGGCCATATGGCTTTGATCCCGCCGGCCCCGAGTTTGACCGCTACATAGTGGACTGCATGGCGAGGAGGGACGTACAGAAGCTGCTCGGCACTGACGAGATAACGCTCGAACGGGCGGCGCAGTGCGGGTTCTTCGGCCTGGTCATGCTGTACGGCGCGCTCAATGAAATAAAAGCAAGCGGCGAGCCACGCATACTGTCATACGAAGGCGTCCTGGGGGTAGGCTACGCCATCGCCAGGCTATTATAAACGCCGCGCGACGCGCGGTGCGCGTGCACCATACACCCAACATCAAATATAAAGGGGCATATATGTCTGACCATACTATCAATGGGCGCAGCCCCCATGTGGAACTGGCCAAGGCAGCCATTCGCGCCTATGTTGAAAGGGGCGAAAAGGTTGCCGTGACGCCGGGGGGCGTGCTGTCGTCCGAAGGGAGCGGCGCGGCTGGGCAGGCGCTCGATTTCTCCGAGCTGCTTGCGGAGCGCGCGGGCGCTTTCGTTTCCATAAAAAAGCATGGCGCGCTCCGGGGGTGCATCGGCACGATATCGCCCGTCATGGACAGCCTGGCCGGGGAGATTGTGGAAAACGCGATAAGCGCATGCAGCCGCGACCCCCGGTTCGATCCCGTGGCGCCTGGCGAGCTTGGCGATTTGACAGTCAGCGTCGACGTGCTTATGGCGCCGGAGCCGTTAGGCTCGCCGGCGGAGCTGGACGTCGTGCGCTACGGCGTAATTGTGAGCCGGGGCTATCGGCGCGGGCTGCTGCTGCCGAACCTGGAGGGCGTCGACAGCGTCGAGGAGCAGCTCCGCATAGCGCTCTCGAAGGCTGGCATAAGGCCGTCCGAGCAGTACTCCATGGAGCGTTTCGAGGTCGTCCGCCACGAACGTGGCGGGCATATGGGCGAAAATGCCCGATAGGCCCCGGGGCGAGGGGCAGGCGCGGCGCCACAATTTCCGCGAAGCCATGCATTACAGCAAGGCAGAGGGCGGCGGGGCGGTTTGCTTGCTCTGTCCCAGGGGCTGCTCCATCGGGCCCGGCGGGACGGGCGCGTGCCTGGCCAGGCGCAACATAGACGGTGCGCTGTACTCGCTCAACTACGGCAAAATATCCTCCATCAATCTCGATCCAATCGAAAAAAAGCCGCTGAGGCGGTTCTATCCGGGCGCCATGATATTGTCTGCAGGGAGCTTCGGGTGCAATTTTACCTGCCCCTTTTGCCAGAACCACAGTATTTCGCGCAGCGTGCCGCAAACGCGAGCCATGCCCCCGCAAGAGCTGGTACGCCTGGCGCTCGCGTCCCGGGTCGACGGCAACGTCGGGATCGCATATACATACAACGAGCCAATCATCTGGTACGAGCATGTCCTGGAAACGGCCGGGCGCGCGTATGCCGAAGGCCTTAAAAACGTCCTGGTCACCAACGGCTATATAGAGCCGGAGCCGCTGCGCGAGCTGCTGCCGTTCGTCGCCGCGATGAACGTCGACCTAAAAGGTGATCGCACGTTTTACTCCGGTGTGTGCGGCGGCGTCGATCAGGGCGCTGTGATGCGCACAATTCAAGCAGCGCACGCCGCCGGCTGCCACGTAGAGGTCACGCACCTGCTGGTCACGGGCCACAACGACAGCCCCGCCGCCGTAGACAGCATAGCCCGCCAAATAGCGTCCGTCTCCCGCGACATCCCTTTGCACCTGTCGCGCTTTTTCCCAAGGTACCATATGCAGGACGCTCCGCCTACCGGCGCCGCGTTCATGCGCGACGCGGTCGCCATAGCCAAGTCCAGCCTGGAATATGTCTACCCCGGCAACATATGACAAGCAACATATGACCAAGCAACATATGACCAAGCAACATATGACCAAGCGCTCCTGCGCCTGCCTCTGCGCCACAGAGTGTCGCGGGGCGCCGCCCCTATGCCGCTTCTACGCCCCCTTGACACGCGTTTCTATTTATAATAATTTATATATTAATTTTATTAACGATTGTAAAAGCTGGTATTGTACGGGCGAATGCTGTTCGCCGCTACAACATTTTTGCATATGTGGGAAATTGGCTGCCCATATGTGGGACGCACATTGTGTATCCGCGACTTTTACAATAGCCTAATACTAATTTTATTTTTGGAGGTGCAGTCATGCCATATCTGCAGTTAAATACGTCCGTGCGATTGAGCGATACGGAAAAGCACGATCTGTGCGAGGAAATCGGCAAGATTATGCCGGCGATCCCGGGGAAGACGCGCCAGAACACGATGATGTACATCAACGACGGCTGTTATATGGAGATGGGGGACGCGGCCAACCCGATGCTCAACCTGGAGGTCAGGCTGCTGGGCAACGAGAGCGACGACATCAAAAAGGACTATATTGGAAAGATAACCAAGCTTTTTGAAGACAAGCTTAAGGTGCAGCCCAGCTATATGTACATAAATTTGATCCCGTACGACGACTGGGGCGTAAACGGCTCTCTGATGATCGCAAAAAAATAGCGAGGCAAAAATGAAAGTTATCCGAGTGTCGCAATTTGGCGATCCTGACGTGCTGCGTCTGGTCGACGCGCCCGTGCCTGAGCCCGGCGCGGGGGAGGTCAGGGTCAGGCTGTATGCCGTCGGGGTCAACCCGGTGGAAACATATATACGCTCCGGCAATTACGCGGCCGGCCTACCGGCGCTGCCCTACACGCCCGGTACGGATGGCGCCGGCATTGTAGACGCCGTCGGCTCGGCTGTGCCCGGCGGCGGGGGCAGCGCCCTCAAAGTGGGCGACAGGGTGTACGTGGCGGGCGCCGTGGCAAAGCGCATAACGGGAACATATGCCGAGTATGTCGCATGCGATGCCGGAGCCGTGTTCCGGCTGCCTGCGCACGTGCCGTTCGAGCAGGGCGCCGGGCTTGGCACGCCCGGGCTGACGGCTTGCCAGGCGCTGTTTCGCCGCGCCCGCCTGGCGCCCGGCGAAACGGCGCTGATACACGGCGCGAGCGGGGGCGTCGGGAGCCTTGCCGTGCAGCTCGCCAAGGCGCGCGGCGCGGTGGTGTACGGGACAGCGGGCAGCGCGGAGGGGCTTAGCATGCTAAAGGAGCTGGGGGCCGACCGCGCGTTCGACCACAGCCAGGGCGGCTACGAAGCCGAAATCCTCTCCGCGACCGGCGGGCGCGGCGTCGATGCGATAATAGAGATGCTGGCCAACATTAACCTGGAAAAAGACCTCGAAATGGTCGCCACACGTGGGCGCATAGCCATCGTCGGCAACAGGGGCAACCTGGACTTCAACCCGAGGCTGGTGATGTTAAAAGACGCCGATGTGCTGGGCGTCATGCTAAAGAACATGCTGCCGGGCGAGCTGTCCGCAAACGTCAGCGCGCTCAACGACGCTGTCGGCAATGGCGTCCGCGTCAGGATAGCCGCCGAGTACCCGCTGGACGACGCGGCCGGGGCGCATGCCTCCATAATGTCGGGCAGCGGCAAAACCGGCAAGATAATATTGCGCATCGCGTAATAGCCGCAGCTGGGCGACTACCTACCGGCTACCTACCGGCTGCCGTTTGTTTCTATCGCTTTTTTCGATCGCCGGGGGCGGGTTGACAATTAGGCGTTTTTTTGATATCATTTTTGCGACAACAAAGCAGAGGGTCTTCTTCTCACCTGTGGCGGCGCCCTTGCCGCCGGGTCAATATCTGGTCATCTGGCGGCATTTTTGCGGCGCGGCTAAAAGCTGCGCGTGGCGTCCCGTCGGTTTTCCGGTGTTGAATAGCGGGTGGAAACAGCCGCTTTTTTGTTGCCCGTAATATGCAGTCGGAAAATATTATGCGCGGGGGTGTTAAGCATAGCCAGAAATGAAGTTATGATCAATGATGACATCAGAGACGCGGAAATCAGGCTAATCGACACAGACGGGACCCAGCTCGGCATCATGCCGTCCAAGGACGCGCTGGGGATCGCGAACGGGAAAAATCTTGACCTGGTCAAGATCGCCCCGCTGGCCAAGCCGCCTGTCTGTAAAATCATGGATTACGGCAAACATATGTTCGAACTGTCCAAAAAGGAGAAGGAGGCCAGGCGCAACCAAAAGACCGTTACCGAAAAGGAGATCAGGCTCAACCTCGCCATTGAGGAGCATGATTTCATTTTCAAGGTCAAAAACGCTTCCAAGTTCCTAAAGGACGGGGACAAAGTGAGGGTGAGCGTGCGCTTTCGCGGCAGGGAGATGAACTATACGTCGCAGGGCGCCGAAATGCTCAAAAGGTTCGCGGAAATCGTCAGCGAGTTCGGCTCGATTGAGCGCGCGCCAAAGATGGAAGGCCGTAGCATGTCCATGATTATCAACACAAAGGCACAAGCGTCAAAGTGATCATATTTCATTCGTAAGATCGTGCGTATTGTACAGCAAAAGTAAGCGCAATAATCTATAAATCGCAGAAAGGGTCGGGCCGCGCTGCGCCGACGCCGCGTCTATTAGCTGCGGCTGCGCGCGCGTGGTTCGCGCATGGTATGTTGTATGCCAAAATTACGATCGCACAGCGCTTCAAAAAAGCGCTTCGATTTCACGGGCACAGGAAAGGTCAAGCGCAACAAGGCGTTCAAGAGCCACTTGCTGTCTGGGAAATCGCCAAAAAGGAAAAGGGTGCTGCGAAAGTCATCGATTGCGTCCAGCGCCAATGCCGGCATTATACGCAAAATGATACCGTATAAATAACGCTATTTGACCGCAGCCGGCGGTTTTGCATCACATATTTTCTTTAGGGGGTGTTTATATGGCAAGGGTAAAAGGGGCGTTACGGACGCGCAAGCGCCATAAAAGGGTCATAAAGCTGGCCAAGGGCTATTGGGGCAGCAGCAGCAGGCATTTTCGCGCGGCGAACCAGGCCGTCATGCGCGCGCTGGTTTTTGCATACCGCGACAGGAGGGCCAAAAAGAGGGACTTTAGGAAACTGTGGATCACAAGGATCAATGCTGCGGCGCGTCTGAACGGGATGTCATACAGTAAATTCATCAACGGCTTAAAAACGGCCGGCATCGAGCTAAACAGAAAAGTCCTCGCCGACATGGCAGTCAACGACGCGGCGGGGTTCACGCAGCTTGTGGATCACGTAAAAGTAAGCCTTGGCAAAGCCTAGCCGAAACGCTTGCAAATGGCCGCACGCATCGGGCTTTATGCAAATTGTTAGATCGGGCTTTATACTAGCAGTAAGATCGGGCCTTATGCAAACTGTGATATAGATCGACGCCCATTTTGGTATAGATCGATGCCCATGGATATCATAACGAGCCGCCATAATGCGACGGTAAAAAAAATACGCGAACTCAAAAAGCGGGCCGCGAGGGACATGCTCGGACTCGCTTTTGTTGAGGGTAAAAGGCTTGTGAACGAAGCGCTGCGCGGCCCGGCGAGGGCTGGCGGCGGCACGGGCTGCGGAGGGACGGCAGTGCGTTCACTGTGCGTTTCCGAGGGCTTTTACCGGGGAGACGGGTTTGGCGCGATAAAAAAGATAGCCGATGAATACGGCATAGAGCTCTCAATACTGGCCGATCGGGTCTTTGACGCTGTGTCCGGCACGTTGCAGCCGCAAGGGTTGCTGGCTGTCATTGAGATGTACGCCTACACCATAAACGACTTGACGAAAAATACGGGCGAGCCGAGCCGCATACTGATGCTGGACCGCGTCCGGGATCCAGGCAATGCCGGCGCGATGCTGCGCACGGCGGAGGCGGCGGGCTTTTCCGGGGCAGTCTTTTCGGAAGGCGCCGTCGACATTTACGAACCAAAGACAATGCGCGCGACTATGGGGGCGGTCTTCCGCGTCCCTTTTTTGCGCGGCGCGGACCTCTATGAAACAGTAAAAAGCCTCAGGGAGGCGGGATACCGCATTTATGCGTCCGCCGCCACAGAGTCCGACGGGGACAAAAAGGGAGGCGCCGGCCCCCGGGGCAGCGCTGTCGACTGCTTTGGCGCCGAGCTCAGCGGCGGCGACATCGCCCTTATCATAGGCGGCGAGGCGTTCGGAATCGACGAGCGGCTCCTGGATATATGCGACGCGACGCTGTCGATACCCATGGGCGGGGAAGCTGAATCGCTGAACGCCGGCGTCGCCGCCGGTATATTGATGTACGAATTTGCCCGCCGCGACAGGGCCGGAACTGATAATAACCAATTTAGCATTTGATGTGATGCGGAGGATCCTATGGTTACGATTGTGCTTGCGGCGGGCTACGCGACGAGGCTGTACCCGATAACGCTGGAAACGCCGAAAGCTCTGCTGAAAATCGGAAATAAGACCATGCTTGACCATATAATGGATAAAATAGACGAGTTGGGCAATGTGGCGCAAACGGTGATAGTCAGCAACGATAAGTTCTACAACAGCTTTGTACAATGGAAGGACGGGCGCGAGGGCACTGGCCGTACGGGCGTGGGTGTTGGCACAGGCGTTGGCGAGGGCGCTGGCCGTACGGGCGAGGGCGTTGGCACGGGTGTTGGCGCGGGCGTTGGCGCAGATGGGCGCGGCGCGGGTATCACGGTATTAAACGACGGGACGGTTTCGGAGCAGACGCGCCTCGGAGCGATCGGAGACATCCGCTTCGCCATTGAGGCTCTGTCCATCGACGACGAGGTCATGGTCGTCGCCGGCGACAACTTTTTCACATTTCGCCTGACGGATTTTTACGACTTCTACAGGCGCGCGGATGCGGATTGCGTCGTCGTAAAAAAAATAGCGGACCGGGAGGCTCTGAAAGGGCTGGGCGTGGCCGTCATAGGGCCGGGTAACCAGGTGCTGGACTTTGAGGAAAAACCGGCGGCGCCAAAATCGGATTATGCCGTATACGCGTCATACTTATACAAAAAGGAGACGCTGCCGCTTTTTTCGGCCTATCTGGACGCGGGCAATCCCAAAGACGCGCCGGGGAATTTCCCTGCATGGCTGTGCAAAAGGAAGCGCGTCGCCGCGTACGCTTTCGATGGCGAATGTTACGATGTGGGCACCCCGGAGGCGTATAGGGACATATGCGCCATGTACGCATAGCAGCAAGGCCGCAAGGCAGAAATGCAAATCTTGGCGCATTTGTGCGCGTAGGCCAGGCGCATAGCCGCATAGCCGCAAGGCCGATAGGCGTAATTTTTCCTTGATTCTTACTATAAGCTGTGTTATGCTGATTAACGCCGCACAGCGCGGCAAAACACACGCCGTCCGATCCCCCAGGCGTTGCCCGGATAAGGCTCGACAGACGCCCGGGCCCCGGGGGGAGCAGAAGGCGGCGGCGGATAAAACAGGAGGGTTTTAATGGCAGTCATATCTATGAAGCAACTATTAGAGGCAGGCGTTCACTTTGGTCACCAGACGAGGCGCTGGAACCCCAAAATGGCCGAGTACATTTTTACCGAGCGCAACGGCATCTATATCATCGATTTACAAAAAACAGTCAAGAAAATCGACGAGGCCTATTACTTTTTGCGCGACGTCATATCGGGTGGCGACGATCTGCTCTTTGTCGGAACGAAAAAGCAGGCGCAGGACTCCATACGCGAGGAGGCGGAGCGCTGCGGGCAGTATTATGTCAACATGCGCTGGCTAGGCGGCATGCTGACGAACTTCAAGACGATACGCCGCAGAGTCGATCGCTTAAACCAGCTTTTGGAAATGGAGGCGTCGGGCGTTTTTGACGTGCTGCCAAAAAAGGAAGTCATCAAGCTCCGTTCAGAAATGGACAAGCTGTTTAAATACCTGGGCGGGATCAAGGACATGAGGAGGCTGCCGGGCGCCATTTTTGTGGTCGATCCGCGCAAGGAGCATATTGCCATCCTTGAGGCGCGGAAGCTGGGCATCCCGATCCTCGCTATTGTGGATACGAACTGCGATCCGGACGAAGTGGACTATGTCATACCCGGCAACGACGACGCCATCCGCGCGGTAAAGCTTATCGCGTCAAAAATGGCCGATTGCGTCATCGAGGTGCGCCAGGGCGAGCAGGCCGACGTCGGGCCCGGCGAGGCCATGCCGGCCATCGATGGCGACGACAGGGACTATCCGCCGAGGGACCGGCCCCGCGATATGGGCAGGGAGCGTGATCGCGGCTTCCGCGACAGGGATCGCGAGCGGGGCGACGCCAGGCGGCGCCCTGCTATAGGACAGGCACAGCCCGAACGGGCGGAGGCTGCCGCGCCTGCGCCGGCGGCGCCAGTGGCGGCGCCGGTAGCCCAGGGCGACATTGCTTCGCCGGAATCAACAGAAGCGCCGGTAGCGCCGGAGGTTTCAGTCGCGCCGGATGCGCCGCAAGCCCTGGATACGCCGGACGTACAGGAAGCTACGGGCGCGACGGCGGCGCCGGACGTTTCCGAGGAGCCCAGTTCATTAGAAGCGGATGCTTCATCTGAAACGGTCGCTGCGTCAGAGGCGGTTGCCCCGGCAGAGGAACAAGAAGCGCCGGAAGCACAAAAATCACAAGGGATGATAGGATCGCCTGAAGAGACCACAGCTTCCGCAGCATTAGAAGAAACAACAGCTTCCGCAGCAACCGCAGCTTTCGCAGCGGGCGCACAGGCTGCGGCCGATATTGTCGACGCAATTGAAGACGCCGTCGCGGAGGAACAAGCATAGTCAATTTATAATGAAAGAGAGCATATGATATGTCTACAGCAGAATTGGTAAAACAGTTACGCGAGCGCACGGGCGCGGGCATGCTGGACTGTAAAAAAGCATTGGAAGCCAACAACGGCGACATTGAAAAAGCCATCGAGGACTTGAGGAAAAAAGGCCTGGCGCAAGTGGCCAAAAAGGCGGGCAGGATAGCCGCCGAAGGCGTCGTCGACGCGTATATTCACGGGAACGGCAGGATTGGCGTCCTCGTCGAGGTCAACATAGAGACGGACTTTGCCGCAAAGAACGAGGAATTCCGTTCCTTCGTCAAGGATATCGCGATGCAGGTGGCCGCGTCCAGGCCCGAGTATGTGGATCGCGACGACGTTCCGGCGGCGGTGCTGGACAAGGAGAGGGAGATCATCCGGGCGCAGTCCCTAAAAGAAGGGAAGCCGGACAACGTGGTGGAAAAAATGCTGGCAGGGCGCATCGAGAAGTACTATAAAGACGTGTGCCTGCTGGAGCAGCCGTGGATCAAGGACCCTTCCATGACCATCCGCCAGCTCTTGAACGAGCGCATAGCCAAAATCGGCGAAAACATCAACATCCGGCGTTTTGTAAGGTTTGAGCGTGGCGAGGGGCTTGCACGCAGGGAGGAAAACTTCGCCGATGAAGTAAATAAGCAAATCAATAAATAACCGGCGAGCGGGGGCATATAACGTATATGTCCCCCTTTTTTTGCTCGCCCGACGGAATATACGTAAGGAATCATTTGAAAATACATTATTTGCGAGGCGCTTGTGTTAAAGTATAAAAGGATATTGCTAAAACTCAGCGGGGAAGCGCTGGCCGGCGAGATGGGGGTGGGCATAGACCAAAAAGTGCTCGCCGACGTGTGCGCGGGCATAGCCGCGCTCTACCGCCTCGGCGCAAGGATTACCATAGTGAACGGCGGCGGGAACTTCTGGCGCGGCAGGAGCGGCAAGAACATGGATCGCACCAGGGCGGACCACATGGGCATGCTGGCGACTGTGATCAACGCGCTGGCGCTGCAGGACGCGCTGGAGACGCAAGGCGTCCCCACGCGCGTGCAGACGGCGATCGCGATGAGCCAGATCGCCGAGCCATATATCAGGGGCAGGGCGCTGCGGCACCTTGAAAAGGAGCGGATCGTGATATTTGCCTGCGGCACGGGCAACCCGTATTTCACCACCGACACGGCGGCGGCTTTGCGTGCGGCGGAGATAGACGCAGAGGTGATACTCAAGGCCACCGACGTCGACGGGGTCTACGACTCCGATCCGGCGCTCAACGCGGACGCCGTCCGCTTCACGCATTTGGATTATATGGAAGTCCTCAACAGGGGGCTCGGCGTGATGGACTCGACGGCGACGACGCTCTGCATGGACAACAAAATCCCCATTATTGTGTTCAGCATAAAAGATCCCGAAAACATCATACGCGTCGCCATGGGGCAGCCCGTAGGCACGCTGGTAAGCTGACTGTATTACACATAGCGCATCTTAATGAGGGGGCAAAATTTTATGAATGTGTTAAAGACCGAGCCGGAGGTCCGCATAAAGCCGTTTAGCGACGTGTATATCGGCACGGGCAACGGCAAGCTAAAAATCGCCATTAAGAGGGGGCTCGACGCCCTGGGGGGCATCGAAAAAATCGTCCTGCCCGGCCAGAGCGTCCTGTTCAAGCCGAACCTGGTCAACGGCGTGGACCCGATCACCGGCGGCAACTCCGACCCCCGCTTCTGCGAAGCCATATTGGAGCTGATCAACGAATATTGCAAGCCCGGCGCCATATATGTCGGGGAGAACACGGAGTCGGGCAATGTTACCATGGAGGCCTTCACCCGCTACGGCTATGTCGAGATGTGCAAACGCCAGGGCGCCACGCTGGTGGACTTCACCAACACGGAGCGGGTGGACGTCCCGGTGCCGGGCGCGATGTACGCCGAGGTCATATCCCTGCCTAAACTCCTCATGGACGTAGACGTGTTCATATCCCAGCCTATGATGAAAAACCACGACACCGTCTGCATTACGGCAGCTATCAAGAACAGTTTCGGGCTGGTGACGGACGACTCGCGCAGGCAGGCTCACAGGGACAATGCGGTTGAGCAGTACCTTGTCGACATCGCCCGCGCCCGCAAGCCCGATTTTTCTATCGTCGACGGCCGCATCGGCATGGAGGGCATCGCCGGAGGCAGCCATTTTGAGCATTCGCGCTTCGCCAACCGCATAGTGATGGGCCGCGACCCGGTCGCGGTCGACGTAGTGTGCGCCCACATCATGGACCAGAACCCTCGCGTGCGCTATTTGCAATGGGCGGACGAATACAGCCTGGGCAACAACAACCTCGACTATATCAACATCCACGGCATGCCGCTGGACGAGGCCGTCGCCCCGTTCATGTCGCCCGCAGGACAGTTGGAAGAGCAGACGGAAGGCAAATTCCGCCTGCACGATCTGGGCTCGTGCTCCCGCTGCCGCGCGGTGGCGCAGGGGACGCTGCACCGGTTCCGCAACCCCGAAAGCCTGTTGAAGCGCGTCGATATCGTATACGGGCCGGGGCATTGGGACGTGCCGGCGGAGGAGCGCTTCGACGAGTGCCTGCTGGTCGGCGACTGCATCCGCGAGGAGTACCGCTCGGCCGGCGCATGGATACCCGGCTGCCCCATGGCGCGGGACGACTACTTCGCGGCGCTCAACGCGATGGACATAGTCTGCTCGCGCTGCGAGCAAACGGTCCTCAGCTTCATAGAGAGGCACACGCCCGAGGAGCTGGCTTTTGTGCGTATACTGGCGTCGAACAAAACCGTTTTCAAGGGTGACGCCAACCAGGCCGGGGTCACCGATTTCTTGATGACCGTGGGCGACTGCCAGAAGCGCTATTCGGTTTTCCACATAATGCGCGGCAGGGACGAGCTGGTGCAGCTGGGCCTGTCCGGCGAGGTGGAGTCCGATTTCTTTGTCGTACACATCCCGGGGCACAACCCGGACATTGACAAATTGGAAGCGGCGCTTGCGGAGCTGAAGGCGCGGGACGCAAAATGGAAGGCTATGCGCAGTCCGCTTTGATGTGATAAAATAACGGATGCGAAAGGGGATGATGAAATGCCTGACGAACTGTACGAACCATATGAGACGAAAATGGGCAAAACGATATCGGTGCTCAGGGACGAGTTCAGGGCCATACGTGCGGGCAGGGCGAACCCGGCGCTGCTCGACAAAATCACCGTCGACTACTATGGCTCGCAGACCCCGATTAACCAACTGGGCAACATTTCCGTGCCAGAGGCCCGGATGATAGTGATCCAACCGTGGGAGGCCAACCTGTTAAAGGAAATGGAAAAGGCCATACAAAAGTCCGATATCGGGATTAACCCCAACAACGACGGCAAGGTCATCCGTCTGGCGTTCCCGGTACTCAACGAGGAGCGCAGGAAGGATCTTATTAAGCAGATCAAAAAACTGTCCGAGGATTCCAAAGTCGCCATCCGTTCCATACGGCGCGACGCCGTCGACAACTTCAAAAAGCAGAGGAAGTCCGGGGACATGACCGAAGACGATCTAAAGGACGCGGAAAAAGAGATACAGTCCATTACCGAGCGATTTGTCGCGGACGTGGACAAGGTGATGGCGGAAAAAGAAAAAGAGATAATGGAGATATAGGTTATCTATAACAGTGAAAACGGCGCAAGCGGCGCCTACATAGGAAATGACGCGTGTGGCAAAGCGCTGCGCGCAGCGCGGGGCGGGGCGCAGGATGGAGTATTAAGCGGGACCCTGGTGGCACAAGGCGGGGCGTCGGCGCGGTGTACCGCGCCTGATGTCGGCGCGTTTTTTTTTGAGGACGCCGCGACCGAGCTGGCCCGTACCGGCTGCCTAATAGGCCGCATCGAGTTTACCGCGCAGCCAAGACAGGCGGCGGAGGCGGCGGCGATGGGCGAAGCGTTCGAGCGGGCGATGCAAACATCGCCTCCGGCGCGAACATCGCCGGGGGCGCGAACATCGCCGGGGGCGATGGGGGCCCAAATTATTATCCCCGCGGGGCAGTACCGCGTCATACGGTGCGCCGTGAGCGGCTACGACCCGTCGGGCAGCCCCATATGCGACTTGCTGTTGACACGGCAAGCCGGCGTCCGGGAAGGCGAAACTGGCGTCCGGGAAGTCGAAGCCGGCGTCCGGGAAGTCGAAGCCGGCGTCCGGGAAGGCCAGGTGGGCGGCTGATGAGCGAACTGATCGGCGCCGCTGTACCGGTGCACATAGCCATAATAATGGACGGAAACGGGCGATGGGCCACGCGGCGCGGACTCCCGAGGACGCTGGGGCACCGCGAGGGCGCCGAGACGCTAAAGCGCGTGGCCCGCTATTGTAAGGACATTGGGGTGGGGTATCTGACGGTGTACGCCTTTTCCACGGAGAACTGGAAAAGGCCGGGGGACGAGGTCTCGGGGATCATCCGCCTGCTCCGCCATTATATAAACACGTTCGAAAGCGATCCCGAACGCGACAGGATACGCGTCAATTTCATTGGCGACATTGAGACGCTGAACGCGGACGTCCAAAGGGACTTCCGCTCGATTTCGGAGCGCACGAGGGGCAACCGCGACGCCATCAACCTGACGATTGCGTTCAACTATGGCGCCAGGGACGAGATCGTGCGCGCCGCCAGGAAAGCGGCGGCCCTGGCCGCGCAGGGCGAACTTGTGCCGGAGCAGCTCGACGAGGCCATGCTGTCCGGGCTGCTGGACACGCGCGCTATGCCCGACCCCGATCTGCTCATCAGGGCCGGCGCGGAGTCGCGGATCAGTAATTTCATGCTGTGGCAGTTGGCATATACGGAGCTGTATTTCACGGACACGCTGTGGCCCGATTTTCGCGACGCCGACATCGACGCGGCCGTCGCGGCATACGCCGCGCGGCAGAGGCGCTTTGGCGGGCTCTCGACGGGGAGGGGTGGTGGCTCTTGAGGCGCAGGGTGGTCAGCGGCATCGTCGTGTCAGCCCTAGTATTTTTGATCATTTTCACCCGCAGGGAGATTTTCGACGCCGCTTGCGCGCTGCTGGCGGCGCTGGCCGTTTTCGAGGTGTTTGAAGCGTTTCGCGCCAAGGGCTTTCGGCCCGTGTATTTTGCGGGCTACACCGCCTGCGTCAGCTTACTGCTCGGGTCTGTCGAATATTGGGACAGGCGCATATGGCAGTGGCTGCTTGGCATCATCCTCTTTGTTGACATCCGCCTCTTGATGTATCTTTCTCTTCTCCTGTTGTTTATATTCCTGATTTTCCGCCGGGACAAGTACACGGTCAGCGATCTGTCCGTTACGATACTCGGCGCTTTTTATATTTGCTTCCTGTTTTGGTACATGATTATGACGCGGAACCTGTATAAAGGCGAGTACGCCGTGATGTTCATCGTGCTCGGCGCGGTAGCCACCGATACGGGGGCGTTTTTCATTGGCACGTACTTGGGCAAACACAAGCTCATCCCTGACGTCAGCGCGAATAAGAC
>WRLR01000093.1 GCA_009777515.1 Oscillospiraceae bacterium | reverse complement strand
CAGGTTCAAGTGCGCCGACGCGCTGCTCACCAATTTCCATCTGCCCGGCTCGACCCTGCTCATGCTCGTATGCGCGTTCACGGGCCACGACCTGGCGATGGAAGCCTACGCGCGCGCGGTCGAGTCCTCCTACCGCTTCTACAGCTTCGGTGACGCCATGCTAATTATATAAGGCGTCGCCGTTGCGACTGCAATACTTATTATATAAGGCGTCGCCTTCGACACAATGCTAATTATATAAAGCGTCACCTTCAACTGTAGGGACGACCGCCCTCGGTCGTCCGCGCTATCATTCGTAATCATTTAATCGCATCAGATTCTTTTATAGAGACACCGCCCCCCGTCTGCGTCCTCTCGCGCATTATTTTGTTGCGGCTGAATCCTATAAAGCGTATAATAACCGTGTTAAAAACAGCATTAATCAATCATCCAGCGCCATGCGCAATACCATATACAAGGGAGTGCACATATGAACAACAAACAGGATGTCCATATACTCCGCGAGCTCGCAAAGCAGACCATGGAGGTCGCCGCACAGGACGTGCAGGACGAGAGGCGCGCGCTCTGGCGGGACTTCAACAGCCTCCGCACGCACAGGACGCCCGTGTATGTGCTGGACCCGCAGGGCATGTGGCGCGAAGTGTTTAGCGAAAGCGAGCTGCAGTGCGAAAACGCCCTGTTCCGGCAGTACGAGAACTGGATGCGGCTCCAGTTGTACCACGCATCGTTTGGCGACGACTTTGTCACGGAGCCCTGGATAACGGTGAGGCCGACCTATACCAACAAGACGCCGGACTGGCGCACCTGGGGCGTACCCATACAAATGCAACGGATTGCCGAAACGCTAGCCTACCACCTGCCCGAGCCGCCCGTCACCGAACCCGGCGACATAGCGAAGCTGGTCGCGCCCGACATGTCGATAGATCGCGAAACAACCGAACAGCATTTCGCCATGATCGAAGATGCGGTCGGCGACATCATAGCCGTGGCGCCCGACTACTTCCCAGGCGGCGTATATAACATATCGTACACGCTCGCGTATCTGCTCGGGCCGGAGCAGATGATGTACCAGTTGCACGACCGGCCCGAAATGGTACACTCGCTGAGCGCGATGATCGCCGACGCCGCTACGCGCATATATGACGATGCCGAAAAGCAGGGGCTGTTGTCCAGTTGCGACCAGTCGTTTTTGAGCAACCCGGGCATCCAGGCCATGCCATACTGCCACGAGCTGCCCGGGCCATGGCCAAGGCAAGCCGTCCCGATGAGCCAGCACTGGGTTTATGATTGTTCGCAGGAGTTCGAGCCGATCGGGCCCGATATGTTTGAAGAGTTTGTTCTGGGTTATCTAAGGCCGTTTTACGAAAAATTCGGGCTGACCGCGTACGGATGCTGCGAGAACCTAACGGCGAAAATCCCGCATCTGAAAAAAATATCCAACCTCCGGCGAGTGGCCGTTACCCCCTGGGCCGACGATGAGCGGTGCGCTGAGCAGCTAGGCGCGGACTATGTCGTCTCGTGGCGCCCCAACCCGTCCGAGATGCTGACGAACGGGTTCGACCCCGAACGCATAACGCGCATCATACGTAACGCGAAAGACATTTACGGCAGGCACAATTGCCACTGGGAGATCAACTTGAAGGATTTCATAACGGTCGAGAGCGACCGGGACCGGCTGCGCAAATGGGTCGAAACGGCTCGCGCCGCGCTGAATGAAAATTAATCAAACAATATAATATTATCAAATGACTGGAGGGCATGGATGAAGGCGGTATATGACGGCAAGACGAAGCGCGTAATGGTGGACGAGGCTTCCGGGGAGACTTATTTGTTTTTCAAGGACGACGCGACGGGCAAGGATGGCGTGTTCGACCCCGGCTCGAACGAAGTCGGCGGCAGCGTGCTAGGCAAAGGCAGGACGGGACTCGCCATATCAAAATATTTTTTTGAGATGCTCGAAGCTAAGGGCGTGCCCACGCATTACTTGGGCGCGGACCTGGACAAGTGCCTGATGAAAGTGCGCAGGGTCACAGTGCCGAAGCTTGAATTTGTACTGCGGTACTTCACGGCCGGCAGTATGTGCAGCCGCTTCTCGATAGAGCCCGGCATACCGTTCGACCCGCCTTATCTAGAAGTGACGCTGAAGAATGACGCACAAGGGGACCCGCTCATTAGCGAACGCCTTTGCCTCATGAAGGGCATGCTAAAGGAAGGCGAGTACGACAAATCCCTGAAAATCCTACTCCAGGTGGGGGACGCGCTCAGGGACGAGCTGCGGGGCTTTGGCCTGACGCTGATCGACTTGAAAATCGAAATCGGCTTTGACGAGAACCGCGACTTTTTCCTCGCGGACGAGGTCACGCCGGACATCTGGCGCGTGCAGGACGAGTCGGGTAACATCCCTGACCAAATCACATGCGCGAAATTGCTGTTGGAAAAAATAAACGCAAGAGCCGGATTATAATGTATAATGGACGCGATGGAAGCGTATACGATAAAAATAGACGCGTTTGAGGGCCCGTTCGATCTGCTGTTTCACCTGATCGAAAAAAACAAGTTCGATATTTACGATATCCCGATCAGCCTCATAGCCGACCAGTATCTCGACTATGTAGTTTCCATGCAAAAGATGGATTTGGACGTCGCGGGCGACTTTTTGGTGATGGCCTCCACCCTGATGCACATCAAATCCAGGCTGCTGTTGCCCGCGCCAGGCGGCGGCGACGGCGACGAGGAGGATGCCGACCCCAGGGACGAACTGGTGGTCAGCATATTGGAATACAGAAAATACAAGGAATTTTCCGCGTCGCTGCGCGACAAGGCGGCATATTGGGGCGGGGCAAAATACAGGGAGGCAGATCTTTACGGACCGGGGGGCGAGAGCGGCGTGTCGTTTCCCGAGCAACAGACGCTGTTTGATATGGATCGCGGCAGGCTACTCATGGTATACCGCAACCTGGTCGACGCGCGCCGCCGCAGGCATGAAAACGTGGAGGCGAAGGTCGGCAAAATTGTCGAGCGCGATCACGTGACCTTGGCGAATAAAATAAAGGACATTTTAGATTACTTGACTAGAAAACCACGTTTTTTGTTTCAAAAATTATATAATCCGGCAACTATGCCTAAATTAGATATTATAGTGGGCTTTAACGCATTGCTGGAGCTGTCCCAGCAAAGCCGCGTGGCGCTGCGGCAAAGGAAATTGTTTGGCGGGCTGTTTGTCAGCCGCAGGGAAAGAAAGGCGAAATGAGCGCGTCCACGGGCCCGGACCCCCGTCATTGCGGGCTTGACCCGCAATCTCGACAAGGCGATGCGAGCGAGTCTATTATGGACGCCACCGGCCAGGAGCGTTTCGACGCGGTGGCGGAGGCAATTCTGTTTGCATCGGGCGAGCCGCTGACGCTTGAACGGATAGCTATGATTTTCGAAAGGCCGGCGCCCGAGGTCAAGTTGTTGCTCGACCGGATGGGGGAGGGCCTGCGCCGTTCCGGGCGCGGCCTGCTGCTACGGGAAATTGCAGGCAAGTACCAGCTTTGCACCCGCCCCGAGTTGGCGTTTTATGTCAACAAACTGTTTGAGATACGTCAAAAGCAGTCGCTGTCGCAGGCGGCATATGAAACGCTTTCGATCATTGCCTATAATGCCGGGGTGACACGGGCGGGGATTGAAAAGATACGCGGCGTCAACTCCGACAGTTCCATCGCGAAGCTGCTGGAGCGCGGCCTCATCGTTGAGGCTGGGCGCGCAAGCCTGCCGGGCCGGCCGATGCGGTATGACGTGACCGACAGCTTTTACAAGCTGTTCGGCTTCCGGTCCCGGGACGATTTGCCCGATATGAGCGACGGGGGCAGCAGCGGCGGTGTTGGCGGCAACGGGGGCGAAGGCGACAGCGGCGATGATTCAAACGAATGAGAGGTATAACGATTGGCTGAGAAGAAGACCATCCTCACGGGCGATAGGCCCACCGGCGCACTGCACACGGGGCATTACACGGGCTCATTGAAGCGCCGCAAGGAGATGTTCGACAGCGGGCAGTATAATATGTACCTGCTCGTCGCCGATCTGCAGGCGTTGACGGACAACGCGGAAGATCCGGAAAAGATACGCGAAAACATACTGGAGGTCACGCTGGACAACATCGGCATCGGGATCGACCCAACCGATTGCAATTTTGTGGTGCAGTCGCAGATCCCGGCGCTGTACGAACTGCCGATGTACTATTCAAACCTCGTCACCATGGCGCGGCTGGAACGCAACCCGACGGTGAAGACGGAGATCGCCATACGCAATTTTGCGAGGGATCTGCCGGTCGGCTTCATGACATACCCCATCAGCCAGGCGGCGGACATAACGGCGTTCGGCGCGCACTATGTGCCCGTCGGGAGCGACCAGTTGCCAATGCTCGAGCAGACGCGTGAAATCGTCCATTCCTTCAACCGCATTTATAGAACAGATGTTCTTGTTTTGCCTGAGGCGATAGTGCCGGAGGACGAACGGATGGCCAGGCTCGTGGGGACGGACGGGGATGCGAAGATGAGCAAGTCCATGGGCAACTGCATCTATTTAAAGGACAAGCCGGACGTCATTCGCCAAAAAGTCATGAACATGTTTACCGACCCTGATCATCTGCGCATATCCGACCCGGGCAAGACGGAGGGCAACCCGGTTTTTATATACCTCAACGTGTTTGGCACGGACGAGCTGTTTCGGGCGCACTGCAGCGACTACGGGTCGCTGGGCGAGCTGGAGGAACACTACAGACGCGGAGGGCTCGGCGACGTATATGTCAAAAAACTGCTGAACGAGATAATGCAGGACGTGCTCAGGCCGATCCGCGAGCGGCGCGAGGAATACGAGAAGGACAAAGCCGGGGTACTGGATATTTTGCGCGCCGGGACGGATGCCGCGCTCGGCGTGACCAACAAGGTGCTGGGCGACGTGCGGGAGGCCATAGGGATCAACTATTTTTCGAGCAAGGGGTTCGAAAAGTATTTATAAAAGAACTGCAGACATGGATGAAAAGCAATTGATTTAGTTTGGGGTAGCATAGCCCCCAATTCAACGAAATAAAAATTTCGTTGAATTGGGGGGAGGGCGCGGACAAAAAAATGTAAAGGATGGTGGCGCGATGAGTACACTTAACCAAGGGCATGTGGAGCTGATTGTCCGGACGATGGCCGAGACCGCGATCAGCAACGAGGCGTATTTTAGCGAACTGGACGCCGTCATGGGCGACGCCGACTTCGGCGCCTCGCTGGCCGGCGGGTTCAAGGCGGTGCTGGGCGCTTGGGACGGCTACGACCATTCCACCATATCGGGCCTGCTTCTAAATGTCGCAAGCTCGATCACCGGCAACACCGGCGGCTGCTCCGGGCCTGTCTGGGGCACGCTGTTCATGCGCTGCGGCATGTCGTTTCGGAACAAGTCGGAGCTGTCCATCGACGACATCATCGGCGGGCTGAAAAACGCCATCGAGGGCATATCGAAGCGCGGCGGCGCGGTCGTCGGCGACAAGACCCTGCTGGACGCGTTAAACGAGATCGTCGTGTCGCTGGAGGCGTCCGCCGCAGCCGGCGCGCCGATGCTGGACGCGTTCCGGGCGGCGTCCGACGCGGCCGTCCAGTGCCGCGAGACGACAAAGGGCTGGATCGCCAAGCGCGGGCGCCAGTCGTTCACCGGCGAGCGCAGCATCGGCACATTGGATCCGGGCATTGTCGCCGTCGGCGACATGACGGTCGCCATTATGGCGGCCTTGAATGGTAAATTGTAGGAAAACTAATTTATATTAATTAATACAATATTTAATTAATGCAATATATGGTATGGGAGGCCATTGGCATGAAAAAGTTTATCAACGATCCGAACGATTTTGTGAAGGAAATGATCGAGGGCATCCACCTGGCTAGCGGCGGAAAGCTGAAATGCGTACCGGAGTTCAATATCCTGTTCAGGAGCGACCTGCCCAAGAACAAGGTCGCCATCATGCAGGGCTCCGGTTCCGGCCACGAGCCCGCGCACATCATGTGCGTCGGCAAGGGTTTCCTCGACGCCGCCTGCCCCGGCAACGTGTTCGCCGCGCCGCCGATGGACTACGTCTATGAGTGCACGAAGCTGCTCGCCAACGACAACGGCGTCTTGCACCTTATCAACAATTACCAGGGCGACCGCATGAGCTGGGACATGGCAAAAGAGATGGCTGAAGCGGACGGCATCAAGGTCGGCGTCGTGATCATCGACGACGACGTCTCTGTGAACAACAGCACATACACGGTCGGTCGCAGGGGCGTGGCCGGCAACTTCTTTATAATCAAGGCGGTCGGCGCCGCTTCGGAAAAGGGCGCGACGCTCGAAGAACTGGTCAGCCTCGGCGAGAGGGTCAACAAAGTGACGCGCAGCATGGGCGTGGCGCTTACGTCTTGCACTCCGCCGGCAAAGGGGTCTCCGATATTTGACATCGCGGAGGACGAGATGGAAGTCGGCATCGGCATCCACGGCGAGCCGGGCAGGCGCAGGGAGAAAATCAAGCCGGCCAAGGACATCGTCGACGAGGTCTTCAACGCGATCTATACCGATCTGCCGTTCGCATCCGGCGACCGCGTGGCTGTCATGGTCAACGGGCTGGGAGGCACGCCCATCAGCGAGCTCTATCTGCTGTACGGCGAGGCTGCGAAAAAATGTGCGGAGAAGGGCTTAAAAATCGTCAAGAACTATGTGGGCAACTATTGCACGTCGCTGGAAATGGCGGGCTTTTCGCTGACGCTCGTCAAGCTCGACGACGAACTGATCGAGCTGCTGGAAGCCCCGGCGGACATCTCTGTCAGCATATTTTAAGCAACGCGAAACGCGCAATGCACAAAGCGCAACGCGCAACGCTGCGTAGAGGCGCTTCTGGGCGCCCGCCCGGTTTGGCCCGGTTTATATTATATGGCGAAAATATGAGGTCATAATGAAACAATTTATCAAGCTTGACAGCGGATGGCGCCTTTGCGGCAGCCTGGCGGACGGCGAGCATGTTGAATTGGATATTGGTTTTATGCCCATGGGCGTGCATGAAATACTGCACGCCCATGGGCTTATAGGCGACGGATTCCTCATCGGCGAGGGCGAAGAGTTCAAGTGGGTCGCCGAGCAGGACTGGCAGTACCGGTGCGAGTTCGCCGCGCCGCGCGCGGGCGAAAACATTGATGCAAACGCCGACGTCAACGCCGACGTTACTACGGACGCTGATACCCGTATGGGACAGCGCCCTCGCTGTCCCGCCCCCGATGGCAAGGTATACTTGAACTTCGATATGCTGGACACCATCGTCTCCGTCTCCCTGAATGGCGAGGAAATCGCTCGATGGAACGACATGTACCTGCCGCTTCGCATCGACGTGACCGGCAAGCTAAAAGATATGAACACGCTGGAGCTGTCGTTCAAGTCCCCCCACGCGTACATGCGCGAAAACCCGCTGCCGGACGAATGGCAGGGCAAAATGGCGCCGTGGAGGGTTTTGCGCAAGCCCATACACGATTTCGACAGCTATCTGGGCTCTCGGCCCTATATCACATTGATGGGCGTTTTCGGCGACGTAGCGCTGGAGGTGGCCGACGCCGCCGAGTTCACGCATGTGGAAGTGGACACGCTGCTTAGCAACGGCTACAGTCTGGGCGCCGTTGCCGTCAGCATCGACGCCTCGGACACAGCCGGGTGCTGCGCCCGCGCGCGCGTCACAGGCCCCGGCGGCGAGCCCGTCTGCGAGGAGACAATCGCATTTGGCAAAAACCATAGCGGCGCGGCTCCATTCAGCGTTTCAATAAGCCTGCTCGTGGAGCGTCCCAGGTTGTGGTGGCCGCGCGGCTACGGCGAACAGGCGCTCTATACCGTCGAGATCGAGCTGCTGCGCGAAGGCGACGCGCTAGATTACAAGAAATTTACCGTCGGCTTCCGCGACATCGTAACAGATGCAAATTTCAATCTTATGGTAAATAATGTAAAGGTGCGCATGTGGGGGGCGAACCTCTCCCCTCTTGACGGCAAAACGCACCGCTGGAACCGCGATCGTGCAAACACCCTGCTGGATTTATTCGAGAGCGCCAACATGAACACCATGCGCATCTGGGGCGAGGGCGAGCCGTACGGCGATGAGCTCTACGACGAATGCGACAGGCGCGGCATACTGGTCTGGCAGGAATTCTACGGTTCGTATGGAATGCTGCCCGAATGGCCGGAGTACCAGGCCCTCTGCGTTAAAGAGGCTGAGCACATGATAGCGCGCCTCCGGCACCACCCGTCGATATTTATGTGGTGCGGCGGCAACGAAGTCATCATGGGCGGCGAATACGACCACCCCGGTGAGCGCGTTATAGGCGTCGAACTGTTCACAAAAATGCTCCCCGAAGTGTGCAAAAAGCTCGACCCGGGTCGATATTACCACATCACGTCGCCGTATGGCGGCGCATTCGCGAACGATCCGCGCACGGGCGACTCGCACGGCTATGAAATGTGGTGGTACGTGCCGGGCATGGAGTATCCTGTCGCCTTTACGGAGCATATGCGCGTGTCCGGCCCGGCGCTCAAAAGCGTCAAGCGGTGGCTCGGCAAGGACGAGCTGTGGGACGCCTCCTTTACCGACGCGTACTACCCTTGGAAGCGGCAGCGCGATTTGATGCCCAAGGCCTGGTTCCACCGGGTGGGCAACAACCTGGACACGAAGGCCGGCCCGGTGCACGAGTTCCGGGACGCCGACTCCCCCGCCGAGCTCGCGTATAAATACGCAGCGGCGCACGCGAAATCATTTAAAGACGGCATAAAACGCAGCCGCATGGGGCGGCCGTCGCACTCCGGCAAGCCGCGCGTGTCCAACATGCACCTGATTTGGAAGCTCGCGGACACATACCCGCTGATATACAGCGCTATAATCGATTATTACGCCGAGCCTTACATCCCTTATTACGAGGCCAAGCGCAGCTACGAACCGGTCATGTGCTGTTTTGACATCCGCGACACGATAACCCTTTGGCTCGTCAACGACAGCACAAGCGACGTCTCCGGCACGCTCGAATACGGCCTGTTTACGCCGAGGACGAACACGTTTCTCGAATTGAAAAAAGTGGAAGCCTGCATGCGCGCCGGTTGCTCTGGCGAAGTGGCCACGCTCGACGCGTTCGGCCAGTTCCGCACGGAAAACATACTATACGCACGGTTCACAGATACTGAAAACAGCGTCGATTATCATGACTACGATTACGTAGAAATTGAACGTAGACTCATATTCCCTAAGGCCAAGCTCACATTATCGAATAGCGCAGCCGAAACCGGCGCGTTCTATGTAGAAACAGACCGCTTCGCACGATGCGTCGAACTTAGCGCGATCGACGACGGCGACGAGTTCGGCTTTTATTTTTCGGACAATTATTTCGACCTCCGCCCCGGCATACAAAAGAAAATCCAGATAGACGGGCGGCACAAAAGTGGCCTGGTCAGCGCAAAAGCGCACTACTCGCCGCATATAACAACATACGAATGGCGACGGGACGAATAATAATGGGTATTAATAGAGGGTGGGCGCACTCGCGCCCAACTCAAAATAATGACCGAAAGGCGGTAATACCATGCGCATAGCTATTGGGAGCGACCCTAACGCCACGGAGTTCAAAAAGGCCCTGATCCCGTTAATCAAAGAGCTCGGGCACGAATGCGACGACTTTGGCAGCGAAGACCCGGTGTACGCAAACGTCGCCATCGATGTGGCGGAGGACGTCGCTGCGGGCAAGCACGACCGGGGCATACTCATATGCGGGACCGGCATAGGTGTCTGCATCGCGGCCAACAAAGTCAAGGGGGCGTACGCCGCCCCGGTGAACAACATATATCAGGCACAGCGCGCCCAGCTCAGCAACAACGCGAATATCATAACAATGGGAGCGCAGGTCACGGGGATCGAGCTGGGCAAATGCTTTGTCGAGGCATATCTTGGCGTAAATTACGAAGAGAGCGCCCGCTCGGCGCCCAAGGTGGCGCGCATTGTGGAATATGAAAAGGGGTGTTAGAAGGGGTGTTAAAGGGGGGTGTCGAGCGCCGTGGCTGAAGCCGGAAACATATTGAGTTTGGAACACAGGGCCGTAAAATGCCGCCAAAAGATCGTGCGGATGGTGCGTTCGGGCGGCGCGGGGCATTTGGGGGGCGCGTTGTCGTGTATCGACGTCGTCGCAGCCCTGTATTTTAATATCATGCGCCACGACCCGGGCAATCCGGGGCTTGCCGGGCGCGACCGGTTCGTACTCTCCGCCGGACACAAATGCATGGCGCTGTATGCCGCGCTCGCGGAAGCCGGATATTATGACGAGTCACTGTTGGACACATACGGCAAGCTGAACACAAAGCTGCCCGGGCACCCCGACATGCACAAGCTGCCGGGCGTCGAGGCCAACACAGGCGCGCTGGGACACGGGCTGTCCATAGCGGTCGGGATGGCGCTCGGGCTGAGGCTGGACGGCGGCGGCGCCAGGGTCTTTGCGCTACTGGGCGACGGCGAGCTGCCCGAGGGGTCGAATTGGGAGGCCGCCTCGGCGGCTTCCCATTATAAGCTGGACAATTTGACGGCCATCGTCGACTGGAACGGCTTGCAGATAAGCGGCGCGACGAAGGACGTGATGAACATGGAGCCGATAGGCAGGCGGTTCGCGGCTTTTGGGTGGGCTTGCAAGGAGATCGACGGGAACGATATGGGCGATATCGTAGGCGCCCTGTCCGCGTTGCCGTTCAAAAAACGCAAACCGTCGCTCATCGTCGCCCGCACGGTCAAAGCTAAAGGCGTCTCCTTCGCGGAGGGGAAGCTTGCATACCATTACTGGAAGCCGAAATCGGACGAGCTGGAGCAGGCGGAGCAGGAGCTGGCCGAAGCGGAGCAACGGATCGAAGCGGCGCTCCAAGGGAGGGACGCCTGATGTTTGAGAAAATGGAAGACCCCCGCAAACTGTTTGGCGCTACCGTCCACGAGGCGGCGAGGGCCCGGGGCGATATCGTCATATTGTCGGCGGACAGCGGGCTCAGCTCCGGGTTCGGCGCGTTCAGGGACGAGTTCCCTGAGCGTTATTTCGAGTTCGGCATCATGGAGCAGGGCGTCACTGGGTTCGCCTCGGGGCTGGCGACGACAGGGAAAATTCCGGTGTTCTGCGCGATAGCTCCATTTGTCACATCCAGGCCCTTCGAGATGTTCCGCAACGATCTCGGCTACATGCGCCAGAACGTCAAGATCGTCGGCCGCAACAGCGGCGTTTCATACAGCGATCTGGGCGCGACGCACCATTCCCTAGAGGATTTCGCCATTGTAAGGATGATACCCGGCGTCGTAATACTGGCGCCGACCGATCCCGACGAAATACGGGGCGCGGTGTACGCGATGCTTGATCACGAAGGGCCGGTGTACATGCGCATCGGTAACGACCCCATCCCGAACCTGCACGACGACGGCGGCAGTGAAAACGAAGGGAGCGGCGGCGAAATCGGCGGCAGCAGTGGCGGTGATGGCAGCAGTGGCGGTAGCGGCGCACATGGGTTCGAGATAGGCAGGGGCCGACTGATATATCCCGGGAAGGACATCACCCTGGTCGCCACCGGCTCTATAACGGCGTACGCCGTCATGGCGGTCGACGAACTGCGCAGGCGACGCATTTCCGTCGAATTGATATCGATGCCTACCGTTGTCCCCATCGATCAAGACTTGCTGCTCCGCTCCATACGCAAAACAGGGCGCGTGGCCACCCTGGAGGAGCATTATGTCATCGGGGGCCTGGGGACCATCGTGCAGGAGATCGTCAGCGAGTTACACCCGGTCCAGGTGAAGAAGCTGGGCCTCCCGCACGGCTACACCTCGTCGGGCCCATACGAAGAGCTGTTGCGCTACTACGGCCTGGACGCCAGCGGTATCGCCGCCTCGGTGGAGCAGTTCCTGGAACACGCGTAAATAAACAGGCGATAACAAAGCCGGTATTTTACTGGCGAACGCTATTCGCCTCTACAACAATTTATATATGTAAAATATGTAAAATTGGCTGCATTTATGTAGGGACGCACATTGTGCGTCCGCGATTTAACAATTACCTAACGTAAATAAAATATAAGGAGATATACCCATGACAAACAAGAAGGTCCTAATTGTTCAAGGCGGATGGGACGGGCACGAGCCGCAACTGGTAGCCAAGCGGTGCAAAAAACTGATGGACAAAAATGGCTACACCTGCGAAATCAGCGACACGCTCGACTCCCTGGCGGATCTTGAAGCGCTCAAATCACTCGACCTGATTGTCGCTTGCTGGACAATGGGCGAGATCACGCGCGAACAGGCCGTGAACGTCGCGAAGGCGGTCGGGGGCGGCGTGGGGCTGGCCGGCTGCCACGGCGGCATGTGCGACGCGTTCAGGCAGAACACCGAGTGGCAGTTCATGACCGGCGGGCAGTGGGTCAGCCACCCCGGCGGCGACGGGGTCGAATACATGGTCAACATATGCAAGGGCTCGAGCCCGATAGTGGAGGGGCTGGAGGATTTTAAGGTTTCGAGCGAGCATTATTATCTGCATGTGGACCCGGCCATAGAAGTACTCGCCACGACGCGCTTCCCTTCCGTGAGCTACTACCACATATCCAACAAGCCGGTCGACATGCCTGTCATATGGACGAAGTTCTGGGGGAACGGGCGTGTGTACTACACCTCGCTGGGCCACCACGACGACGTGTTCGACATTTCACCTACTGCGGAAGTCCTGTTGGATCGGGGCATGGTATGGGCAGCCGAAGGCAAAGCGTACGCCATAGCGCACCACCTGACGACCGAAAAATTTGAAAACAAAGCTAAAATGTATTAAATAAACACATAAAATCGTCATACTATCGACATCAGTTCCCTGAACAAGGCATCGACCAACTCTGACTCCGGCACCTGGTACAGCGGCTCCCCATGCTTGAATATCAGCGCCCTGCCATCGCCGCCCGCAACGCCGACGTCCGCCCCGCGCGCCTCGCCGGGGCCGTTGACGGCGCAGCCCATGACGGCGACTTTAATATGCTTGTCGGTCCGGATGCCGTGCAGCCTGCGCTCGATCTCATTTATAAAGCCTGTGATATCCGTCTTGCAACGCCCGCACGTCGGGCAGGATATCAGCTCGATGCCCCCTATGCGCGCGCCGCCGCCATGTGCGCCCACGCCTTCGCCGAAGCCGCCGCTTCCGCCTGTGCGGCCTATGTTGGCCTGCCCAAGCGTTTGCATCAACGTCTTGGCGGCGATGACCTCCTCCACCGGGTCGCCGGTGAGCGATATGCGCAATGTGTCCCCTATCCCTTCGCGGAGCATGTCGTAAAGCCCGATTGTCGACTTTACGATCCCCGATGTGGCCGTGCCTGCCTCCGTAATGCCAATGTGCTGGGGAATCCCGGTTTTTTTGCTGTGGAACAGGCGGCAAGCCTCGACCGTCAGGAACACGTCCGAAGACTTGATGGATACGACGATATCGTAAAAGCCGCACATGTTTAACACTTCCGCCTGCGTTAAGGCGCTCTCCACGAGCGCCTCAGCCGTGACCCCACCGTATTTTCGCGCCAGCTCCCTGTCCAGAGAGCCGCCGTTGACGCCTATCCGGATAGGCACGCCGCGCTCCCTCGCCGCGTCCGCCACCTCTTTTACGCGCGAGCGGTCCCCGATGTTGCCAGGGTTAATCCGTACCTTGTCTACGCCCTGTCGGATGCTCTCCAGCGCGAGCCGGTGATCAAAATGGATGTCTGCGACCAGCGGGACACCCACTGCCCCTGTTCCTGCTCTTGTTCCTGCTCCTACTCCTGCCCCTATCCCTGCGCCTGTCTCCTCCGCCAACGCTCGGCGGATTTCACCAATTGCCGTAGCTGCGGCCATGTCAAGTACGGACATACGAACTATATCGCAGCCGACATCGGCCAGCGCGCGGATCTGGGCGGCCGTCGCCGCGACATCGCGCGTGTCGGTCTTCGTCATCGACTGGACGGCAATGCGCCTGTCCGCGCCAATTTCGACGCCGCCGATATTTATAATATTGGTTGAGAATTCGTCAGCAATCATTGGGCATCTACCTGTTTCATCTATTCACCAGCTTAATAATGTCGTTAAACAGCGTCAGGACCATTATCAATATAAGCACCGCGAACCCGAACATGGTAATCGCAACCTGGCGCTCCGGCGGTATGTCCTTGCGGCGAATGGCCTCCACGCCCAGCAGCAAAAGCTTGCTGCCGTCCAGCGGCGGAAAAGGTATGAGGTTGAACAGGCCCAGGTTTATGCCGATCAGAGCGGACAGGTTGAGCAGGTACGAGATCATGACTTGGACCCTGTTGGGCCCCCTGCTCACCTCATCGACTCCTGCGCCGATTTCGGCGACGATCCCCACAGGGCCGGACACCTGGTTCAGCCCGATGGCGCCTGTGACCATCCATTTAAGCGAGTACAGTACCATTTTGCTGTATGAAACGGCGTTATAATACGCGTAGCGCATGCTTCCGAAAATGCCGGGGCTGTCGGCGGCGCCGTAGCCTATGCCGATGGAATAACTGTCCTGATCGTTTATCAGCTTGGGCGCGACGCGCCCGGACGCGGGCGTGCCGTCCGGCTTTATCCATGTAATTTCCAGCTCGCCGCCTTCCGACTCCGCCAGTGCGGCGCGCAGCCCGTCTAGGTCCGCAGGCGTTTTACCGTCGATCCTCAATATCCTGTCGCCCGGCTCGATGCCTAGCTCATCGGCAGGATCGCCCTCCGTCACCCGCTCGACGAGGTTCCAATCGGGACCGGAGGCCTGGGCTGCGTTGAACCCCAGTATGTAGCGCCTGCCGGGGGTGAAGTCGGGCTCGATGACAGTTTTCATCAACTCGCCGCCGCGCCGGAACGTCACGTCGACCGTCGCCCCCTTCGTATCATGCATATATATGAACACTTCTGTCGGCACGTTGACGCGCTTCCCGCCATAGGAGACCAGTGTATCCCCCACCGCGATCGGAACGGGCGCCGCAGACGCAGCCGGCGAATGGTCGGCGACGTACGAAACCTCGTTTGTGGCATAGCCCAAATACATGTTCAATATCAATATCATAATGAACGCAATGGCTAGGTTCATAAACGGCCCCGCCGCGAATATGGCGGCGCGCACCCACTTGGGCTTGTTGCCCAGCGCCCTGTCGTCCTCGGAGGCGCTGTCCTCGCCCTCCATCAGGCAGGACCCCCCGACCGGTATGAGCTTTAGCGAGTAGCGGGTCTCCCCTCTTTTTATGCTGAGAAGCCTGGGCCCCATGAACAGCGAAAACTCCAGCACCCTGACGCCCAGAAGCTTTGCTGCGGCGAAATGGCCTATCTCGTGTACGATGATGAGAAAGCTGAGTACAAGAATAGCGGCAACTATCGACATATTTAAACCTCTTAATAAAAGTCTAGTCTATATCGATCGTGCTGTCAAGTAATGGAAGTTCCAGTGGAGATCAATGGAAAGTCTCAATAGGAATTTTAGAAGTTTAACATATAGAGTTTCTTATGTAATGGCACAGTATCTCTACCCCTTTGCCGCTCATGTCGCCGTTGATGACCATGTCCGCGTGCCACCTGGACGGCTCGACGAACTCGTTGTGCCGGAAGCGGACCGTGTCGAGGTACCGGAGCGCTACGCCGTCAATGCCCGCCCTATCGCTCCAGCGCTTGATCCTGCGGTACAGCCGCTCATCGCTTTGCAAGTCAATATATACCTTTAAGTCCAGTTTTTCGCGTATTTCGTCGAGGCACAGCGCGAACAGCCCCTCGATAAAAACAATGTCGCAGCACCCGCCGCCATCATCGCCACTCTTTCCAATATTAGCATCGCCACTCTTACCGTTGTTCCCACCGTCAGCAACGCCGCTCTTACCACTGTTCCCGCCGCTAACATCGCCGCTCTTCCCTCTATTATTTTCGCCAATCCCCCCGCCACCCCGCCCGTCTAATATGGCTTCCAAATCGGCGTACAGCCTGTCCAGCTCGAGCGAATCGGGATGGTTCGCCTCGACATACTCTATGCGTGTGACCGGGGCGATCACGGTGGGCTTATCTTTTTTATAGTACGAATCCATATTTATCGCAACAGTTTTGTATTCTCCGAATATTTCCACCAGCGACTTAACAAGCGTAGTCTTCCCGCTGCAAGTCCCCCCCGCGATTCCAACAACATATGGCTTCTTTGACATGAATTATCTCCGATCACCTAGTATTTATATTCATTCATTGATCGTCTGTTCAATCCACGCCCCCCGCGTGGGGAACGACGTGTACGACGTGTACACAGCGGACCGGTTCTACGTTTCAATCCACGCTCCCCGCGTGGGGAGCGACGCGAATGTCATGCCAAGGTCTAGCTCGGCAAGCTGTTTCAATCCACGCTCCCCGCGTGGGGAGCGACCGACGACACGTTTCAACGTGTAATAGCAAGAGTGTTTCAATCCACGCTCCCCGCGTGGGGAGCGACGTTATATTCGCCAGGCGGCGGGCCTTGTCCTCTGCGTTTCAATCCACGCTCCCCGCGTGGGGAGCGACTTTACCTTCCCTTTGTTTTAATATCCACCTTATAGTTTCAATCCACGCTCCCCGCGTGGGGAGCGACAGGGCTAAACTCGATTCAGTACTGGCAGAGCATAGTTTCAATCCACGCTCCCCGCGTGGGGAGCGACCCGCACAAATCGCACGTCGCGTAACTGTTTTTGTGTTTCAATCCACGCTCCCCGCGTGGGGAGCGACCAAGATGCAAGGGTTCGATGACGACAGCCTGACGTTTCAATCCACGCTCCCCGCGTGGGGAG
>WRLR01000092.1 GCA_009777515.1 Oscillospiraceae bacterium | reverse complement strand
CGGAACGGGCGCCCATAACCGGGTATTCCGGATTCTGCTCTTTTAGGATCTCATATGCATGGTACAAATCGTCAAGGGTCTCTATATCGTCCGGATCGAGGCCGCCTTTCAACAGTAAGTCCTTGCGAAGCATAACCCCGGCGTTCGTACGCACATGGTCGCGAAAATCGGGGAAATAATACATCTTGCCGTCAGTAGAACGCAACTTATTGATATCGTCGCTGTAACGGTCGAGCCAATATGACAAATGGGGCATTTCGTCCAGATAGTCGCTGAATGGCACAAACAATCCTTGGGCCCCAGCGCTTTGAATTGCCGCCGCGCCGCCGCCCGTCATTATATCCGGCATATCGCCTGAATTGATGGCCAGCAACAGCTTTTCGTTATAAACATCTTGCGGAACAGGCATCGGCTCGATAATAACGCCGGCATAATCGCCGACATGGTCATAAATCTTCAAATTTCCTGATAAGTTAATAGTCCCGGATAGATACATCATCCATGTAATGGGGACCTTCTCTTCCGAAGGCGCTTCCTCTGTTTGAGCTTGCGTCTGCTCGGTTTGGGCTTGTGTCTGTTGTGTTTGTGCCTGGGTTTGCTGCGTCTGGGCTTGCGCCTGTTGCGTTGTAGCCTGAGTTTGTTGCGTTTGGGCCTGCGTCTGGGCCTGCGTTTGAGCCTGCGTCTGCTCTGCCTGGGCCGCAGTCGTAGCCGGCGGCGATCCTGTGCCGCCGCCACATCCTTGCAAAATTAAAGCAAGCGCGAATATAATCACCACAGGTAAAGTTGAGATCGATCTTTTCATAAAGAATGCACCTCCATTTTTATTCATTCGATTATGTTGATTATGGTTGTGGATATATACTAAATGCCGCCTGTTTCGGCCGCATACAGTCAATAAACGCGTAATCCAAAGGCTACAAAACGCCAATTACGCTTTTATTGCTCCAATCAGCGCCCCCTTTATAAAGTATTTTTGTAAAAATGGATAAATTAAAATAATAGGGCCAATGCTGACGATAATCGCCCCCATTTTTAATTTCTGCCTGAGACCAAACGGATCCTCACCTGCGGCTACAGCCATATTTACTTCTGTCTGCATGGATGTGGATTGCGATATGACAAGCGATCTCAGCACATACTGCAAAGGCATTTTATCCATACTCGTTAAATAAAGCATTGAAGTAAAAAAATCATTCCATATGCGGACCATGGAAAACATTAATATGACAGCTATAATCGGCTTTGATAAAGGAAGAATTATTTTAAATAATATTATCCAATGATTCGCCCCGTCCATATATGCCGATTCGTATAAACTCTCCGGTATTTGCTGGAAATTTGTCCTGACCATGACTATATTCCACATGGCCACCGCTGATGGCAATACTATCGCCCAGATTGAATTTAACATACGCAAATCCCTGATAAGAAGATATGTCGGAATCATACCTCCGCTAAAAAACATCGGGACGGTGAAAAAGAACAATATTACGCCTTTGCCGTAAAAATATCTTAATGAAAGCGGATATGCTATGAGACACGTGATGAACAAAGTAATCAAAGTACCGACCACGGAGTAGCGTATAGTATTCATGTAGGCTGTGAGAATCGTCGTATTTTTAAAAATATGCCGATATGCCGTGATATCAAACCCTACTGGTAAAAAGCGCACCGACCCTTTCGCGACCGCGTACGAGTCGCTGATTGAAACAGAAGCCACATAAATAAAAGGATAAATGCAGATTGCTCCTAAAAGCACCATCAGCATATAATTAAAACAATCAAAAAGATTGAACCGGATTTTTCTTTTTGAGACGCGGGGCTTCATATTATAATGCTCCTTACCACAATCCTTCATTGCTGATTTTTTTGCTTACGGTATTTGATAAAAATAGTAGTATGAAGTTAATTGTCGAGTTAAACAATCCGACGGCGGAGGAAAAGCTGTAGTCCATCTGTTCTATACCTCTCCTGTATACATATGTGGAAATGACATCCGCTGTCTCGTAAATTCCGGGGTTGTACATCAAGAAGACTTTTTCTAAACCCACGCTGAACATGCGCCCGATATTTAGTATCAATAAGATGCGGATAACAGGTAAAATTGAAGGAATTGTTATATAAATCGCCTGCTTAAAACGGTTGGCGCCGTCGACTACCCCGGCGTCATACAGTTCGGGGTTGATGCCCGCGACTGCGGCAAGATAAAGGATCGACTCCCAGCCCATGTGCTGCCATATTCCGGAGCCAATATACATCGTTCGGAACCATTTGGGATCCGAGAAAAAAATTTGCTCTTTTAGCCCAATAAACGATAAAAAATCATTTACTATCCCATATGGATCCAGCATTATCATCATAATGCTGACGACGACCAATGTGGAAATAAAATGCGGCAAATATGATAGCGACTGTACGACCCTTTTAAACTTAATTACCTTAATTTCATTTAACAGCAACGCGAAGATAACGGGCATAGGGAACGAAAAAATCAAGCTGTAAAAATTCAACAGTACGGTGTTCCTTACGATTCGGAAGAAAAAAGGATCATTTACAAACTGCCGGAAATATTTCAGCCCGACCCAAGGGCTCCCCCAAATACCCTTGGCCACTTGATAGTCCCTAAAAGCCAAGGTAACGCCGAACATAGGCAGGTATGAAAAAATAAAAACCAGCGCTATACCGGGCAGTACCATTAAATATAAATCTCTATCGCGTATAAGATGATAGCGCAGCCCTTTTTTATGCATAGAGAATCCCTTTTATTTGTACAGATAATTAATCGGCTGTTTTGTGAATGGTAAATTTTTTTCTATTTCGATTAATTTATTAAAGTTATGATATATCGGTTGCTCTTCTTCGCTATCCATAAGGCTTATTGAGTAAATTGAAGCGTTCGATGCGCTTATTTCCAGGAGTACATATTCTGACGGAAGAGAATCCAGCATGATCGTCGCCGCCTTGTGATCGCCCGAATGGACAGCCGTCGCTTCTATCGGCAAATACTCTTTGTCTTTATTTATCAGACGCAGCTTTACATAGCCGTTAGCAGCGATATCGGCGTTTATAGTTATTTTACGGGAGTAGAGCTGCACGCGGCGCGTACGAATCCTCCCCCCATCTCCGCCCGTATCCAGCGATACAAACCCATCCGGCCTCAAAGAGGCCATCCCAAGCCCGGCCTTTTGCAAGTGCCGCTCACTGCGCGGGGTTCCGTGGCGCTGAGACGACGCGGCATAATAGAACCTTATCTCGTCGTCGAGATATATAATATTTGACGACATTTGAATATTGCCAGACTCCCATTCAGCCGGGTTTTCATTATCCAGAAGAGGCGCGCCGCTGGACAGCCGGTGCCAGGCCGTTATGCTTCGCGCGTAAGCGAGCTCCGGTTCCTGTATACCGTGCCTTGTCGTAAAATCGTCTGCATCCAAATGATAAAGCCAGGGCGTCCCCAGTATATAATGTCCATATGTGGATATCCCCATGCCATACACCATCGTTCCTGGCGGATCGGTGGCGTCAGGTTCATAGACTAGTTGAGGATCGCTCCAATGCAATAAATCCCAAGATTGTGAAGCAAATACCGTGCGTCCCCGCCCCCGATAACGATGCGTTGCGATATATCGTCCGTCCGGCAGCCTGCAAAAACCGATCGGGCAGTCGGGGTCTGATACTATCACCTGTAGGAGGGATGCGTCACGCCAATTGATCCCGTTGGCGCTGAAGTACGCCCGAATGGGCGTCATCCCAATGCCGGCAAGCATTTTATAGCGCCTGTCCTCCAAGACCTCGCGATCGTCATAAATAACGGCGCAACCGTGGAGATTTCCGGGATGGACTACATTGGTAGGCTTGTCCTCGTGCGTGTATATAGATAACGACGGCGCCGTAAAATTTATGCCGTCGGCGCTTTCAAGGTAGCAAAGCCGCATGGTAGATGATTCTGGTGATTCTAACGAGTCTCCTACGCTTGTATACCAAAGCTGGAACTTTTTGATATCGGGGCGGTAAATGACGGTGCCGTAAAAATGCATGTTACTGTATTCCCAAGGTTTATCCGGCATGTACAACGGGTTTTTTTCATGCTTTTTCGGTTTGTGAACCGTTCTCTGAAATCCGGTGCAGTCCAAAAGCTCCCAGTTATCGAAAAAAAGTAGTTTTCTCACTTAAAACCCCCAAATATCGCGTTCCCATTATTTATTCCAAAATGCTCCATACAGGGTTAGTTGATATATTTTTAAGAATACTATCATTTTTGCTTTATATAGTATTTGACCTTTTTTTAGTATATTTTGTACGTTTTTGTTTAAATATATGCCTCCACTTAAATATCTGAGCAAATAAATAACATTGAAAAATAATGGACATGTCCTTGGAATAGGAGCGGCGCGCCTGCGACATGGGCGCCGCACCGAAAAAATTGTAAACTTAAAATGATATAAGATTAATGATTGAGATATGACAAACAGGAGAGGATTGGTCTGGATTCGTAGGTAACGTGACGGTGTATCAAGATGAGAAAACGTCGTTATTTTGCACATTAGGGGTATAGTTTTATTTATTAGTGCACCGCACAGCATTTACCCCGCAGCCACAAGGAATTATACAGTTTTTTCAAGTATACGACGGACGTAAAATATTCTCCTCCGTTTTCAAGTACTCAATCAAAAACGGCAGCTCTTTATCGTAATTGTCGATCGCCTTCATATAACCTGAACTCCCGGCGGGACACATAACGAGGTTGTGTGTCGGCGGCTTTAAAACATTGAAAATGCAGCAAAAAACAGGGTAAGGGGATTGACGCGCTCATCGTTATGTGTTAGAATAAATGCAACTCATAACGATGGAGGTGCAGCATGTCCACCGTATTTCAAACCGACAACCGCTCCGGGATTACTTACGCATACGAATCAGTCTCGAGATGGGATAAAGAGAAGAAGCAATCCCGAAGCACGCGCACGCTGATCGGGCGCGTGGACGCAGAAACCGGGTCGATCGTCCCCACGGACGGCAGGATGAAGGGGGAGAAGATACCAAAGACCCCCACCAAGGCGCTGAAGCCAACGAAGTACAAAAGGCTTTTTTACGGAGCTACGTACCTGCTCGACATGGTAGGCGACAAGCTCGGGCTGACGGAGGATATGCGCCAGTGCTTTCCCGACATGTACGAGGAAATACTCTCATTGGCGTACTATCTGATACTGGAAGACAAGAACCCCCTCTACCGCTTCGAGAAATGGGGCCAGACGCACAAGCACCCCTGCGGGGAGGACATCCCTTCGCAGCGCAGCAGCGAGATATTCTCCGGCATAAGCGAGGACTCGATGCACCAGTTTTTCCGGCTGCAGGGGCGGCGGCGGGCTGAGAACGAATACTGGGCTTACGACATAACCACGATATCCAGCTATTCCGAATGCCTGAGGCAAATACAGTACGGGCACGACAAGGACGGAGACGGGCTTCCAAAGCTCAAACTTGCGCTGGTGTTCGGCGAGAAATCGAGGCTGCCGTTCTATTACCGGAAGCTGGCCGGCAACATACTGGATTTGATGACGGTGAGGACGCTACTGTCGGAAATCGACATCTTTGGATTCAAAAAAGTGAAGCTGGTCATGGACAGGGGCTTCTATAAGGAGGAGAACATTAATGGGCTGCTCAAAGACCATTTGAAGTTCATAGCTGCTGTTAAAATGTCCCTCGTATATGTCAGGGATGAACTGGACAAAGTGTATGGCGAATTCCTGAACTTTGAACACTACGATGAAGATTACGAGCTCTATTCAACGACCGTGCATTATGAGTGGCCTTATTCGCAGGCGCGTCCATACAAGGGCGACGTGCTGAAAGAGAAGCGCAGGGTCTACATACACTTTTACTACAATATCGACAGGGCGGCGGAAGACCAGAAAGACTTTGACCGAAGGCTCATGGCGCTGAAAAACGAGATCGTTTCCGGCAAGCAAGTTCCGGAACATGAAAAGCTCTACAAAAAGTACTTCGTTGTAAAATCGACGCCCGTCCGGGGCAACCGCGCTACAGTCAAGGAAGAAGCGGTCAAGGGAGCCAAGCGTTATTTCGGATTCTTCGCGCTGCTGAGCAATGAAAAGATGGACTCCAGTGCGGCGCTTGCGCTCTACAGGAACAAGGATCTCGTGGAGAAAGCGTTTGGCAACCTCAAGGAGCGGCTGAATTTCCGCCGGACGTTGGTTTCCTCAGAGCAGAGCCTCAATGGCAAGCTGTTTGTCGAATTCGTCGCGTTGATATACCTGTCTTACCTGAACAAGCAGATGCAAGATGCCCGTCTCTACAAGTTCCACACGATGGCGGGCCTGCTGGACAAACTAGACGTCATAGAATGTTTTGAACACCCGGGGCGCAGACTGCAGGTCGGCGAAGTCCTTGACAAGCAGCGGGACCTCTACGCCGCCCTCGGCGTGGAGCCGCCAACCTCGTTATGAGTCCCGCCGGGAATCCAGGATATAAGCTTTTAGGTCGAGGTAAGGGAGTCATTCGTGGGCGAGGGTGGCTTGGACCTGGCTGCGTTTTTGGCCGAAGCCGATAATTATAATAAAGATATGCCTATATTAGTCGAGCACCTAAAAGACGAAGAAACCTTCTTCCGGGCGATTACTTATTTGAAAGCGCTACTATAGCGTTATCCCGCTGACACAGGGAGAGAGTTCACTTGTGCTTAAAATAACAGCACAAGTGAACTCTCCCCTGTGTTTATCGTTGTATTTTGATGGTGCATACACCATATTTCTCGAGGCTGACTTTTATGCGGTCATCGGCTCCGATTGTCGCCGGGCGCTGGGTTTCGCCCAGGAGGTCGACATATTCCGCGCGCTTGACGCCGCCGCCGCCGAGCGATAGTTGCGTTTCGCTTGCCCTGCCGGCGGTTTCGACTAGCCTTATCAGTAAGCTGCCGCCGATCAAGCGTATACTGCTGATCCAAATATCCGGATTGTCAACCGACGGTGTGTTTGTTATAGATCCGCCGGGGACGGGCAGCAAGTCATATTGGTAGTCCAGCATGGCCGAGTACGGATTGCCGCATGTCCACTCGATGGCATAGGATATAGTCGTGCCATAGTCGCACTCCGCCCACAGCAGTTGCATGACGTCGGCGCCTTTGTATTCATAGATCTGGGCGCCGTCGTTATGGAGCACAACTGAACCACTCCCACTATTTTGCATGACCAGCCCCATTGCGCTCTGCGTGCGGCCCCGGCCGTCGTCGCCTGCGTCGACCAGCATCCGCTCTTTGTGCCACCACCACATCTCGTCCGTCTTGAAGTCTACGCACGACGCGTCGGGCGCTTCGTCGAGCTGATGCAGCCAACAGTCGACCGCTTTGTTATACGCCTTGTCCAGCGAGAAGTGCGCGTAAAGGCCCGTCTTGCGCGCGTGGCTGTAGCGGTGGCTCGGGCGTTCCGGGTACACCGGGCGGTTGTGCGGATCGAACGTTGTAGTAAAATAAACACGCTTTTCGCCGTCGGCTATCGTTATGGTGTGGTCAGCCCAGCCCGCAAAAGCGCCGCTGCCGTCGGTCAGTTCCAAGCGGGCGGCAAACTGCTTCACGCCGCCCATTTCCAGCGTCCGCCAATTAAGCATCATGCTGTTGCCTTCGACCCCGACGCCTAGGCGCGCGCAGGTGCCGCCCAGTAGCTCGCGCCCCTCGGCGATGTCAAAAGCGCTTTTCAGCGCGCCGGTCAACGGGTCGATCTCTATGCGGATCAAACCGTTGTCGAGCGTTGTGATGTTTGATTGCGTCATGGAAAACCCAGTGAAAGCCGGAGCGTCATCCGCCCCATATGCAGAAAATGATAGTTTTACCAGCGAATCCGTCTTATTCAACGCTCCCGCGCGTTTTAGCCCTAGTACTTCGCCGCTACCGCGCTTAACCATTGTCACTTCCCGGGCGCGGCCAAGTGGATCGAACAGCGCGCCTCCGGCGGACACGCTCCCGACGGACGCACCGCCGGTAGGCGCGTCCCCAGCGCCGACGATACCCTCGCACTCCGCGATTGCTGCGCGTACCTTGTCTCTTGTGTTGTGGTACAGCTCGGGCGCGTTGCGCACAGGGCCCCTGGCGTCCGGCCACATGTAACGCAGGCGCGGAGGGCAGAAGAAGACCACGGTGTTGTCATGGTTCTGGTGCGCGCCCAGGTCGAGCCACGCGCGGTGCAGCGCATCGTTGGCCGCCTCCTGCCCGGTCAGCGCCATGTATTTTTCGATACTCTCAAGCTTGTCGCTCATGGAACGCATCTCGCCCAGCAGGACAGAGGTCCCGGCCTGCAGCTCGGGCATATAGTCCCGGCGGCTGTACTCCCGCGACTTGGCGGGCGCGGGGAGCTTTTTTGCCAGCTCCCTGTATGTGACAAACTCGCCGAAGACCGGGGCGTAGTAACAGGCGCGGTTGCTCTCTTCGCGGAACGGCGTGTTCCACGTGTTGTCCAGCAGGTTGGTGAACACGCCCATAGGGTACGTCTCGGCGGCCTTGGCTATGAGATTGGGCCAGTGGATGTGCACCATCGCGATGGTTTGCTGTGAATTGTCGTAATGCGTCGGCACGGCGAATATCTCGCTCCCGTCCGGGGCGCGCCAGTTCATGCTCACGCAGTCTTCGTACACGGTCGCGCCCTTGTTCTGTATGCGGTGCAGCGCGAAGTCGTAGCCGGCTTGTTTTAGCAGCGTCGGGTATGAAGGCACGAGCTGCATCTCCTGCGCCAAAAAGGACGAGGCCCGTTTCCCGTATAGCTGTATGAGGGCGTATTGCCCTGTTTCTAGCTGGCGTATGTTCGACTCCAGGGAAAACAGGTGCGGATAGGGCTGGCCTATGGAGCCGTTGCACACCTCGAACACGCCCTCCTCGATGCCCTCCCTGATGAGTTTCGTCAACGACGGGTGGCGGCGGTCGATATACAATAGCGATATGATCGACATGTCGACGCCAAAATGTCCCTTGCGCTTGCGGGCGTAGTACATCAGCGCCTCAATCTGATCTTTTACAAATTCCGGCGAGGCGAACTCTATAAAGCCGTATTCATCGGTCAGAATGCCGGCGTGCAGCGCCTCGGCGTAGTAGACGGGTATGTCGACAAGCTCGCAGCGGATGCGGTACAGCTCCTCGAACGCCGGTTTCAAGGCTCGCTCTACATCTGCTTCAGACGTGGCGCCGACTAATGCCGCCGCTTTATATATCATCGCGTCGGCGCGGGCAAAGTCGGCCGCCCCGCCCTTTAACCGACACAGGTCGTTTACCATCTGCCGTGCAAAGCCATAGGCGTGAAAATCGCGTCGGATGAAGAAATTATTTTTAGCGGATTCTACGTCGTACTCGATACCCAACAGCCGCGCCACTTCCCCAAGATACATACGTTGGAAAGCATTGAACATCCCGCTTTCGTCGACCGTATCGCGCGGGGAATTCCAATACCAGTTATACGCATGGAACACGCCGCCGGCGCCGAATGTGACGTTGCCGGCGCGAACCACAGACGGTAGGTCGTTGCCAATAGACCAACAGCCTTCTAAGCTGTTGATCGAGTCGATGTTGCAGCCACCTAAGCCGACAATAGCACCGTTGGCGAATTCGTATGCGTCGTAGTCGACAGGCTGGGGCCAAACATAGTCGCCGCCCGGCAGGCTCCACCTCTCGCAGTGCGAGTGGAGCGTAGCGCGCAGGCGTATGCTGCCACGCGTGGCTTTTTCCAGCATCGCGGCGGACGGGCGTACCCAGAATATTTTGTGCCCTGCGAGCGCCAACGCGGCTAGCCGCTGCTCAATGCCGCCGTCCATAGCCTGCGGGGCTATGATAAGATTGGCGGATTCCAAAATTGCGTCCGGCATGCTGTCGTCCCATTCGACGATTTCCGGCGTGGCGCCGATGCGCATGATTAAATTGGGATCATATAAAAGGCTCACCGCGCTCACCGAGAGGATGCGCGGTTCCAAACGGTAGACGTCCCCGTCCATCCAGGGGTGCTCGCTGTGAGAGTGCGAAGTGCTGATGACGCATATTTTCATAATGCCTCCTGTCTTGTTCATGGAATTGTTATATTGTATACCCTACCGCGTTATGCGCAGCGTCCGGATGCCGAATTCCGGCATGTGCAATGTAACTATCGCCTTTCCGCCTGAGCGCAACACCTCGGGGCGGCACACCTCTGTGCCGTCCAGTTCGACTTGTTCCACAAGGCTGGCAACCCCGGCGTCGATCTCGATTATCGTATCTGCCGCCTTGCCCGGATTGAAAAAGCGTACCATCATCCTGCCCACTGCGTCCAGATATGCCGCGCTCATTTCCACCTGCCCGCCGACGGATATCAGCTCGCAGCTTCGTGACAAGGCGGACAGGCCGGCCACGCGCTGCGCGATCGGCTGGTGCAGCATCTTCTGGTGCTCGTGCCATATGTCGGCGCCGCGCCAGTCGCCCGCGTGCGGCACAATGGCATATGTCAGCGCGTGTTCCCCTTTGAGCTGCCGCCTGCCCCACCAGAACCCACCGTCCCACCCCCAGGCCATCGTCAGTCCCAGCGGGTAGCCGCCCCCGTGCGTGTACGAAGTGGTGTGGTCGGCCATGATCGCGAGCCCCTGCGAACCGTCAGATACATCCACCCAGCCAATTAGTATGTTGTGTTTAATCTCGTTCCAGCATTTGAAATGGGTGTCCTCGTGCGCACTTTCGCAAACATCATAGGCTGCATCTTTAAAGACACGCTTCTGCTCGAACGCCGTCGGGAAATACGCGTTGAGCTTGTAGCGCCCGTCGTGGTAGGAGCGGCGCCCCTCCGTCCTGTTGTGTTCCGGATGGATTTCGTGCGGCTCGCCGATGTATGTCTTCTCGGGGAATTCGAAAGTCACATTCACGGTTATCTTTGCGTCCCCCTCGGACACGGCGACTATTTGCGTGAAAGTGGCGTCATTCACACGGCCCTTGATCTGCAGCGCCGCCAGTACGGGCCCGCCAGCCAGAACCGAGGCCTCCGCAGGCTGCGCCGCGCTTGAAAAGTATGCCCCTTCCTTAATAAAATAACCACTGTATTCGTTGAATCTGCGTTCATTATTTATGTCTACCAATTCAGCGCCCCGGCGCTTGTCTAACAACGAGGAAATAGTTCCGCCGGCGGCCAAGTCGAACGTGACGCGATAGAAACTGTTTTCCAAATACGCAAATCCACCTTCGACAAGGGCGTTCGCCGGACCCAGGGCCATGTTCTTTTCGCCGGATGGTATAATCTTGAACGGCTTCGCGCCGAAGCCCGGAAGTTTTGCGTTGAATGTAAGTACCCCTGCGTTCTTAGAGCCATCGGCAAACTCGCGGCTGGCGTCATATTGGCTTGGCAGCAAAGCATCGCCGTCATACACCTTAAAGCTCTCCGTGCCGCGTACGCTGGTGACCTCCGCTCTGACTGTGCGTGTCTCCGGCCTGCCCAGCGGGTTGACCACGCTTAACGTTTCGGCAGGGCCTGTGGCGGAAACGCCGTCTACGGCGTCGGCGCCATCTACGGCGCCGCCGCCACTTGCAACGTCGGTGCCGCTGTCTTTCATAGCCGCCGGACATGTGTATGCGCCTATTTTATATAGAGCATTCCTGTTGATGGGGGCAATAATGCTTTCTGCGGCGTATATCTGCGCCGATGTCTTCCATGCCCAGTTCCGCTCTCCCCGACCCGAACCCGCGCATATCCAGCCGTCGTGGTGCTGGGTCATAAGCAGGTGCCCCCAGGCCTCGCGCAGGCGGGCATAATCACCGGTCGCTCCCGCGCCCACTCCCGTTCCCGCCCCCACGCCTACAGCGCCGCCGATGTAATGCGCCAGCGCGTGCAGCCGCTCGCTGTTCAACAGTCCGACTTCGCCGCGCCGCACCTGGCGGGCCATACGCACCAGTATGCGATCCCCCCACGGCACCGCCCCCTGGAACACCTCCTGCGTTATCTTCCAGACTTTTTCCGGCTTTTTGGCAATCGTCTCAAAATATTCCTTCCACGTGCTATAGCTGATATAGTCCGGGAAGTACGTTCCCTCAAAGCCCGGTTTATCGCTCATCCTGGGGTTCGCTCGCCAGCCCAGATCCTGGTAATACATCCCTGCGGGGCTCGCAATGCCGTGCGCCATCGCCTTTTCGGCGAAATCCTTCTCCCCGTTGACCGATTCCGTCTCCCAAACGTTCAGCAGTTCCTCGCACGCATAGCGCGGCGCCAACGGTATCTGCGTGCCGTCCGGGCCCTCCCACAGGCAGACTTCCGCGTCAAAGCCTGTGCTGTAGCCGCCCCATGCCGTCGATGGGTTTTTCAGGACGGCGCGCACGAACCCCAGCGACTTTAGCATCTGCGGCATAGCGCTGGTCCAGCAGGGCTCCTGCACAGCATATGTCTTTATCTGCGTCCAGGGAAAATGCTTTTTATGCTCCTCTATGCCTAGCGTCAAATGGCGGATATTGCATTCGCCGTCCGTGATCCATCCGTAGGGCTGCGCATAGCTGCCTGACACGATCTCAAGGCGCGAACCGATGGATTCGTCGCGGAGCATTTCGCGCATCTCCTCATAAGCCGCCGGGTCCCGCGCCTTCACAAAGTCCCAGGATATCGGCTCGACCTCTATGCTCACTTTCCACTCCGGGCAGGCTTTGAGCATTTCCAGGATGTCCCGCCAACTGCCCAGCGGCATATGCCCCCGGATGCCGCCGTGATAACCATCAATATAGTACAGCATTTTTTCGCTCATAAGTATTATCTCCATTAAGACGTTAGTCGTTATATGAAAATCAGGCCCTGTTTAAAAAAACGGCGCCGTTTTTGGCCTCGGCGCCGCTGATATAGTATACCTTATTGGATAATGCACATCGGCGCGATGAGGACATCGCGCCCTACGGATGCCATACTCGGCACACTGTGCGATGAGGACATCGCGCCCTACGGATGCCGTACTCGGCACACTGTGCGATGAGGACATCGCGCCCTACGGATGCCGTACTCGGCACACTGTGCGATGAGGACATCGCGCCCTACGGATGCCATGTGTTCGGAGGGCGTAATGTCCTCATCGCGCCGCCGCTACGATGTCTCATAATATACGCGCCTGCCGATAAATCGAAAGATGCACATCGTGAGCAACAGCGTTGCAGCCAGCAGCATCCAAGCCATCGTGCAGGCATAGCCCATGCGCGTGTCGGAAAACGCCTTGCGGTACAGCGCGAACACATAGAACGTGGTCGCGTTGTTGGGCCCCCCGCCGGTCATAATGAGCGCCTGCGAAAATGTCTGAAGCGCGCCAATAATGCCCATGATCAGGTTAAAGAAAATGCTGGGCGACAAAAGCGGCAACGTCACCGAAAAAAATTTACGCACCGCGCTGGCGCCGTCGATTTCCGCAGCCTCATAATACGTGCGGGGTATACCCTGCAGCCCGGCCAGATATATGACCATAGCGCTGCCCGCGTTCCAGCAGTTCATGATGATCAGCGCGTTCTTTGCGTGCGCCGGGTCCGTCAGCCAGTTTGGGCCGATGATGCCGATGGCCTTTAGGGCCATGTTCAAAAGCCCGTTGTTATTTTGGAAAATCAACTGCCACAAAATCGCCACCGCGACGACCGAGACCACGTTGGGCATATAATATATAGTCCGGATCAAGTTGATGCCGCGCACTTTCTGGTTCATCAAAAGCGCGACCAGGATGCCCATGATCATGTTGAGCGGCACGCTGAACATCGCATAATACAGCGTGTTCGTCACGGCAATCGGTATCAGCCTGTCGGACGTGAAGAATATTTTGTAGTTGGTCAGCCCAATCCAGTCCGGCGAGCGGGCGAGGTTGTAGTTAGTGAAGCTGTAGTACAGCGACGACAGCATAGGGTAGAGCGTAAACACGCACAGCCCGATAAACCAAGGCGACGCGAACAGGTAGCCCGTTAGCGCCTCTACCCTGCGGCTTTTGCTCATCCCTATCTTACTCATCCCTATGCTGTTGGCTTTGCTTGCGATAGACATGTGATTGCTCTCCAACACCCTGGCTGCCTGCAGGCCGAAAGGGCGCCCCTGCGAACCCCAGCGCCCCAGGCGCCCCCGGCAGCATAATTTTTACAGTTATTGGTTGGTCAGCCTGTAGTTCTCCATCTCTTCAAGGATGCGCGCCTGCGCGTCCTCCAGCCCCTGCTTGGGCTCCTTCTGCCCCATCAGGACGGCTTCCCACTCGGGCTGCAGCGAGCCGTACCATGTGGGATACTCCTCGACGAAGTTGCGGAACCGCGTGTATTTGCCGCTCTCGGCAAACACCACCCACACCGGGTCTTCCATTACCCTGGGATCGTCGTACGCCGTGGCGTTGCACACAAATTCGGCTACATTCAATATGAATTCGGTGGCGATGTCCGTGCGGCACAGGAACGCCGCCAGCTCGAACGCGGCCCTCGACTTGGCCTCATCGCCCTTGTCGGTTATCTCCAGCGAGTAGCCGTTGCCCCAGCTCGCCCTGTAGTTCACGCCGTCTTTCGTCGGCAGCAGAGCGACGCCAAAGTTCAGATCCGGGTTGTATTCTTTGATGTTCGAGTAAAATCCATTGTAGTGGACGATGATAGACATATCCTCGGTGATGAACGGGCTTATGCCGAGCGACCTGGAGTTTTCGTTGAAGCCGTCGAACGCACTGAGCCCCACCTGCTGCTGTATCGTCAGCGCGACGTTGCACGCCTCCAGCATTTCGGGCGAGTCGATGTTGGGCGTGCCGTCCGGGTTCCACAGCTCCGCCCCGTGCGTCCAGCCCAGCGTCCATTCGTAGAAGTTCCCGATGCGCGTCGAAAAGCCCAGGCGCTGGACTGTCCCATCGTCATTAAACGAGGTCAGAATATCATTATAGGAAATCATTTCCTCCCATGTCTGGGGCGGCCTTTCGGGATCGAGCCCGGCTTCGACAAAGTGGTCTTTGTTCCAGAACATTACACGGGTGTCCGTGATGAACGGCAGCCCGTACAAATCGCCCTCATATGTGCACTGCTCTACTGTCGCCGGGAAAAAGTAGCCCATGTCCAGTTGCCATTCGTCGACATACTTTTGGATGTTCATGATCTGCCCTTTAATTGCGCGGGCCTTCGGGTTGCCCAAGTCGCCAATCATCAGATCGGAGCTGGTCCCCGCCGCCAGCGCGGGCGCCAGTTTGTCCAGATAGTCGAAGAACGGTAGCGCCAACTCTACCACATTTATGTGCGGGTACGATTCTTTGAACATGGCCATTACGTTTGCCATGTTCTCCGCGTTGGCGTCGACGGGATAGATGTGCCAAAAATCGATCTCGACAGGCGGGAGTTCTTCCTCTACTGCCACCGTCGTCGTCGGCGCGGCGGTCGTCGACACGCGCTCGGCCGTCGTCAGGACGGCGGCGGTAGTCGTCTGCGCGGCTGTCGTGGCTTCCGCCGCCGCCGCTGCCGTGGTCGCCTCGGCTGCAGCCGCAGTGGTCGCTTCGACCGCCGCAGCCGTGGTCGCGGCCGCTGTCGTCTCCGCCGCGCCGCCGCCCCCCGAGCCGCACCCGGCAAGCATGGCGATGAGCAGCACGACGCCCATAAGTTGCAACAAACTCTTCTTTCTCATTGTCTTTCCCCCTGTTAATAGATATTTTTTAGGTTTTTAACCTTTCATGCCCGTCAGCGTGATGCCCTCGATAAAATATTTTTGGCAACTGAAAAACACAACAAGCGTTGGTATCGCCACCACTATAGAGGCGGCCATCATCAAGTACCACCTGGTGTCGCTCTGCATCTGGAACGTGCGGAGGCCGAACGTCAGCGTGTACCTCATCTTTTCGTTGATATAGAGCAGCGGCCCGATAAAATCGTTCCAGGAGCCCATGAAGCTGAAGATCGCGACGGTCGCCAGCGCGGGCGCGCACAGCGGTAGCACGATCTGGTAGAAAATCCTGTATTCCGGACAGCCGTCAATTTTAGCGCTTTCGGACAGATCCATGGGGATGGTCCTGAAAAACTGCCTGAGCAAAAAGATGCTAAAAGCGCTGCCCGTAAACGATGGGACGGTGAGCGGCAGGTATGAGTTCAGCCAGCCGAAGTTCCTGTACATTATAAATTGTGGGATCATCGTGACGGCCCCCGGCAGCATCATCGTGGCGATCAATACGCCAAACCAGATGTCCCTGCCCGGCCAACGGAGGCGGGCGAACGAGTAACCCACTATCGACGACGAGAACACCGTGCCCAATATGTTAACGGCGACAATGAATAGCGTGTTGAACAGATAACGCACAAACGGGAAGTAGCTGAGCGCCGCCGGGTAGTTCCCCCACTGGAGCACGGGCGGAATCCAAACAGGCGGGTTCCTCATGACGTCCGTGGGCGCTTTCAGGGATGTGGACAACATCCAAAAAAACGGGAACAGATACAGCAGCGCGCCGGCCAGCAATATTAAATGTATGATGACCCTGCCCGTTATGCGCCTTGCGACCCTCAAATTACGGTCCCGCAAAGCCCTATCCTGCGCCACACGCACCATCCGCAACGCCCCCCATAAAAATAAGCGATATTTTATCACCAAATACTACACTTTGATAATAAAAATGTCAATATAAACACATCCTAACAAATACGTATCAAATACGCGTACATATGTATTAATATTTTTAAAATATTTATCTCGGCTATTGTCCTATATCTTTTGAAAAATCTATATTATAATATAGGAATCTTCATTCGTTGAATAATCCTGACACAAAATTTCGCAAATTGCTTAAAATTGTTTACATTAGTAAAACGTTAAAATAAAATCGCTAAAAAGGGGGATATTTTCGTGAAAAAAAAGCTATCACTCATTATGGCAATGTTCCTGGTATTCACGATGCTAGCGACGCTTGCGGCGTGCGGGCAGAATCAAACTACGCCGCCCACGGAGCAGCAGACTGTGCAAGCAGCGGAAGCGACGGAAGCAGGGGAAGCGGCGGAGACAACCGCTGCCGAAGACTCGGCGGATGAAGAGACGACAGCCGCAAC
>WRLR01000091.1 GCA_009777515.1 Oscillospiraceae bacterium | reverse complement strand
TGGACCGCCGGGAAAAGCCCTTAAAGCTATTTTTTGTTTCCGCCATGCTTTTTTTCAAAAAAATATCCGCAAGTGCGGGTATGTCTTCGCCGCGCTGCCTTAAAGGCGGAATGCAGATAATAAACACATTCAGCCGGTGGTACAAATCCCTGCAAAAGGCGCCCTTTTCCGCCTGCTTTTCAATATCAATTCTTGTGGCGGCAAGAATCCTGTAATCCCCGCCTTTCCGGATTATTTTTAACAAATCCGCCTGCAGGGCCGCGCTTAAATCTCCTATCTCGTCAAAAAAAAGGGTCCCCCCCCCGGCTTTTTTTATTTCAATGGTCTTTCCTGATTTTTCCGCGCAGCTTTGCTTGACAAAAGGCTTGTCATAACGGGAACTGCTTTGGTGAATTTTTTCTGCGAAAAATTCCTTGCCTGTCCCGCCCTCTCCCAAAAGAAGTACCGTAGAATCAGTATTGGCCGCCTTGGTCATGATTTCGAGCTTTTCCCTGATAACAGGGCTTTCTGCGATTATGCCGCGATACTCACCATCAATCTTCGCCAACATACCCTAGTCGCGGCCGTCACCGGTATCATTCTGATCCTTGGACTTCAGAAAGTCTCCAAGGGTATAGGTAGAATCATCAGACTCATCTGCCGACATATAACGGGACAGCTCTTCCTGCTGTACTTTCTTCTGGTAGTCTTTGATGGAGAAAGCAACCTTCTGTTTGTCCGGTTGAATTTCCAGAATAACAGCCCGTATCTTGTCGCCCTCGTTATATTTCTTAAGGGCATCTTCGGGCGTAACTTCGCGGTTTTCGGGCGGGCGGAGTTCAACCTTTCCTTCGCCGCCCGAAACTGTGTCATGAACGCATCGAAAGTGCTTGGCTGCCGGGACGCGCGCATCCTATTGAGTATGGCGCGTGCCTCAAGGTAAATGCCTATTGCAGCGGCTACGCCTATGGCGGGTGCGCCGCGAACCTTCAAATGATATATCGCGTCCCGGATGTCTTCCAGTTCCGTTAGAAATATCAATTCTTCGCGGGCAGGCAGCAACGTCTGGTCGATGATAGCCAGCGCGTTGCGTTCATCGTCTAGTGATACGGTTTCATACATAAATTATCGTCCTGTTTTTATAATGAATATGATTGTAGCAAATTTTCGGCATTGTTGACAAGATTGTAGATAGGGGGCGGAGGGATGCGAGGGCGGGCGGGACGCCCGCGTACCCAGGAGGGGCGTGGGCGGGAGAGGGGTAACAGAGGGGTGGTTCTTCCTTTTTTTGTTTAATCGTGCTATGATTCATAAAAATTTATATGATGATTTGTTTGGGGATGACGTGATATATGGCAGCTAAAATTATTAATGGATTATTTGGCGTGGGCAATGGGAATAACGGAAGCAATGAGGGTGACAGGAGCAACGGGGGCAACAGAGGCGCCTGGGGCAACAGAGACAGCGGGGGCGACGTGATTCAAAGAGGTGGCTGGGGCGGCAATGGCGATGATAACGATGGCGGCGGGAACGCCGACAGAGTTATCATTTTGGACACCACCCTCAGGGACGGAGAGCAGACGCCCGGCGTAAATTTGAACATCGACGAAAAATTGGAGATCGCAAAACAGTTGGAGCCGCTCGGGGTAGATTTTATCGAAGCTGGGTTCCCTGCGGCGTCGCCGGGCGACTTCGATGCTGTGAAGGCCATCGCACATAATGTCGGCTGCGGGGTCGCGGCGATGTGCCGATGCGTGGAATCCGATATTCGGCGAAGCTGGGAGGCCATCCGTGACGCGGCGCAGCCTCGGCTTCATCTTGTCATTGCGACGAGCGACATCCATATGCAGTATAAGTTGAGGATGACTCCGGACGATGTGCTGCGGCGCGCGTCGGAGAGCGTGCGGCTCGCAAAAAGCCTGTGCGCGGACGTCGAGTTTTCTTGCGAAGACGCCACGCGCAGCGACATATCGTTTTTATATAGCATTTTGGAAGCCGCCATATACGAAGGAGCCACAACCATCAACATCGCCGACACTGTCGGCTATTCCATGCCGGGCGAATTCGGCGATATGATCCGCAAAATAAGGGCAAACGTGCCCAATATCGGCGGCACTATCCTCAGCGTGCACTGCCACAATGATCTTGGCCTTGCGGTGGCTAACACGCTCTCCGCAATCGAAAACGGCGCGCGGCAGATTGAGACGACCATCAACGGCCTGGGCGAGAGGGCCGGGAACTGCCCGATGGAAGAGGTCGTCATGTCCATCGCGACACGCTCCGCGCTGTTCGGCATATCGCATGGCATAGATACAACGAGAATCCACAGGACGAGCCAACGGGTCGCCAGGCTCACCGGTATACCGGTACCGGTCAACAAAGCGATCGTCGGCCAGAACGCCTTCACGCACCAGTCTGGCATACACCAGCACGGTATGCTGTCAAACCCGATGACATATGAAATCATGACGCCCCAGTCCGTGGGCAAGCCAGAGCGGACGCTGGTACTGGGCAAGCTTTCGGGGCGCCACGCATTCGCCGACAGGCTGCGCTCCATGGGCTTCGATTTCGCAAAAGAGGACATTGACAGCGCGTTCGCGCGGTTCATCGCGTTGGCCGACCGCAAAAAGAATATCACGGACGGGGACTTGGAAGCCATTGCCAACAGCCTCGAAGATGTGCCGGAGGTGTATAAGCTGACGACATATCAAATCCAGAGCGGCAACCGGATTCAGTCGCTCGCGAGCGTCACGCTGCTGCATGATGGCGCCGAGCACACCGAGGCCGCCACCGGCGACGGCCCGATTGACGCCGTGTACAACGCCGCCGAAAAAATCGTGGGGGGCAAATGGCCGCTCGCTTCTTATGATATAAAGGCCGTGACGGAGGGCGTAGACGCGTTGGGCGAGGTCATCGTGCGGGTGCATCATGAAGACAGACAGCAGGTAGGGCGCGGGTTGTCAACGGATATTATAGAGGCGTCAATATTCGCCTACATCAACGCCATCAACAGGGCGTTATCGAAGTGAAAGATGAATATATGTACAACGATGGAAAAATATAGATATTTTTGTAATTCTATTGCATAATTTCCCATTTATGGTATTATATGTCATGTAGTCGGTAAGCAGGTGCGGCTGCCACACCCAATTATGAAATAAAGGGGGTGGCACCACTATGAGTACATACCAAACGCTTTCTTTAATGATTGCTTTTGCTGTGTTGATCGTAGTTGTCCTGGACTTCAGGACAAAAAAGTAACCGCCCTGTCTAACCACAGTGCGGTTATAAATATATAATCGTAACTAGTGGCAGCCGCATCAGCGGTTACCGACTACAATTATTATACATGAAACTGAGAAAATGTAAATATAAAAATAAAATAATTTAAATGAACGGACGACCGGGGGCGGTCGTCCCTACGAAAAGAACGTTGGCGCCTATAGGGACGACCGCCCGGTTGTCCGTTCCGATTATTTTATGTTTTTATTTTTCGTTGAAGCGGTCGTAGGCGACTTGATAGATGTCCATGGCGCGCCGCAGGCCTATCCTGTCGAGCTCCGCAAGCAGCACCGGTATATCGGAGAGCGGGCGGACGCCGATGATCAACTGCACGAAATATTCCTCGATCATCGTGTTCGCGTCGCCCCTTATGCGGTTGTACTCCTCCGATTCGTCCGGCCTGAGCTGGATGCCCGGGGCGCTGAGATCCGGGTTGCCCTTGAGCAGGTTCTCGTGAGCCCTGTACGAATCAGGGTCTGCTGTCTCCTGCGACAGCCACGCCTCATAACTCATGATCTTCGGCCAGTCGCCGAACGTCGGGATGGCATATTTGAAGACCGCGTCGCCAAAACTGAACTGCGGGTCGTCTGTGACAAGCTCCGACCACTGCTTCGTACCGTTGCTGTCGACATAGTACGATATGCCTTCGACGCCCCAGCTATTGAGCTCGGTGCCTTCCGGCGAGAACAGGTAGTCAATCATGTCGAGGATCCGCTCGACCTTGCCGGCCTTTTCGGCGGCGGTCGTGACGATTGTGCCAGAGCCGCTGGCTGCCATGCTTTTCCTGGAGTCGCGGCTGTACGGCTCGCCGGCATAGCCTGTCAGCGGTTGCAAGCCATAGAAATGCACCTTGCCCTCAAGCTCCGGGTTCGCGGCCACGATGGCGTCCCTCCACTGCGGGAGCTGCTGCGGCATCATTAACGTATATGTAGAAATCTGGCCGGTCACTTTAGCTTCCCTGGCCGCACCGTCATTGGACGGGAAGTCCGGATCGATGAGGCCTTCGCTGTACCATTTATTCATCGTCGTGACAAAATCGGTAAAGGCGTCGCCGTCCCTGAACAGCGTCCAGTAGGTGATCAAACCCGTGTCCGGATCTGGGTACGGCGTGTTGTACCTCATGCCCCAAGCCGGCATCAGCGTCTGCAGCGTGCCAAGACCCTGTTCGTCGGTCATCGGATAGACATTGGGCATGGCTTCTTTTAATGCGACGAATATTTCATACAATTCGTCGACTGTCGTCGGGGGCTCCTTACCAATCAGGTCCAGCCAGTCCTCGCGCAGGCACAGGTTGTTGTATGCTGCCCTGTTCCCGGACTCCTCGACTTGGTTGAAGCACGCTACGCCGCCGTTGTCCAGCGTCACGGCCTTGCGGATGAGATCGTTCGAATTAATGATGGCTTCGAAATGAGGCAGGTGCGCCCAATAGTCCGCGTTGTTCTTGACGTCGACGGCGATGCCGTCCTCAATGGTGCCCTGAATACCGCCGCTGTATGTGTTCCAGTTGTGGTACATCATGTCCGGTAGATCGCCGGAGTTCAGCAGCACGTTGATGGCTGTGTTGTAGTCGGCGGAGCCGTGGCCGGAGAGCGGGCCGTTGAAGTCGATCTCGATGTTCATGCGCGCTTGGAGCTCCTGGAGCCAGAGCGCGTCCTTCCAGTACGTGATGGCGTTGCGGTTGATCTGCGAGCGGAACCACGTGACCTGCAGCGGCGGCTCCACGGTGTCTGCGGCTGCGGTCGTCGGCGCGGCGATGGCAGCCGTCGTTGTCGGCGGGGCTGTCAGCGCTGCCGTCGTGGTGGCGGCGCCGGCGGCGGCTGTCGTTGTAGCTGCGGCTGCCGTCGTAGCGGCTGCCGTTGTTGCGGCCGCTGTTGTGGCTGCGGCAGTCGTGGCTGCGGCTGTGGTGGCCGCGCCGCCCGATCCCGATCCGCACGCGGCGAGTGTCGTGAACACCAGCGCCAGCGCGAGGAAAACTACGATGATTTTCTTGTGCATAAATCCTCCTGTTTGTTTGATATATTATTTAAGTCCATAAGTCACGTTAGAAATTAATAGTTATAAGTTATAGAATAAATATGTTGTTTAACCTTTCAATGCGCCTATCATGATGCCTTTGGTGAAGTATTTCTGGAGGAACGGGTACACGCATATGATTGGTATGATGGACACAATGATGACCGCGTACTGCAGCGACAGCCGCATCGCGTAGTCCTCCCCGGGCTCATACAGCGCTTCCCCGGCCATCGCGCCGCCCGTCTGGTTCCTAATCAGAATCGAGCGCAGTACCAACTGGAGCGGGTACTTGGTAGGCGACTGGATGTAGATCAGCGCGGTCGTCCAGGCGTTCCAGTGCCCGACCATGTAAAACAGCGTGATGGCGGCAATAGTCGGCACGATCATCGGTATCAGTATGCGCACGAGAATCAAAAAATCCCCGGCGCCGTCGATTTTAGCCGACTCCTCCAGTTCATATGGCACGGACCTGAGCGCCGTCCTCAATATTATAACGTTCCAAGTGCTTATCAGGCCCGGCAGTATCAGCGACCACAGGCTGTCTATCAGGCCCAGGCTTTTTACGACGATGTAGCTCGGGATCATGCCGCCGCTGAAGTACATGGTGAATACCGCGAGCGCCGTGATGAGGCTGTGCCACATCAGCGTCCTGCGCGACAGCACATAGGCGAACAGCAATGACATGAACATGTTGCACGCCGTGCCAACCACCACGACGAACAGCGTGACCTGATAGCCGTTTAAGATGCCGTCGTTACGGAACACGTATTGGTAGCCGCGCATGGAAAAGCCGAGGGGCCTCCACAGTATCCCCCGGTATGACATGAGCAGCATCGGGTTGCTGATGGACGCGTACAGTACATATAAGAACGGGTAGAGCGTGATGATTATCATGAACATCATGAACGTAACATTGATGGCATCGAAAATATGGCTGCCCACCGTTTTTTTGCCGTATGTCCACGTTTCGGCCCGGCGCGACGCGCGAACCGCGCTTCTTGCTATAGTGCTTGCCTTTGACATTGACCAGTCGAGTAGACGAACTCGACGCTCACCTCCTTTCCCATGCCATAGCATCTGATTGCGAATTATTGCATGCGGAGTGCAGGGGGTTATGTATTACGGCGTGTAGGGTGTTGCGCATTGCGGCGCGCAGAGGACCGCGCGCCCTACGAAATTTCATATACATTCCTACCATAACGACACCTCCGAAACGCGTTTGCTGACATAGTTGACGATTATCAACATCGTAAAGTTGACGACGGAGTTGAACAGCCCGACCGCCGCGCTGTAGCTGAAGTTCCCCTCCAGGAGACCGTACCTGTACACGAAGCTCGATATGACATCGGATGTCTCGTATATGGCGGGGTTGTACAGCAAAATGATTTTTTCGAATCCGACGCTCATCATGCTGCCCATCCGCAGGATGAGCATTATAATGATCGTCGGCGCGATGCCCGGCAGCGTGACGTGCCAAATGCGCCTGAAGCGGTTGCAACCGTCTATTGCCGCTGCGTCCAGCAGTTGCGGGTCCACGGCGCCCAGCGACGACAGATAGAGGATGGTGCCGTACCCAACGCCCTGCCAGATGCCGGACGCTATATATATGGTACGGAAGTTGCCGGGGTTCTGCATGAACAGGACGGGGTCCCCGCCGAACAGCATGATCAGTTGGTTGAACAGGCCGTCGCTGCGCAGAAAGGCCAGCAGTATGCCGCATATGATGACCTGCGAGATAAAATGCGGCAGGTACGTGACGGTTTGGACGACGCGCTTATACCTCATGCTTGTCAGTTCATTGAGCAACAGCGCGAATATTATCGGCGCCGGGAATGCCCAGAACAGTTCGTACAGGTTTATCAAGAACGTGTTCCTGATCAGCCGGAATATGTAGTAGCTGGAAAAAAACTGCTCGAAGTAGCGGAGCCCGACCCACTCGCTGCCCCACAGGCCCAGCATCGGTTTGTAGTTTTTAAAGGCGATGACGATGCCGCCCATCGGCGCGTAGCTGAATACGGCGTAGTACGACAGGCAGAACAGTGCGATCATGTAGATCGTGAAGTGCATTTTGAAGTCCCGCTTGGCCCGGTACCCGAATGATTGCTTGTTGGGGGTTTTGGGGATTTTAGGGATTTTTATATTTTTGGCGTCATCCATACGCAAAGCCAATCCTTCCTGGTTGGAATGTGGGGCGTGGTGCGGGTGGTGCGGTGGTGCGGAGGTGCGGTGTGGTGACCGGGTGTATCGGCACGGCGCGATGAGGACATCGCGCCCTACGGGGGTGTACGGGGGTGTACGGGGTTCTACTGGGGAGTGAGGGTGTATGTTTTACCGGCTACGGCGTCGAAGGAAAAGCCGATGTCGGTTTTTGCTGTCGGTACAGCGTTCTCGCCGCACGCCACGGCCAGCGTGTCGCCCACGACCTCCACTGCCCCGCCAAAACGTGGCTTGACGGTCGCGCACGTCAGCTTGCCGCCCTTCCATTCCATATCTATTTCATTGCCGCCGCGCGCGACAAAGCCCTTGACGCTGCCGTCGGCCCACGACACGGGCAGCGCCGGCAGGAAATGCAGCGCCACATGGCTCTGCAACAAGCACTCCGCTATCCCCGCGACGACACCGCAGTTGCCGTCTATCTGGAACACGCGCCTCGCATTCAAGAAGTTGCGCGCTGCGGAGTTGCCGAGCATAGTCCTTATATTGTCGTCTGTCTTCGCTCCGTCGAACATCCTCGCGTTTATACAGATGTACCACGCAAGCGGCCAGCCGCCCCTGCCGGCGCCGTTCTCGCAGCGCAGCTCCAGCGATCTGTTTACGGCTTTCAACAGTTCCGGCGTGTCGCGCCAGTTGATGCTACTACCGGGGTAACAGGCGAACAGGTGGGAGACATGCCCCATGCCGGGTGTGAGCTCCGGGTACTCCTTGTCCCATTCGAGCAACTGCCCCTTCGAGCCGATTTTGTCCTCCGGCAGTTTCGCGGCCATGTCGAGCAGCGTCTGCGAGTAGTCGGCGTCCACGCCGAGTACCTTTTGGATCTCGACGCACATGGCGAAAAACTCGCGCAGAATCTGGTTGTCCATCGCGGGCGCGGCGCAGATGGGCGTGTCGTGGCCGTCAGGCAGCACGTAGCGGTTCTCCGGCGACACCGAGGGGCATGTCAGCAGCTTGCCGTCGACTTCGATGAGGAAGTCCTCGAAGAACAGGCACATGTCCTTAAATATCGGGTACGCCCGCTCCAGCGCCTTGACGTCATGCGTGTGTAGGTAGTGCTCCCAAATGTGCAGCCCCAGCCATGGCGCGCCGGTCATCCACGGCGTCGCCGCCATGAACCAGTCCTGCGGGGCGCAGTCGCCGTAAAAGTCCGTGTTGTGGTGGCAAACCATGCCACGCATGCCGTACATGACCTTTGCGGTTTCTTTGCCCTTGTCGTGCATTTTTTCCAGCAGATCGAGCAGCGGCATGTGCAGCTCGGAGAGGTTCGTCGTCTCCACCGGCCAGTAGTTCATCTGCGTGTTGATATTGATAGTGTACTTGCTGTCCCAGCTCGGGTTGAACTCGGCATTCCATATCCCCTGCAGGTTCAGTGCGATGCTCCCCTCGCGCCCGCCCGCCACGATGAGGTAGCGTCCGAGCTGGAAGTACATCGCCGCGAGGGCGGGGTCGTTCGCGCCTTCGCGGACCGCCAAAATCCTTTTGTCGGTCATCATTTCCGGCGCGGGTGCGGGGCCCACGTCGATGTCGCAGCGCCCCATCAGGGCGGAGAAGTCGGCGACATGCTCCTCGCGGAGCGCAGCGTAACCTTTTGCCTGCGCTGCATTAAGCTTCGCGATCACGTCTGCGGAGGGGTCGGCAGCACGATTGGACGTGGACGAGGCGACATATATGGTGACTTCCTGGCAGTTGTTCGCCAGAAGCTGCGTGACGGGGTTGATGAGATCGCCGTCGCACTCCACGCGCGCGGCCACGGCGAACGCGATGTCCGAATCCTTGCCGGCCATGAGAAATGTGCTGTCGTCTATGGCTCGCGACGTGTCACAGTTGATGCCCGGCCACCCGGAGCCGCCCCTGGTGCGCATGCCGGGTCTGCGGCTATCCTGCCCAACCATGTCGCCGACCCCTGTGCGCCTCATCATGAGGTTCAGGTTGATGGCTTTGGGCGTGTCGGCGGTCAGGCGTATGCACATGACTTGCGCCGGGTAGCTGATGAAGGTCTCGCGGCTGTACGAGACGCCGTTTTGCGTGTGGTCGATGTTCAGCACACCGGTCATGAGGTCAAGGTCGGATATGTATTTTTCCGGGCCGGGTTTGTCGGGCCTCCCGCCCATTATGAAGGGCACCTGCTCGTTGAGCGCCAGGTCGAGCTGGCCGAGGAATGTGTAGTGCCGCATCCCGGACGGGGAGCCGACCATGTACTGCATGATGAGCTCCTCCGCTTCGCGGATCTTGCCGGCAAGCACGAGCTTCTGGATTTCGGGGAGCTTGCCGTTCATCGCAGGGTTGTTGCGATCCACGTACCCGCCGTACCACAGCGAATCGTCGTTGAGGATGATTTTTTCGATGTCCGGCCGACCGTAGACCATGGCCCCGAGTCTGCCGTTCCCGAGGGGCATCGCTTCGGTCCACGCCTCTGCGGGCGCGTCGTAGCGAAGGTGGTATGGGTGCTTCATGTAGTGGTGTTGCCGGGGCAATTAATCAGTAGTCCCGTGTTCCGCCGTTGCGTGCACAGTATGGCGCGGTGCAATATAGTGTGGTGCGGTGCTGCGCGGTTTGGTGCGGCGCGACGCGGTGCGGTGTGGTGTAGTGTGTTGCAATGCGGATCACAGTACGATTAATATAAACCCGACGCTCCTTTCTTTACATATAATAATAGGTTATGCATTTTTGTAGGGGCGGATTCCATATCCGCCCGTGCCAAATATATGAAAAACGTTATTTGTATTGCATGGAGCGAACGACCGAGGGAACGCCTCCTACGGAGGCGGTCGTCCCTACTTCAGGCACGTTTTATTATAACAAAGACGCACGCGCCCCACTTGGTGCATGTACGCGTTAGGGAATATCCTGCCGTTCGGCTCCCAGGGGGCGCGGTACTGCGGATCGCCCTCGCCGCCGGACACGATCACCTCTTCGCATGCAGTAATGGAATCCAGCAATATTTGATACGGGTGGGGATCCCAGGCATGGCCGCACAGCACGGCCGGCTGCCCTGGAGTCATGTCGCGGAGGCGCTTGAGCGCGATGCAATACTCAGACAGCGGGACCGTCCCCGAAAATACCCATGGGAGCAGGTTCACCGCGTCGCCGGTATACAGGTAATTGTGCGTCCTGTCAAAAAATACTATAGAACCGGCTGTATGCCCCTGTACGAGGATGGATTCCAATTTTATTCCGCCGAGATCGAACACGTCTCCGTCGTTGAGGGGCTTTGGGTGAAAGTCCAGCTTCAGCTCCGACATACGGTCCTTAATCTTCGCGTAATCCGCTTCGTGCATATAAATCTCGCCCTTGCCCTCAAACTGGTATGAGCCGCGCCAATGGTCGTAGCTGCTGTGGGTTATGAGGAGGTCTACGGGGAGATCTGTATAGTCACGTACGAGCTGCGGCAGATCGCCGTACCCGTAGCCGGTGTCGATGAGCGCGGCGCGCTTTTCGCCTATGACAAGCTGCATGGAGTTTACGTAAAAAGTGCGCCCCCAGTCCTCGAACAACGGTTCCTGCCGTTCGATTATGACATAGAGGTTTGGGCTGAGTTTATTGACGAGATAGGGATAAAAATGATGTGGCATGGCAAATCTCCTTATAAATAATAATTATTATATCAATTTTAATAAAATCGCGGGCGGATATGGGATCCGCTCCTACGTGTAATGGTGGCGCGGTGCGGTAGTGCGACGGTTGTTGCGGGCGGATATGGAATCCGCCCCTACGCGCGGTTAAATATTGTATGTTTTGTCGGCCTCTGATCCGCTATGTATATGGCTCTCCCGCCTTTTTATTTATGGTTATGTTATGTATATAATCTAATTATTATTAATACATTGTACAATATGACGATCATTAGAGTACATTATATAATATAATTTACGGTATTAAAACATAAAATTTTTTTATTGACGATATATATTTAATAAATCTTTTTGCTATAGCAACTCATGTCTTAATTTTTCTTAACTAAAAACAAAAAAATATTCATAAAATTGTGTTTACCCATTAATTATTGGGTATATAATAAAAACATAATGTGTGGACTAAGTCACATTGTCAGCATGTGGGGACTTGGTCGCATTATCAACCAGACGCAGATTCTGCATTGGGCGCGACGCCCTCGGGGCGCCGCACCCGTAGTTGTATGACATGTGCAGGTCGGCGTTTTGGGGTGTGTCTGGCTTCAGATAATCACCTGATTAGTAAGTTTTTTTGTTGGCAATAAATGGGAGGGTTGAGAAGTTATAACAGTAATTTTGTAGGCACAGAGGATTGTAGAAAGAGAGGTAAATGAAATGCCAAAGATTTTTGACGAAGAGACCAGAGAAGATATCCGCAGCCAAATGCTCGACAACGGGTTTACGCTGATTAAACGCTACGGGCTGAAAAAGACGACGATAGAGGATGTGACGCGCGCGTCCGGCGTGGCAAAGGGAACATTTTACAATTTTTTTAAGACAAAGGAAGAATTTGTATACCAGATAGTCATCTACAAGCGGAGGCTCGTGAAAGCGCGCTACACGGAAATGGTGTCGGAGAACGAAAATGTGGTGGATCGCAGGCTGTTGCGCGAAATGCTGTATTTTATCGTCAACGGCGAATACAATTTGATAACGTATCTGGACCGCGACGATATGGCGATGCTGGCGGCGCGGTGGCCGAAAGAGTACCTGGTAAACGCGGAGAATGATGAGAAGATGCTGCTGTGGATACTGGAGCGGGCGCCGCAGAAGCGCACAAGCTGCGACTGGCGCGTGTTTTCGAACATTTACAAAATAGTTGCGATGGGCTTGGCGGAGCGCGACAAGCTCCACCAGGACGCGTTAAACGCCACGATCGACCAGTTTGTGGACAGGCTCGTGGACTATGTGTTCGAGCAGGAGGAATTCGAGTATATGGCGGCGGCGCACTGACGTTTAATCGTATGACATCATGGTTAAAGTAATACGCTAAAACCGTAGCAAAAAAAGTTGAAACCGTATTAGGGGCCGCAATATTTATTGCGGCTCTTTTATTTTGCGGCGGTGGGGGGGCAGGGAGCGGTAGTGGGTGGGCAGGGAGCGGTAGTGGGGCAAAGTGGGAGGCAGTGGGGCGTGGAGGTGTGTGAAGAGCGGGGGATGGGCGGGGACGGCGGGCGAGACGCCCGCGTACCAAGGTGGTGGGGCAAAGTGGGGGAGAGGCGAGTGAGGGTGTGGGGCGGACGACCGGGGCGGTCGTCCCTACGGAGGTTTGTGCGAGTAATATGGAGCCACATGCAGGTGTTATATTGCTGTGGGGACGCGCGAGTTGGGCGTTAGGGAGATTATGTTGTTATTTGGCACAGGTAGCGTAGGCCAGGGGCGGCGCCTTTTATGCCCCGGACAAGGATTAGCGAAGGGGGGGCGCCAGCCTGCCGCCCGGCGGGCTGCATTTCTTTTGGCTCGATGCCGGATGCGCGCATTGCGCAAAACAGATCGACCATCCGCTCCGGCCTGTAGACTATATAAAAAGAGCCGCCTTGGCTGAGCAGCCATCCTGCGGCGGATGTGACATCGGCCAGTTCGCAGTATATCTCATGCTTGGCAATCGCGGCGCTATCGTCCGGGCTGTGTTCGCCGCTGCCGCGCTTCAGGTACGGCGGGTTTGCAACCACCGCGCCTGCCGAGCCCGCGCCCATTATATTGCGTATGTCGCGGATGTCCCCGTTTATGAAGGCAACTTTACTGTCTATGGCGTTCATCGCGGCCGAGCGGTTCGCCATCGCTGCTAGCGGCGCTTGAATTTCTATGCCGACAATGCGCGACGCGCGTGTTTTAGCGGACAATAAAATCGAAACGACCCCCGATCCGGAACAGAGTTCGACGATATCTGCGCCGCCGGGGGGCCGCATGCCCGCCGATGTTGCACTTGCTTGCGGCTTAGCCGCAGACATACCGCAGACCGACGTATTATCCACCGGTGGGCGAGCCGCTTTGACGAAGTTCGCAAGCAAGATCGAATCTGTTCCGTAACGGAAGCCGTCACGCCGTACGATGATTTTAAGGCCATCGCACTGTAAATCTTCAATTTTTTCGTAAGGCGCTATTGATATAGCAGCGGCGTCAAATTCGCTGCGCTTGGCCACTACTCCTTAACGGGCGCGCTGACGGGGCAAACCTCTGCGCATGCTCCACAGTCTACACATTTCGCGGCGTCGATCACATATTTGCCATCCGCTTCCGAGATGCAGCTTTGCGGGCATTCCGCTTCGCAGGCGCCGCATGCGACGCAATCGTCGTTGATTACATAAGCCATCGTAAAACCTCCTGAGTTCTGATGAATAATATTAATTAGTACATTTATCAATATACCATGAAATGCTATTTATTAAAACGGTTTTTTAAGTGTCAATGCTATTTCAATGGCTGTATCAATTTGGTTCTCAATGCGAAGCGTGAATTTTTCGGGGGCATCGAAGTAGATACTGCTTTCGATTTCAAACCAGCATGATGCTTTGCCGTCGACAACATCCGAATAGCCACTTGACCAAGAGCCATAGGGATTCATCCCGTCAACCAACACATATACATTAAGCTCCAGCATATCAAGCTTAACCAGGCTAGTTCCTAGCTCTTTTGCTTTATCTATATTTGCAGGATTCCCCAATCCGCTCTGCTTAAAATCAATCGTTGCCTCAATCCTGCAGACCGTTGGCAATACGGTCACGGACGTTACATCAATCCCCAGTGCCGCGCCGCTACCAACAGGAACATAGCTTAATGTTGCCGCTTCCCCAAATTTTTCGTCAATGTCAATATCGAAGCGCCAGCTACCGCCCAGCGGAACGTACACATCGCCAGGTATATCGTCTTGCTCATTGCTGTAATAAATAAAAACCAAATCGCCGACAGTTATGTGCGCTTTATCGCCGATCGGTACATTAATGCCATTGAATGTGACGATAACGGAAACATTGTAAATACCATCGCTGATTTTCACAGCGTGAGTGCCAACTATAAAGTCCATGCCATTGCTTGGCTCATATTCGTAAAGGTTGTTTTTGCCGTCGAAGAAAAAATGCCCCCCCGGAAAGGTCCTGCTTTCGATGTCGTTTACATGATCTGCCATCCAATCCCACGTATTTACTATGCCATTGTTGTCCGTTATCTCAAGTGTGAATGCCCCAATATACAGCGTTTCAAACCCATCTGGTATATCCGCGCCGGACAATGTGAAATCAAATCCTATTTCTTTTTTGTCAAAATAATATGCGCGAAGACTGAGCCCTCCATTATCATCTATAACAACTTCCGCGATATAGTCATTATCAACGACTGTCTGCGTTGAATTGCTGCCGGGCCGGCCTCGTGAAACCGCCGCAAATATATCTCCAAATGCCCCTGTCGCGGCTAGTGCCGCCGTGCTCAATGCCACCAACAAGATTGCCGTCGCTGCAACAGCCACGAATTTGGGTCGATATGGAACCTTCGCGAACGGGGCGCCGTTATCGATACGTTGCCTAAGTTTTCGATTAAGATCAGGGCTCGGTGTTTCGGTATATGATAAAGCCTGGCTGAGCATATAATCCGTGTCAGCCTTATAAGCCTTATAATTAATAGCCATATTTTAATATCAATCCTTTCTCGATTAGTTTACACGCCTTATACAGCCGGCTCATTACCGTTCCCGCAGGAAGTTTTAGTATTGACGCAATTTCCGCGATTCGCATTTCATTGGTATAGTACAATACAATTGGGAGTTTCAACTTTTCTGGCAAGTCATCTACTAAACTGCGAACTACGTCGCGTTCCTCACTCGTTAACAAGCCATCTTCAACATTTCCCCCTGCTATACCTATGTTTGTGTACGCATCAATGCCGGTTTCTGGCGCCAGCCTGTTCCGACGGGCATATTTTCTGCGTTGGCTTTTCCATAAAAATGCGGCCGTCGAGAGTAAAAATCCCTGTGGGTTTTTTGCTCTTTCAACCTTTTTCATCTGCGTAAACGCATTCAGGAAAGTGTCTTGATACAGGTCCTCCGCATCGTCTACCGTATATGTAAGGCTTCGGCAAAACCTATAGACTGACCCTCCGTAATCATCGACGATTTGTGTCTCCGACAGTCTTGGTTGTATCGCTGTTGCCATTGAATCGATATCTTCACTTTCGATATCTTCACTTGATAGTGTTTTTATCATATGCACCCCCTTCCGAACCCGGTTCACTTAGTAATAGTCGCGGGATCGGAAGTGATTCATATTATATCAACATTTTATATCAACATTACCACGTCGGTGGGCGATGGGCGGCGGGGGACGGGTGGGGGACGGCGGACGACCGGGGCGGTCGTCCCTACAAGTAATTTATGTGCGTAATTAGCGCCGATGTAGGCATCGTGCCGCTGTAGGGACGGTCGCCCTCGACCGTCCGAATCGAGCAGACGACCGAAGGCGGTGGACGAATGGGGGACGGCGGGCGAGACGCCGGGCTGAAAGCCTTTGTACCCAGGGGGGCTATTCGATGGGGTCTTGGTGGCGGCGGCCTTCCAGGATGGGTTTTAGGTAGCGGCCCGTGAACGAGGCTTCGTTGACCGAGACTTCCTCGGGCGAGCCTTCGGCCACTACGTAGCCGCCTTCGTCCCCGCCCTCCGGCCCAAGGTCAACGATGTAGTCCGATATCTTTATCATGTCCAAATTATGTTCTATGACGACCACTGTATTACCCGAATCCACGAAGCGGCGGAGGATTTCGATGAGCCTGTGGACGTCGGCGACATGCAGGCCGGTCGTGGGCTCGTCTAGGATGTACAGCGTGCTGCCCGTGCTGCGCTTCGACAGCTCCGTCGCGAGCTTGACGCGCTGTGCCTCGCCGCCGGACAGGGTCGTCGACGGCTGGCCGAGTTTAATATATCCAAGCCCCACGTCGTAGAGCGTCTTTATTTTCGACAAGATGCGCGGGATGTTCTGAAAATAGTCCAGGGCGTCGTCGACGGTCATATCCAGCACATCGGAAATGCTTTTGTCCTTGTAGCGGACCTCCAGCGTCTCGCGGTTGTAGCGCTTGCCCTTGCATACCTCGCAAGGCACGAACACATCGGGGAGGAAGTGCATCTCAATTTTTATAATGCCGTCGCCACGGCACGCCTCGCAGCGCCCTCCCTTGACATTGAAACTGAAGCGCCCGCCACGGTAGCCCCGCGCCCTGGCCTCGTTGGTGTTCGCGAACACGTCCCGGATCATGTCGAAGACCCCTGTATATGTGGCGGGGTTCGAGCGCGGGGTGCGCCCGATGGGCGACTGGTCGATATTGATGACCTTGTCCAGGCGGTTCGCGCCCTCGATGGCGTCGTGATCCCCGGCATGCTGTTTTGCCAGGTTTAACTGTGCTGCGAGCTTTTTGTACAAAATCTCGTTGACGAGCGAACTCTTGCCCGAGCCGGAGACGCCCGTGACGCAGGTGAACAGCCCGACAGGGAAGCGTACGGTGATATTTTTCAGGTTGTTCTCGCGCGCACCGATAACGGTCAGCCATTCGCCGTTCGGACTTTTGCGCCGCTCCGGCAGCTCGATACTCTTCGCCCCGGCAAGGTATTGGCCCGTCAGCGAATCGACGCAGTCTTTGATATGGTCGATCCCGCCGGAACAGATGATTTTTCCGCCGTGCACGCCGGCGCCGGGCCCCATGTCTATGATGTGGTCTGCGGCGTACATCGTGTCCTCGTCGTGCTCGACGACG
>WRLR01000090.1 GCA_009777515.1 Oscillospiraceae bacterium | reverse complement strand
GGCCGCCATCATGGTAATGGGCAAGCCGTCCAAGCACTCGGGTATGTCGCACAGCTCCAGGCGCTCCCTCACCCCTGCGAACATCAGCAGCGCCAGCGTGAAGCTGAGCCCGCCTGCGAGGCCGTGCACCGTCGCATGTATAAAATTGTCCGGATAGTCGCGCATGTTCAATATGGCCACCCCGAGCACGGCGCAGTTTGTCGTTATCAGCGGCAGATATATGCCGAGCGCCTTGTACAGCGGCGGCATGAAGCGTTTCAAGACAATCTCGATAAACTGCACGAGCGCCGCGATGACGAGGATGAAAGAGATCGTTTGCATGTATGTCAGCGAAAACGGCGCCAGGAACAGTTTGTTCACCAGCCATGTGACAGCCGAGGCGATGGTCATAACAAAGACGACGGCGCCGCTCATGCCCAGGGCCGTGCTCAGCTTTTGCGAAACGCCGAGGAACGGGCATATGCCGAGAAACTGGCTCAAAACAAAATTGTTAACCAAAATCGTCGATATAACAATGATTCCCAGTTCCCTAATCATGCCACGCCCCCTTTCGCGTCGCCGTTTCCTGCGACGCCGCTTACGACGCCGCCATCGGCCCCTGCACCGTCCGGGCGCGTCAGGCCGCATTTTTGGGCGCAGCCGTCGCATGACATCACGGGCGTCTTCCTCTTGGTAATTTTGTTTATTGCGGCCAAAACGGCGCCGTACGCCATAAAGCCGCCGGGGGGCAGGAGCATAAGCGCTGCCGGGGTGAACAGCCGCCGCGTGATTTCAATGCCGAGCAGAGTGCCGCTGCCAAGCAGTTCCCGAAGGCTCCCAATGAGCAAAAGCGCAGCCGTGAACCCAAGGCCCATGCCGAGCCCGTCCACAGCCGAACGGGCGACGTCGTTTTTGTTCGCGAACATTTCCGCGCGGGCCAAAATGATGCAGTTGACGACTATCAATGGGATAAAGATGCCGAGCGATGAATAGAGGGCAGGGACAAAAGCGTGCAAGAATAGGTCGGTAATCGTTACAAACCCGGCGATCACCGTTATGTACGCGGGAATGCGCACGGTGTCAGGTATCAGCTTGCGAATAAGCGAAATCACTACGTTAGAACAGATGAGCACCGCAGTTGCGGCTATGCCCATACCGAAGCCGTTGACCACCGACGTGGTGACCGCTAGCAGCGGGCATGTGCCCAAAATCAGCCGGAAGGAAGGGTTTTGACCGAATATACCGTTGTGCAATATGGCCCCGAAGCTTTTGGCATATGCCCCAGAGCCTGTCTTTTCCGATTCAAGTTCCGCATTCTGTATCGCATCGCTCAAAGTAGATCACCCCAATCGATATAATACTTATTAATACTCAATTTAATGCCTCTATGACCAGGGCCGCCTCCTTGACGGCCATTGTTACCGCATTGGACGTCGTCGTGGCGCCGCTGACCGCCACAATGTCCCTGCCCGGTTCCAGGGAAGCGTCCTTTCCCTCATACTGCCCGCAAAAGTGCAGGTCGGTCACTTCCGCCCCGAGCCCCGGCGTCTCTTTGTGCTTTGTCACCCTCACCCCGGAGATTTTCCCTTCGCCGGACACGCCCACCACTATTTGGAACGTGCCCCCGTAGCCGTTCGCCAGCACGGTGGCCACATAGCCCGAAGCCAGCTCGCCTTCGACCCCGGCATCTTCGCCTTCGCCCACGTGCGACGCCGAATAGAGCTCAATCACGGCGGGTAGCTCGTTGATGCGGGCGATTTCCTCGCGGCTCAATATGAAAACAGGCTCAAATTCCGATTCCGGGAACACGGCGGAACGCGCCTTGTTCGCTTCCTCCATTTCGCTCGCCTCGATCCGGTCTTTCGTCAGCGCGTAAGTAAACGCCAGCGACGCGCTTATCACGACGCATATTATCAGCAAAACGACTGTTGGCTTAACGATGGCTTCCACGCGCTTTTTCACCTCCGAATGCAGCGGGCACGGTATAGCGGTCAATCAGCGGCGTAGCCGCGTTCATGATCAGAATAGCATATGAGACGCCCTCCGGCGAGTTCGTGAACAGCCTAATGACCACTGTCAGAAATCCGCACCCGGCGCCCATAATGAGCTTCCCCTTATTGGTCATCGGGGACGTGGTGTAGTCGGTCGCCATAAAAAACGCGCCCAGCAGCAGCCCCCCGCTCAGTACGTGGCGCAGCGGATCGCCGCCGAACAAGGCGCCTTCCAGGCCAAACGCCCATGTCAGAGCCGCAGTCGTCCCAATGTACACTACGGGGATGTGCCAACTGATGACGCCGCGCACCAATAAATATATACCACCAAGCAGCAGAGCCAGCGCCGAAACCTCCCCGATGCACCCGGCGACGGCGCCGAAAAACAAGTCCGCGTAGGCCGGCAGGCCGCCCTGCGCAGCCGCGCTTCCGTTATGGTAGAACCCTTTTGCCAGCGCGAGGGGCGTCGCCATCGATATCGCGTCCGGAACTATTGCAGCCCCGGCAGCGCCGCCTGCGGCCCCAAATAGCGCACCGGACACGGGCGCCGTCCAGCGCGTCATGGACGCCCCCCAGGACGTTAGCAGAATGATGCGCCCGACGAGCGCCGGGTTCATGAAATTCTGCCCCAGGCCGCCAAATACCTGTTTGCCGATCACTATGGCGGCGGCCCCGCCCACGGCCACTTTCCACAGCTCTATTGAGGGGGGTAGGACCAGCGCGAGCAGCAGCCCCGTCACCATGGCGCTAAAATCGCCTATAGTGTTGTCGCGCCGCATGAGCAGCCTGCAAACGTATTCAGCCAGTACGCATGACGCGATAGAGACGATGCACACAAGCAGGACCCGCGCCCCAAAAAACCACGCCCCCGCCAGCGTCGCAGGGAGCATGGCAATCAATACATCGCCCATGACATGGCGAGTCAATGCGTCACTGTGCATGTGCGGCGAGGACGTGACTATATATTTATCTTTTACCGCTCTGTTCGAATTCGTTGCTTTAATTGCTTTAGTCGATATGTAGGCTACCCCCTATCGTCCGCAACAACAGCCTGGTGGGATTAACATAGCCGGTTATCTAGCTGGCGCCTTGCTGCCGCCGACTGGCTTCCATAGCTCTTTCAGCCGCTTCCGCGCTGCGCAATACATCCTTGCCCGCGCGCACGGACTGGACAATTCTGCGTTTTGCAGGACATTTATATTCGCATGAACCGCATTCAATGCAGTCCATCACATGATATTTTTTCATCCTCTCCACGTCGTTTCGGACCGCCGCGCTGTTGACGTTGAGCGGGAGGAGCCGCATCGGGCAGCCGCCGATGCACTGGCCGCAGCGTATACAGGCCGTCTCCTTGCCCTGTGCCGCTTCCGCCTCGTCGAATGCGAGCAGCGCATTTGTATTTTTTATAACGGGAACATCCAGCGAATACTGGGCGACGCCCATCATGGGGCCGCCCATAATGATTTTGCGCGCCGTATCCAAAAGCCCGCCGCAAAATTCGAAAACTTCAGAAAGAGGGGTTCCGATCAACACGTCGACGTTCGCCGGAGACGCCACCGCGCTGCCTGAAACGGTGACGACCTTGCTGATAAGCGGCATACCCGTAGTGATATATTTATGTATGTGGCTGACGCTGTTCACGTTCAGCACGACAGTGCCGACGTCGGCAGGCAGCTTCCCCGGCGGGACACGGCGCCCCAGGCACGTGTAAATCAACACTTTTTCCGCGCCCTGCGGGTAGATGGTCGGCAGCGGCTTGACATCGATGCGGCTGTCGCCGGCGACCAGCTTCCTCGCCAGCGCTATGGCGGACTGTTTGTTGCTCTCGATACCTATATAGGCCTTGGGTATATCAAGGGCGTCCAGGACGAGGCCGACGCCGCCGATGATGCTTTCCGCACGCTCAAGGAGAAGGCGATTGTCTGACGATATGTATGGCTCGCACTCCGCGCCGTTTATCAGCAAGCAGTCAAAAACAGCGCCGGGCGGCGGATTCAACTTTACATGGGTGGGAAAACCCGCGCCCCCGAGGCCGACCAGCCCAGACGCGCGCACATGCGCGAGAAATTCTTTTTTGCCGTCGGCGCCGGAGAAGCTCGCCCCTTTCGGAAAAACGCTTTCGTGGATTTCCTGCAGGCCGTCGGATGTGATTTCGACGGATGTCATCCTGCCGCCGCCGGGGTTCGGCGCCTGCACGACATTCGCGACTGTGCCGGACACGCTGGCATGAACGGGTGCGGAAACATAGGCGCCGGTATCGCCGATCATCTGCCCGACTTTAACCTGGTCCCCTCTTTTGACCAAAGGCTCGCAAGGGGCGCCTATATGCTGGCGCATGGGAATCACAACGCGGCGGGGAACCCCCATTTGAACGATGGCTGATTCCGACGTCCATTTACGATGTGGGATAGAAAATCCGCCAATGTGTTTTTGCAACGCCATACCTAGAAATTTTTCCTCCCGCACTGTTAGCAATTGTACATATATTATTATATGTCAGCGTAAAAGAGTTATCAATAGAGAACGAAAAATGATCATATAAATGAACAAGAGATTTAGGGCGTGTCTTGCTTGTCAACGGCGTGTCGTTGCGCGTCAACGACACCGTTTCGATCATTTTGTGCCATTACGACGCGTTCGACGCCGCAGAGATCGCGGGCCGTGCGCACGTGCGAAAAACCATTATGGGAAAATATGCAGCTTACATCCCCCGCTTGCCCCGCGCCGACCTCCGCGGCCAGCAGCCCGCCGCGCCTGAGCCGCGCCGCCGCCCCTTCCGCTATCCGCCCATAAAAATCCAGCCCATCGGCGCCACCGTCCAGCGCGACATGCGGCTCGTAACAGCGCACGTCATCGGGCAGAGTCATAAAATCCCCGCTGGCTATATATGGGGGGTTGGCGCATATCACGTCAAACAGCGCGCCAGCCGCCGACGCGTTGCCCACCGACGCGCTGCCCACCGACTCATTGTCCACCGACTCATTGTCCACCGACTCATTGTCCACCGATGCGTCAACAGGCTGGTATAAGTCCCCTTCAATAAATACGATCCGGTCCGAAACGCCGTTGCGCTCCGCGTTGCGCGCCGCGACGCGCAAGGCCCGCGCCGATACGTCGGTAGCGACAATGCTCGCCCCGCGTAAATAAAACGCAAGGCTCACGCCAACGCAGCCCGAGCCCGTGCATAAATCGAGAATTAAAGGGCGCATATGCAAATCAGCTTTAATAAAGGAAACAACGCATTCGACCAGGCACTCCGTGTCGGGCCTGGGTATCAGTACATCGCTGTTCACAAAAAAAGGCAGCCCCATAAACTCCCATTCGCCGACGATATATTGTATGGGCTCCCTTTCGGCGCGCCGGGCTATATAGGACATATATGTTTTTTTTACACTGCATGGAAATGCTGCGCCGGAGCGCGCGAGCAGCGTCGCCCTGTCGCAGCCGGCGGCCGCGCACAAAAGCTTGATGGCGTCGCCTGCCGGATCGTCGAGGCTTGCCTTTGTAAGCAATTCGCGCCCGGCCGCGTACAAATCGGTACTGCTGCAGTACGCGCGGGCGCCGCCTATTGCGTCCATTATGCGTCTTCTCCCGCCAGGGCGCTTTCAAAAGCGACTATCGCCACTTCGAGCATACTGTCGTCAGGCTCCCTTGTCGTAAACCGTTGAAACAATAAACCCGGGGCGCTTATCACGCGCGTCAGCGCGTTGTCGTACCGCCCGGAAAACCTGATGGCCTCGTACGCGGCCCCAGCGACCAGCGGTATGGTCAAAAGGCGAATAAAAAGAGAAAAAAGCACGCGGGGCGCCCCAGTCAATTCAAACCTGAAACCAAATGAGGCTAGATCCACGAGCGAGAATACGAGAATGCTGATTATCATGACAAGAAACAAAAATGAAGTCCCGCACCGGGGATGCTTTACCGAGTGCTTTCGGACGTATTCGATCTCCAGGGGATCCCCATGCTCGTAGCAATGTATTGTTTTGTGCTCCGCCCCGTGATATTGCCACAGCCTGCTGATCTCCTGCAGCCTGGACGATAGGGCGAGATATGCCAAAAACAGGCTTACGCGTATGCAGCCCTCGCAAAGGTTCAGTAAAATGAGCCCTGACCTTTGCGTTTTGCTCAGCGGGATAAACCCGGCGATAAAATTGGGCAGCAAAATAAACAAGCCGACAGTGAAACACAGCGCCAAAATGACTGCCAAATAAATGACGACGTCCTTGGCCTTGTCCCCGAGCTTGTCTTCCAAAAAGCGCTCGAAGCGGGACTGCTCGACTTCCTTGCCGCCTTCTTCGTCCTCAATTTCCATGTATTGGGCGGAATGCATAAAAGCGCCGATGCCAATCTTCATTTGCTTAAATAGGTTGACGGCGCCGCGCAAAACAGGAATATTTTGAACCGGGTTTTTTGGGGGCAGCGGCTTTACGCTCAAATCGATTTCGTTGTCGGGCTTCCTAATAGCAATGGCCACCTTGGAAGGGCCAATCATCAACAGGCCCTCTATCAAGGCCTGCCCCCCGACACTGGTTTTCCGGCTCGGCGAATCCGGCGCCGCCAATGACTGCGCCATCAATTCACATCGGTGAGGCCGTGCTTCCTGTTGAACCGATCGACGCGACCGCCGGAATCGACAAACTTCTGCTTACCGGTAAAAAAGGGATGGCATTTCGAGCATATTTCAATACGCATGTTTTCCTTTGTGGAACCGGTCTTGAACGTTTCGCCGCACGCGCATCTCACTGTCGCCTCGGTGTATTGCGGATGTATGCCTTCTTTCATTGTATGATCCTCCATTTATTTGTAAACAATTTTACCATAATCACGGAAAAAACTGCAAGCGCGATTATTTTGATTGCTTTTATTTGAATTCGCCAAAGGCGAGGTTCACCGTGCCCACAAAATCCGCGTTCGCGCGCGTCTGCATGAGCCGGTTTATCAGCATCTCCGTCACGTCCGCAGTCCCGACATTGCTCATGGCTTTTCGTATGGCCCAAATGCTCTCCAGCTCTTTTTGGTTGAGCAAAAGCTCCTCTCGACGTGTGCCCGACTTGTTGATGTCTATCGCCGGGAATATGCGCTTTTCCGAAAGCTTGCGGTCGAGATGCAGCTCCATGTTGCCGGTGCCTTTGAACTCCTCAAATATTACATCGTCCATGCGGCTGCCGGTTTCGATCAATGCGGTGGCGATGATGGTGAGGCTTCCGCCAAACTCAATGTTCCGGGCCGCGCCGAAAAACCGCTTGGGGCTGTGCAGCGCGCCGGGGTCGAGGCCGCCTGATAGCGTCCTGCCCGTCGGCGGGATGGTCAAGTTGTACGCGCGGGCGAGCCTTGTTATGCTGTCCAGCAAAATGATGACGTCCTTTTTTTGCTCGACGAGCCGCATCGCGCGCTCCAGCGTCATTTCCGCCACTTTTATATGGTGCTCCGGTACGCGTTCAAATGTGGAATATATGATTTCCCCGTCAATCGAACGCTGCATGTCAGTGACTTCCTCGGGCCGCTCGTCGATGAGCAAAACGATGAGCACTATTTCAGGGTGGTTGGCCGTGACGGCATTGGCAATCTTTTTGAGTAATATAGTTTTGCCTGCTTTTGGCGGCGACACAATCATACCACGCTGGCCTTTGCCAATCGGCGCAATCAGGTCTATCAACCGCGTAGAGAGCTCCCGGGTGTGGGTTTCCAAGTCAATCCGCTCTTCCGGGTATATGGGCGTAAGGTTTTCAAACGGGACGCGCCGGCTGGCCATGTCGGGCGAATCACCGTTTATTGCCTGGACATACAAAAGCGCCTGGAATTTTTCGCCCTCCTTGGGCGTCCGCCCCCTGCCCCGTATTTTGTCGCCCGTCCTCAGGCTCAGCCTCCGTATTTGGGACGGCGAAACATATACGTCCCTCGGGCCGGAAAGATAGTTGTCGCACCGCAAAAACCCATAACCGTCCGGCAGTACTTCCAATACGCCTTCAATCGGATCGTCGGTCGCTAGCGGTTCGCCCGCCGCTGCAGCCGAAATGCCGACCGGCAGCGCAGCGTCCTGCCCTTGTTGCCGCGCAGATGACGCGTCGTAGCCCTGCGCCTCGTCCTGAGGCGTAGGTGTAGGGGGCTGTGCCGTTTGTACAGGCGACTGGGCCGCCAGCACAGACGACTGAGCCGAGAACGCGGATGGCTGGGCCATCGGCCCCGCCTGCTGCTGAAACTGCGGCTGCGTTTGTTGCGACTGCTGTGGCTGTTGATACTGTGGCATCGTCAGCGCCGGTTGCTGCTGTAGCTGCTGCGTCAGTATTTGCCCATTTTGTTGAGACGCGCCGGGCTGCAGCGGAGCCTGTGTTTGACTGTATTGCGCGCCCTGGCCCGCAGGCGTAAAACCATATTCGTTCGGCTGTTGGGGCGGTTGGTACTGCTGCGACGACGCAAATGGCGCCGATGCGCTTTGTGTTGTTGCGCTTTGCGTTGTTGCGCCCTGCGCTGTAGCGCTTTGCGTCGCAGCGCTTTGCGCCGTTGCATTTTGCATCGACGAGGCTGAAGGCGTTGTGGCAGGCGCCGTTGGGGCGTATGTTTGCTGCCCTCTGGACTGCTGCGACCTCCCATTTATGTATGAGGATTGATCCCTCGGCGTTATTTTAACTGCATTGCGCCGTAGCGGCGTCTGGCCGTTTTGTTGATACTGCGGCGTTCCCGTCGGTTGTTGCCCATGCGGCGTGCGTGGGGCATATGCATTCCTGGCAGTCGACCGCTTTTGCATGCCGGCGCCCCTATTTTGCGCGACAGGCTGCGTTCGCCGCTGAACATATTCGCGGTCGTTATATGCGCCGCGCCTCTGCGCGCCGGCGGGCGCGTTGGTATTGTTGGCGGACGCACTTGCGTTGCTTGCGTGCGCACTTGCGTTGCTTGCGGACGTACTTGTGTTGCTTGCGTGCGCACTTGCGTTGCTTGATTGCTGCGGCGCTTCCCTTGCCGCAAGTCGTTGCGCTACTCTTGCCGCAGGGGGCTGCGCTTCCCTAACTAAAGGAGGCGTCACTTCCCTTGCTGAGGGCTGCGGCGCTGTTGTATCTGGCGGCGGCGACAACGTTATCGAAGGCGCATCCGGAAGAGCATCTGTAGGTTCTTTTGAAATCGAATGCACCGATGCATCCGAAGGTTCATTTGCAATCGAATGCGCCGACATATGCGCTGACGTATCCGGAGGCGTATCCATACGCGCATCAGATGACACGTCAGAAGGCGCATCCGAAGGTTCATTCGTAATCGAAAGTGTCGGCGCTTTAGCCTTCGCTTTTGCTGGCGTTTTAGCCGACGCCTTTATCGGCGACTTTGTCGGCGCCCGTTCCGGCGCCTGTGCCTGCGTCGATATAGCCTCAAACGCAGGCTCTGTTGCTTCAGCTTCCATAATAGTGGCATTATCGATATTATTGGCATTGCTGACATTGCCAGCAGTGGCAACATCGCCATCCCCAGCCGCCGCCACTGTTTTTTTCTTTGCCCCTGCTTCGGCTGCATTTTTAACAGTCTTTTGGTTTTTAGCCGATTTAGTATTTTTCGCAGAATCAGCATTTTTTGGCGCGCCCGCGCGTTTTGTTGATACAGGTTCTGCCGCCGCTTCCAAACCGGTTTTCGATTTTGCGGTTGTTCTCGACGCTTTTGCGGATTTGGGCGACGCAGCAGATCCGACAGCCGTTTCGGCTGCTTTGGCCGTATCAACTGCTTTGGCCGTTTCGGCCACTCCGCCCGTTTCGGCCACTCTGTCTGTTTTAGCCACTTCGCCCGCTTTGGCTGCTTCACCCACTTCGGCCTTGAGCCGCGAGGTAGATTTCGGCCGCCCCCTTTTTACCGCAGGGGGCGCACCCATAGCCACGTCGTCAAGTATATCCGGCGCGGGCGCGGGCACTGCCGCTGCGGCCTTTGCCGAAGGCTTTCTTCCACGCGTAGCTTTAACCGGTGGCTCTGCCATTGGCTCTGCTTGCGACCCTGCCATTGGCTCTGCTTGCGACCCTGCCACCGGTTCAACATCCGGCCCCGCCACCGGCCCAGCGCCCGAAACGGCCCCGCCGCTATTAGCCTGTGCATTTGTAATCATCGATATGAGGGCATCGCGTCCCAAAGTCTCGCTACCGCGAAAACCCATAATTTGGGCAATATATCGTAAATCCGCGACAGATTTGCCCCCTACACTGTCTTCTGCCATACTTCACCGCCTGTTATGAAATAACCGAAAATATAACATAGGAAAATAATGTCGATTTGCGTGTCTGTAGATTCTTCCGGAAGGAATGTTTAACGAATGCCAGTATGTATAGCCGTGTCCTCGTGTCTGCGACTTTAACGCATTAAAAAATAATGCACTATATGCGCAAGAAATGCGCGGACATAAATCAAATAACGTATTGTCAGTAAAAAAATTATAACATAAGGCGCAAAGCGCGTCAAATATGACTATTAAGTTTTTACAATAAATATTATATTTTTTTCATTCAGTATTTAGCATACAATCATTAGTTTAAAAGCGTTACAATATATTTGCAGCTATTTGGTTTTTACCTAACTATCATTATTTGGCATTCATAGTCTGCATTTAGCATTCAGCAAGTACCAGCACTGTCCTCGCCGGCGAATATATGGAAATGCCCCGCCCGCCTTTGCCCTGTCTCAATTCGCGGACCTCATAGACAACATCGCCGGCAATCCTGCCCTGCCCGCCGAACTCCGGGCGGTCGCTGTCGAACGCGACGCGGTAATTCGCATTGTACGGTCCCTCTCCGGCTAGCGGCAGTTCAAAATCATTGAACGATCGCCCCGGGGAAAAATTAAACAAAAACAGCAGCCCGGCCTTCCGGTACGCGAGCAGCTTTTCGGTTTCGTCCATCCATAAATTCGCCAAATCCATAGCCCGGTGTATCCCGCGCTCTTTGCCGAACCGGAGCATCTCTCGATCGAACATGAGCAAATGCCTGTATCGGAGATCGTCCCTGTCCGCCAGGTCCCATCTGCGCTTCGCATATTTATAGCTCCAGCCATTGTCCGCGCGCGGAAAATCAATCCATTCCGGATGCCCGAATTCGTTGCCGATAAAATTAAGATACCCTTCGCCCGCCAGCGTAAAACTCGCAAAACGGATCATTTTATGTAGCGCGACGGCGCGATCGACGGCAAGGTTCACGCTGTCAACAGACATTCCGTCATACATATCCTTATCGGCCAACCAGAAAATTATCGTCTTATCGCCGACAAGCGCCTGGTCGTGCGACTCGCAGTAACCTATGTTGCGCTCCCCGGGCCTCCTCGTCGTCAGCTCGTACCACATCTCGCCGATGCCAAGCTGCTCGTCGCTCCTGTTTTTCAACATGCGTATCCAAAAGTCCGGCACGCCCATGGATAACCTGTAGTCAAAACCTATGCCCCCTGCTGCGATCGGGAGGCACATGCCCGGCATGCCGCTCATATCCTCCGCGATGGTGACGGCGCCGGGTCTGGCAGCGTGTATCATTTCGTTTGCCAGTTGAAGATAAACAAGCGCCTCGTAGTCTGTATTCGGGCTGAAATACATGTCGTAATGGCCAAAAGACGATCCCAGCCCGTGATCGAGATAGATCATAGACGTGACGCCGTCGAAGCGGAAACCGTCGAAATGGTACTCTGCAAGCCAATATTTTATATTGGAAAGTAAAAAATGAATGACCTCGTGCTTGCCATAGTTAAACAGCTTTGTACCCCACGCGCTGTGCGTCCCTCGGGCGCCCTCGTGAAAGAACTGGCGAGCGGTGCCGTCAAACTCGTTTATGCCCTCGTAGACATTCATGACGGCATGCGAATGGACCAGGTCCATATACACGGCAATGCCCATCATGTGCGCTGCGTTGATTAAAGACTTCAAATCGTCGGGCGAGCCAAACCATTGGGACGGCGCGAAGAGATTGGATATCTGATATCCGAACGAAGCGTAGTAAGGGTGCTCTGCGACGGCCATTAATTGAATGGCGTTGTAGCCTGTTTCTCTGACCCTCGGAAGGACATTGGCCTCAAACTCTGCATACGAACCGACGGCCTCTTTGTTCTGGGCCATCCCTATGTGCGCCTCATAGATGAGCGGCGCAGCGTTGGCCGTCATGCCGCCTGTCACACCGTCCGCCCCATCGCCTGTGCGGCTACCTGTACCGCCGGCCGCTTTGGCGGCATTTTCCATCCATGCGCCGTCGTTCCACTCAAACGGAACGGGCGGATCCCATATTTGGCCGCAAAAGTCACCGGTTTCGGGATCCCTCGAAACTTTCCTAATATAAAGCGGGATCCTATCCGTCGTCTTGCCGTGACTGGCGACGCGCACCTTCACGCGCGACAAATGTGTCAGCGCTTCCGCCTTTGCCCCTGCCAGCGTTATTTCCCATACGCCGGCATCTTTCTTTTCCATGCAGTCGCCGGACGCGTCCCAGCCGTTGAAATCGCCTATCAGCCACAAGGCGTCTGCGGCGGGCGCCCATTCGCGGTATACCCAGCCAGCTCCGTCCCCTGTTCTATGGAACCCATAAAATAGATGCCCATTTGACAGTTCCGACAGCCCCAGCTCGCCGCCCCTCGTCAGTACCGCTTTAGTTTTCGCATACAAATCCATCCGGGCGTTGATATCGCCCCGATAGAGTTTTAGCAGCGGATCGACGTCGAATATTTTATATTGCTTAATAGAATCCTCCTTCACGGGTCCCCTTCACGGGTCTCAATCACGTATGCGTAGCGTCATCTTACCGGGCATATCTCCAGCCAGTAGCCGTCCGGGTCTTCGATGAAATATAGGCCCATCGACGCGTTTTCATAGCATATCACGCCCATCTGCGAATGCAGCTCGTGCGCGGCGTCGTAGTCGTCGGGGCGGAACGCGATATGCGTCTCGTTGTCGCCCAACTCATAGCGGCCCTCCTTGTCTCTTAGCCACGTCAGTTCTATGTTGAATAAGCCCGCATCGTCCGTGATGAACGCCAGCACGAAGCTGCCGTCCTTCGCGTCATTTTTTCGCACCAGCTTTAGGCCGAGCGCCTTTTCATAAAATGCCAGGCTCTTGTCCATATCCGTGACATTTAAGTTGACATGATCGATCCGAAATTTCATTTGATACACCCCCATATAGTTTTATCGGCATATTCCGCTTGAAATGTACATTGGCTAAAAAGCAGACTTGGGTTAAAGAAACCTTGGGTTAAAAGGGCTTTTGGGTTAATAAAGGACCTTGCCGGGCCCCGGGCCGGGCTTCAGTACCTTTGTATGCGCCGCAAGCTCGTCAAAGAACGCGCGCGGCGGATTGAACTCGGATGAAAAATGCATCGGCACGAGATACTCCGGTTTCATCGTTTCGCAAAACATGACGGCGCCCCTGTAGTAGTCGCTGCCGAGGCGCGGGTCCACAGGGAAGAACGCCACGTCGATTTTGCCGACGCCGTTTTTGATTTTTTCCAACGCGCCCGCAAACATTCCATATGCCTCACGGACTTCCGATTCCGTGGACTCGTCCTTCCAGTGCCAGTAATTCAAGTCGCCCGCGTGGAAGATGCTCGTCCCATCCTCCGCGACGATGTGGAACGACACGCCCGCGTCGGTGCTGCCGTACGCGCGTATGTCCAAGGTTCCGATGCGCAGGCGCCCGCCCTCCCCGATGAAATCGAGCGTGTGTTGCTTTTGATCGTCGCCCCCGGCTTGCCCGGCTTGCATGGATTGCCCGGTTTGCATGGATTGCCCGGCTTGTCCGGTTTGCCCGGTTTGCCCGGCCTGCATGGATTGCCCGGATTGCCCGGCTTGTCCGGCTTGCCCGGTTTGCCCGGTTTTTATGAACCGTTTTGCCGGTTTGATGTCGTCCGACAGTATGTAATGAATGTCTGCGCGCTCGGACAGCCAGTCAAATATGGCTGGGTTATAGTGATCGCCATGGGCATGGCTGGCCAAAACATAGGCGGCGCGGTACCCTGCCGGGGGCCGGTCGACGGGCATGCGCCACGCTTTGGAAAGGTTCTTCTTGTAATAGTCCATGATCAGCGCGTCCCCGCACAGTTCAATAGCAAAACCGCTGTTGAATAAATAGAAAATATCCATATTAACCACCTACCGCGCCGCCTACGTATAAAACGTATGCAATATGTAACAGTGCGCGGCCTGCCTTCCTTTGATAATATTTATATTATATGCTCTGCGGCGGCGCGATGAGGACATCGCGCCCTACAACACATATGTATCCGTTTGATGCGATGTCCTCATCGCACCGAGTACCGGGTGTCCGACAATTATTCTTGTTGACGACTCATACGAATATGATACAATGGCCAGATAATATCAAACTGTTGTAAAAATAACAACGAAAGTGTTTTATATATTAATTGGTGAAAAAATATTTAATCATTGCGCTGATAATATGCGGGGCATTGTTATTATTGAACGGATTGATTTTGCTTTTATCCTATTTTATTTTAACACGAGCATAATGAAAAGACAGTAATGTGATTTATAATTAGTTATTATTAATAAATATATGAATATATTCATGTATGATATGGATGGGTTAACAATGAAAAACAATGACGCGCTACATGCAAATCTATTAACGTTCCGCAGGGCGGACATGGGCGACATCGAGCTGCTGGTTGCAACGCGCGTTGAATTTTTCGCGGAAAGGCTGACAGAGATGACGGACGACGAAAAAACGGATATGAACGCCCGCTTAAAATCGTATTTTGAATCGGCGATGGGCGACGGCTCCTTTGTAGCGTTTCTCGCGTTTGACGGTGAGCGGCTCGCGGCGACTAGCGGCGTTAATTTTTATACTAATCCGCCCAACCCGCGCAACCTTACGGGCAGGACGGCGTACATCTCCAATATGTATACAAAGCCGGAATATCGCGGCATGGGCGCCGCGACGCGCCTGTTCGACATGACCGTCGGCGAAGCCCGCGCGCGCGGCTGCGGCAAAGCGACGCTGGTCGCCACCGAAATGGGCCGCCCCATATACGAAAAATATGGCTTCACCGCCCCCAACAACGTGATGGATTACAATTTCTAGTTGGCAGTGTGGGCAGCTTGGGCAGCTTGGGCAAGTTCGGACAAATCATATTTATGTGTTCTGTATTTGTTTATACAAAATAGGTTAACAAAAAATACATAAATTTGTTAAGAAAATGTAATTTACATTTTATCTTGACTGTGTTAAACTATAAAAGAACTCAAACAGCAAATTTTTTCATTTTGTTCCTCCTTTTAATATACACTTGAGTTCAGTTCATTTAATTTCATATTGACGGAGCTTCGGAAATTAATCGTTATTATTTATAATCATCATACCCCGGGGCTCTATTTTTATGCCGTTTTTTAATATTTGGCGCGGGACGCGGGGCGCGGGGTGGATGTAGTTTTACTGGATGTAGTTTTACTGGATGTAGTTTTGAAAATCCGGGAGTTGTAAAAATCCGCAAAATTAATTATAATGGATGTGCTGTGCTAGATGGGAAGGCAGCGGTGTCCTGTAACCCGCAATCCGCTATAGCGGGGTTGAATTCCCGTCTGAGGCCTGTGATATGTGGGGTCAGCCCCTTCCGGGAAGTGTTGAGGATCGGATCTTACGCAATAGCAGCCTGTGAACCCCGTCAGATTCGGAAGAAAGCAGCGGTAAGCAGTCACTGTTATGTGCCGTGAGGAAATCGGGTCTGAGCCGAACGGGTGGCAAGCGCCTGTGTATTCTTGTCGGGGGCGGGTGCACAGCTTTTTTTATTTAGACGGATGGTAACATAGGGCCGGGGATTCAATATGTCCAACATGATGGGCGCGCCAGGCAGCGACAATCTCCTGAACATGGAAAATGGCGCGGACAAGCAGCATAGAGCTGCGCTGCACAGAACCGCGCTGTACAGGGAGTGGCGCCCACGCGCATTCAGGGACGTCGTCGAACAAGGTCATGTCGTAACAACTCTCAAGAACAGCATAAAACAAAACGGGCTCGCGCACGCGTATCTTTTTTGCGGGACGCGCGGCACAGGCAAGACGACGCTGGCGCAGATCCTCTCCCGCGCGGTCAATTGCCTTGATCCGTCGGATTCGGAGCCATGCAACGAATGCGAAATATGCAAAGGCATCCTTTCAGGCAGAATATTGGATGTGGCGGAAATTGACGCCGCGTCCAACAACAGCGTCGACAATATCAGGAACCTGCGCGACTTAATAAACTATGCCCCGGCACAGGCGAAATACAAGGTCTATATTATCGATGAAGTCCATATGCTCTCCGGCGGCGCTTTTAACGCCCTACTAAAGACGCTGGAGGAGCCTCCCTCATATGTAATTTTCATTTTAGCCACGACCGAGCCGCATAAACTGCCGGCAACCATCGTATCCCGCTGCCAGCGCTTCGATTTTAGGCGGATAACCGACGGCGCCATTATAGGGCGCCTTGCCCTCATAGCAGGCGAGATGGGCGTCGCCGCCGATCCCGGCGCGCTCCGAATGATTGCGAGGCTGTCGGACGGCGCTTTGCGTGACGCCATCAGCATATTCGATCAATGCGTATCGTCTAAAGGCCGCGCATTACAGAGCGACGTTTCGATGGACAATGCTTTGCTGACGCTAGACGATGTGCTGCGCATCACCGGTCGCCCGGGCGACGACTATCTTATGCAATGCGCCCGTATTTTGGTTGGCCGCGAACTAAAGTCCGTACCTATGCATGTCGCCGCAATATCCGCAGCAGGCATGAACCTGATCCAATACATAGACGGTATGGCCACATTTTTCAAGGATCTTATGATGCTGAAGATGGGGCACGGGCGCGATATGTTCGCGGACATGCAGGACGGCATATATAAGGAGGCGCGTGCGCTGGCCGAACGGTGCGACATGGATATGCTGCTCGCCATCGCGTCTGAGTTCGCGTCCCTGCCTTCTTCGATAAAGGATTCGTCCAATCAATCAGTGCTGCTCGAGGTCGCCCTGGCAAAAATATGCCTCAGGCGGTTCCATGCGGACAACGCGGTCGAGGCATTAAACGCCCGCATCGGCGAGCTGGAAAAGCAAATGGAATCGCTTGCGCAAAGGATTGGCAGCGGCGCGGCGGGTGGTTCGGTGGGAGATGCGGCGGACAGTGTGGTAGGCGTTGCGGCGTATGGTTCGGTGGGAGATGCGGCGGGCGATGCGATAGGCGATGAAGTGGATTATGCGGCGGACGTTATAGAAGATTATACGGTGGGCGATGTAGCGGGCGACGGGGTAGATTATTTAGCGAGCGATGGA
>WRLR01000089.1 GCA_009777515.1 Oscillospiraceae bacterium | reverse complement strand
CCGTTTCCCCCGCCGCCGCCCCCCCCGCCGCTCCCCCTCCCGCCGCCCCCGCCGCCCGCGCCGCTACCGCCGCCCACGCCGCCGCTTCCACCAATTCCACTGCCGCCAAACGCAGGCAACGGAGGCGCCGTGGGAGCCGCTATGTAGTTCGGGTGCCGGGGCGCCGGCGCCACCAGCCCTCCCCCGCCGACCTTGCCATTATTGGCGTTGGGCGGCAGCGCAATCCGCTTGCCCCCGCCCTTCAGCTTGAACTGCGTGATAAGCTCCTGCAGCATAGACGCCTGCGAACTCATCTCCTGCGACGACGCCGCTTCCTCCTGGGCGCTGGCGCTGTTGTTCTGGACGACCAGCGCAACCTGGTCTATGCCTATATTGATCTGGTCTATGCCAGACGACTGATCCTCCGACGACCTGGCTATCTCGCCGACCAGCTCGGTGCTCTCGTTGATACCGGTAACTATCTCCGTCAGGCTCTCCGCAGTCTCCCCCGCTATGCGCACGCCCAAGTTCGCCTTTTCAATGGAGTTCTCGATCATGGCGCCCGTGTCCTTCGCCGCCTCCGCGCTCTTGGCAGCAAGGTTTCGCACCTCCTCGGCGACCACCGCGAAGCCCTTGCCGTGCTGCCCCGCGCGCGCCGCCTCGACTGCCGCGTTGAGCGCCAAAATGTTGGTCTGGAACGCTATATCGTCAATGACTTTGATGACCTTGCCAATCGAGCCGCTGGACTCGTTGATCTGGTTCACGGCGTCCATCATCTCGTCCATCTGCTTGCTGCCCTTCACCGCGTTGCTCTTGATGGTATCCGACAGCGCGGCGGTCTTTTTGGCCATGTCCGCGTTCATCTTCGTCTTGCCCGCGATGTCCGCGATGGAGCTGGAGAGCTCCTGTATCGACGCGGCCTGCTCCGTCGCGCCCTGCGCCAGCGCCTGCGACCTGTCCGCTATCTGCCTGGAGTTGTCGTTGAACTGCGCGGTGGAGTCGTTTATTTCGATCAGCAGATTGTTGATCCCGTCCGTCATCTTTTTCAAAGAATTCCCCAGCTTGTCCTTTTCCGACAGAGGGGGCAGATCGACCGTCAGATCGCCGCCGGCGACCGTCTCCAGCGTATCGCTCACTTCGGTGATCCGCTTGACGAACGCCGCCGCAGCGCCGATCAGCCGGCCGATCTCGTCCTGCCGAGTGGCGAACTTCGATATGACGGTAATATCTTCCTGCGTGAGCTCGATATCACCGAGGCTGCTGGACTTGCTGAAAAAGGCGATTGCCGGCGTCAGAGGCAGCGTAATGTTCGCCCTTATCAAAAAGAATATCAGTACGGCGGTCGCTGCCATAATAGCGATTGCGATGGGGATCACAACCAGCACCATATGCGTGATGGGCCGCGTCACCGAATCTATGGGCAGGATGCTGACCATGTACCACCCGGCCGCTTTAATCGTGCTGACCGTGTAGTAGTTGTTCACCCCCATATAGTTTTTGTATTCGTATACCCCGTCCGACGATTTAATCATGTTCCACAGCCTGGCGTACGAGCCCTGCCGGACGTTCGGGAAGATGGAGAAGCCGGCGCTTGCGCTCGGCTTATATGTCTGATCCGGGTGGGCCAGCATGCGCCCTTCCTGGTCGAGCAGCATGGAATAGTCGGAAGCGGCGTCGGCGGAGTCGAGCACCATTTTTTCCAGCTCGTTCATGTGCATGTCCACGCCAACGACGCCCACGACGACACCGTCGCGCTTTATGGCCTGCGATATGGTGATGCACAGATCGCCGGTCGCCGTGTCGACATACGGCGGGATCACGGCGGCGGCTTCCGTATTGTTCATCGCCGCCTTGTACCAGTCGCGCTCGGTCGCCTTCCACCAGCTATATTCGTTTTCGATTGGGAACCCGCTGCCCAGGACGGCGGTGTTGTCCGGGTAGCCCACATATATGTCCTGGTACGCGCTGTTCCTGGACAACAGCTCTTTTAAGACGCGGTTCAGGCTCTCGTGCGATTGATCGTCGACCTGCGAGAGGATGATCGCGGTCGAGCCGATCATGGATTTGTGGTTCGCGAGCCATTCGTCCATGGTCAGCGCCTGCCTGTCAGTCTCGTAGCGGACTTTGTCCTTTGCCTCGCTGATAATGGCGTTCCCCGAAATGAACGTGACCAGTCCGACGCAAATGGCTATGGCAAGCAAGACGATGCATAGCATGATGACGGTAATTTTTGTGCTGAGGCTTTTCATTTGCCGAGTCTCCTTGGAATATATTTCATATATCTTCCGATATTTGATATATTCCGCGCCCGGCATTATATAAACGCATATTTGCAATTTCGTGCAAATACACACAAATAGGGTGAAAAATTAAAATAACGGTCTGTGCATCAACGATTTAGGATCAGCGCTTCTGTATCAGCTTTTCTATTTCAGCGCTTCTGTATCAGCGTTTCTGTGTCAGCTTTTCTATTTTAGCGTTTCCTCCACCTGTCGTATTTCATGAAGGCGTCGTACATCACTTGTTTCTTTTCCTTGGGTACGCCGATGGCCACGCCGTCGCCGTAGTCCGCCAGTATGAACCCCCCGCTGTCCGTGCCCCAGCAGTCGAGCAGGAGCTTCGCCTCCTCCTCTATTGCATCGTCGCCCTCCATCGGCAGCGTGTGCTGTATGTCGCACAGGGACTGGAAGCACAGCTTACCTGCGTACTGCCTGCCCACTTCCTCTATCCCCATGACGCGGGGCTGCTGCAGCTCGACCGTGTTGCAACCGATCTCGTACAACTCGCCGAGAATTTCGTTGACCTTCCCGCACGAGTGCATCATCACATGCCAGCCCGCCTTGTGCGCGGCGTCGAAGATCTTCTTGTAGCGCGGCTTGAAAAACTCCCGCCACTGCTTCGGGCTGATGATCAGCGCCAGTTCAGTCCCCCAGTCGTCCGTGAACGAGAAGCCGTCTATCAGCCCGCTAAAGCGCGAGGATATATTTTCAATGACGCGAATGTCGAACTCCACAATGCGGTCTGCCAGCATTTCCAAGCGCTCGCGCTCCATATACAGGTCCGCCATCGTGTTCTCAAAGCCACGCAGGCCGTGCAGCCTCTCAAAGAGCAGCATGAATATGCCCGTCGAAAGATAATACCCGTCCGTGCCCTCGAATTTCTTCTCCATGCCCTCGTAGAAGGCCGCGTTGTCGGGGTCCGGCCACGAAAAACTGTCCAGGTCCGCCCATTCGCTAATCGGGTGAATGGTGATCTGACCCATATTCTTCATCTCTGTCCGCTGCCAGCCGCAGTTCCATTCGTCGTATGTGACGCGCTTGCCATGGTCGCCCGTCCCGGTCTGGTTCCAGCCGATGCGCCTGACGTCCGAGATGCCGAAGCTGTCGAACAGCACCGGCAGCCGATCCGGCGTTTTAAACTCGATAGCCGCCCTCATGACCTCTTTGGATGTCTGCATAAAATTTGCCCCCTATCGTCATCGTTAAAGAATAAATTTCATTATAAAATCACTGATTTTTATTTTGAAAATATTGATTTTTTTGAAAGCATTGATTTTATTATAATAGCGTTGATTTTTATTATAATAGAATTGCTTTTACTTTATTTTGCTTAAATTACCTACGTCACGGCGTGCGCAGCTTTGTCGCCATCTGTTGCATCCTCTCGTACGCGTAGCTAAAAAATTCCGCATAGGCGGCGCAGAGCTTGTTCTTCGACAACACGCCGTCCACTAGCGGCTCCCTGTAGCGGCGGCAGCCGCCCCGGCACAAGCCCCGCCATTCGCATGGGCGGCACTCCTCGTGGACATGGCGCGACGTATCGACAAATTCCATCGCGGTCTCGCTCTTTATCATGCGCGCAAACGAATTTTCGCCGACATTGCCGATCTTCCATTTTTCCAGCACATAAAAGTCGCATGGGTATACGTTCCCGTCCGCTTCGACCAAAAAATAGCACGTGCAGACGCCGCTCATGCCGCACTGCTCGGGCGGGTTGCCCAGTAATATGCCCAGATAGTTGTCGAAGTTGCGGATGCTCACATATTCCCCGCGCATAAAATCGCTGTAGTAGCTGTCGAACGTGGACTTCAAAAATTTAGCATATTTGGCAGGGGCGAGCGAATGCTCCGGAGGCGATGTGGCGTCGAAGTCGTCGATGCATGGGATGAATTGCAAAAATTTATATTTCCTCAGAGCCGCATAGACCTGCCCCGGGCGGGATGCGACCTCGTCGTTGACCACGCACAGGATATTGAAGTCCACATTATACTCCGCAAACAGCTCCGCCGTCGCAACTACGGCGTCGAACGTACCAAGCCCGTCAGCCCCTACCCTGTAGGAGTCGTGCGCGTTTTTAGTGCCGTCCATCGAAAGCCCCACCAAAAATTTATTGCGCGAAAAAAACTCCGCCCATTCCCTGCCGAGCCCGTACCCGTTTGTTTGGATGGAGTTGCTGATTTGCACGTTGTTGTGGTTGTACTCGCGTTCGAGCGCGACGAACTCGTCGAAAAATTCAAGCCCCGCCAGCGTCGGCTCCCCGCCCTGGAACCCGAACGAACAGTAGCCCTCGGCAAAGTTCAGCGCCTTTCGGACGAGCGCCTCGCGCGTCTGCGGCGTCATGGCGCCGCTTGCGGCGATGCCCCTGCGCTTAGCGACGTCCGCGTAAAAGCAATAGCGGCACCGCATATTGCACGCATCTGAAACAGGTTTTATCAACAGCGTCATCTGTGGCATAATGAACCTTATAAACGGCTTTTCGTTATTTTATCCAGCCCAAATATTGCTTCACGTCCCTGACCGTAAACGTGCCATAGTGGAACACAGAGGCTGCGAGCACCGCGTCCACGCCTGTCTTGTCAAAGACCTCTTTTATGTCCTCGAGCTTGCCGCAACCGCCCGACGCCGTCACGGGGATTTTAACCGCGTCGCAAATACGGTTGTATAATTCGATGTCGTAGCCCCCTGTCATCCCGTCGGTGTCCATGGATGTCGGCAGCAGCTCGCCAGCTCCGAGCTGCTCGGCTTCTTTAACCCAGCCGACCAGCTCGATGCCAGAGTCGTCCCTGCCACCGTTTATGTAAACGGAATACGTCCCGTCGCCCTTTCGCTTTGCGTCGACCGCGAGTATTATTTTATCGCTCCCGAACTCCCTGGCGGCCTCTTTTAACAGGTTTTTATCTTTAATGGCGGCGGTGTTGATGCCCACTTTATCCGCACCTGCGCGTAGCGCGTCCTCTATATCGGACAGGCGCCTGATGCCGCCGCCCATCGCCAGTGGTATGTTTATGGCTTCTTTGACGCGGCCAACGATCTCCAGATTGCTTTTTCTGCCCTCGACCGTGGCTGTAATATCGAGGATGGTCAGCTCGTCGGCGCCGTCCCCGCAGTATTTGCGCGCAAACTCCACAGGGTCGCCCACTTCCTTAATGCCCACGAAGTTGACCCCTTTTACGACCTTCCCGTCCTTCATGTCAAGGCATGGTATTATTCTTTTCAAGCTGCACGCCCCCCGCTATTATTTATTATATATATCCGCATATAGTCTTGGTGTCAAAATTTGAAAATAATGTCAACCCTGCGTATATTTTGATATGATATATCATATATCATTTTTATAAATGAAAAAAGGAGGGGTTTAAAAATGAAATATGGTATATGCACAGGGCTGCCCGCCAGTGAAGCCGATTTGGCTACAGGCGCGCCGGATATGATCGGCCTCGCGGCGGAGCTCGGCTACGACTATGTGGAGATGCCGCTGGCGCCGCTCGCGGAGCTCGGAGAGGCAGAATTTTTACAGGTAAAACAGAAACTGGCGTCCGCCGGTATCAAATGCGAATGCCTGAACATTTTTTTCCCGGCCTCGGTGCGACTGACGGGCGACGGCGCGGACGAAGCGCTCGCCGGCAGCTACATCGACCGCGCCCTCGGCAGGGCGCGCGAAATCGGCGCAAGCGTCGTCGTCTTTGGGAGCAGCGGCGCGAGGAACGTCCCGGAAAAGTTCCCATATGAGAGGGCGTTCGACCAACTGGCGGGCATGCTGCGGGTCGCGTCCGCCGCCGCAGAGCGCAACGGCATCGAAATAGCGATCGAGGCCTTGAACCGCAACGAGTCCAACATCATCCTGAGCCTGGGCGAGGCGGACAGGCTGGCGGTAGCGGCGGGACAGCCGAATATTAAAATATTGCTGGATTATTATCATTTCAGTGTCGAGTCCGACTCCAAGGACGTATTGCGCCGCCTTCTGCGCGAGAATAAGATCATACACGCGCACTTCGCGGATCCCGCCAGCAGGGGCTACCCGCAAGAAAACAAACCGGAGTACGCCCCGACATTCGACATACTGCGCGAAGAGTCCTACGGCGGGCGCTTCAGCATCGAGGCGCGCCTCGGCAACCCGAACACCCCGCGCGCAGAAATGGAGTCCGGCCTAGCCGCGTTGCGCAAAATCATCGCATTGTAGGGCGTCGCGCCCTACGGTTATTAAGCATTACACTGTTAGCTGTGTACTGTATCATAAAATAATGATCAATTGATAATTTATGACTATTCGCTTGTATAACAATACATAATATGCTATCTTAATATGTGTATTTTTAACATTAAACACAACAAAAAATGGGAGGACGTATGAAATCGAAGCTAATCATTATATTGGCGCTGTTTGTCGCCGCCGCGCTGGCGCTGGCGGCGTGCGGCGGCGGCGGGGGCCAGCCCGCGCAGACCACGGCGGCGGCGGCGACGACCGCTGCGGCTGCGACCACGGCGCAGGCGGCAACGACCGCCGCAGCAGCCGAAGCGACGACAACCGCAGCGGCAGGCGCCACGACGGCAGCGGCGGTTGCAACCACAACAGCTGCGGCTGCGGCGACAACAACGGCAGCGGCTGCCACCGAGGCAGAAGCGGCGGAGCGTGAATGGCCGGCGGAGATCACCATGTTTTACGGCAGCCCGCTCACCGGCTTGGTCGCCGGCGGCGACACGGTGGTCGGCAAAAAAATCGAAGAGCTCACCGGCACAAAGCTGACCATCGAGTACCTGGTCGGACAGGACATCATGACCAAAGCCAACCTGATGGTGGCCGGCGGCATCTACCCTGACATCGTCCACGCGGGCGACAACTCCGGCATATTCATATCGGCGGATGCGTTCATACCGCTGGACAGCTTGATTGATCAGTACGGCGACAATATCAAAAGGATATACCGCCCCAAAGAACTGGAGCTTGCTGCGTTGCAGAATGGGCAGATATTCATCATCCCAGCCAACAGGCCCGGCCTCGACAACCTCTACCCTGCGGCGGGCTACTATCTGGCCTTCGACGCGCTGAGGGAGAACGACTACCCCATCGTCACGCACATCAACCAGTACAGGGACATCATCGTGGATTACGTCGCCAAGTACCCCACATATGACGGGCAGCCGACAATAGGCTTCACCATCGCCACCGACGGCTCGCGCGCCTCCGCGCTGGAGTACGGCGCCGCCCGTTTCTTGAGCGGCTTCCCCAACGACGGAGTGACGCAGGTCAACCAGGAAACACTGGAGGCCAACATTGTCATGCTGCAGCCGTCCACGAAGGAGTTCCTCCGCTTCGCGAACGAGATGTGGAACATGGGCCTGATGGATCCGGAAGCCTTCATGCAGAAGGACGACGAATTTTTGGCGAAGATCTCATCGGGGCGCGTCATAGGCGTGTACGATCAGCGCTGGGGCATCCAGAACGGGCTGTTCGCGCTGGAGGACACCGGCCTTGACGACCGCCAGTTGGTGGCGTTCCCCGTGGTCATGGAAGGCGTGACGAAAGAGTATTACCGCGGCCCGCACGCCATTGCCATACAGGGCGTGTCTATCAGCACTTCGTGCAAGGACCCGGAGGGCGCCATGCGCTACCTCAACCGTCTGGCTGCCGACGACATCCAGAAACTGATCTTCTGGGGCGTCGAGGGCGAGGACTATTATTACGACAACGGCGAGTTCGCCCGGACGGAGGAGCAGTGGACGCGCGCATTCGACGTAGAGTACAGGCGTTCGCAGGGCTTGGGCGACATGCTCACATTCCTGCCGCGTTACGAGCAGACCAACGACGAGGTGTACGGTAGGTTCCAGGACGGCAACTGGGTCAATCCTAATTTCCATCCGGACTACGCCCGCTTGCGCTACAAGCCCTACGAGCGGATGATTCTCGAGGCGTACAACGCCGAGACACTGAATGACTGGTTCAACCCGTCGTACCCCGCCAGGTACCAGCCCGGCTGGGCGGTGCGCCAGCAGATGCCGCAGGATTCCGACGAATTTATCGCGGTGAACAGGGCGCTGGAGACGGCGCGCGAGTGGAACGCGAAGATCATCCAGGCGCCGACGGCAGAACTGGACGCGCTGTGGGAGGAATACCAGGCGCTGCTCCTCTCCATCAAGGGCCTCACCGAATATGAAGTGGAGGCGACAAGGTTGATAAGGGAAAGCGCCCAGTATTACTGATAGTATATTATGAAATAACCGGGGGCGGCCCGCATTGGACTGCCCCCGCGATAATGGAGAAAAGCTATGTCTGCAATAGACGCGCGGCCGACGCGCAAGAAAAAAAGTTTTTTACGCCGCGCATACGAACAGCGACAGTTGTTCGTGCTGACAGTCCCGTTCCTGCTGCTGGTCTTTGTGTTCAATTATATGCCCATCTGGGGCTGGCTGATGGCATTCCAGAACTACAACCCGGCCAGGGGCATCTGGAACTCGCGCTGGATCGGGCTTGACAACTTCACGGAGGCGTTCGCGGACCGGAACTTCCACAACGCCATCGCCAACACCCTCAGCATCAGCGCGTTAAGGATTGTGCTGGGCTTCGCGACGGCCATTTTACTGGCCCTGCTGCTCAACGAGGTCCGCAGCATCATATTCAAGCGCGTCGTGCAGACCATCAGCTACCTGCCCTACTTTATCTCGTGGGTCGTGGCGTCCAGCATCGTCTACATGACGCTGTCGCCATCCGGCATCGTCAACACCCTGCTGGTAAATTTAGGGTTCGTCGAAAAGGGCATCCAGTTCATGGGCGAGCCGAAATATTTTTACGGCATTGTCGGCATATCCCATGTGTGGAAGAACGTCGGCTGGAACGCTATCATTTATTTGGCCGCGATGACCGGCATCGACCAGGAGCTGTACGAAGCCGCCGCCGTCGACGGCGCGGGCCGGCTCCGCCGCATCTGGGCCATCACGCTGCCGAGCATCCTGCCCACCATCAAGATCCTGCTGGTGCTCGCCATCGGCACGCTGATGAGCGCCAGCTTCGAGCACATATACCTGCTCAGCAACCCGTCGAACATCAGCGCCTCGCGTACAATCGAGGTCTATGTTTATGTGTACGCCATGCGCGGGGGGCGTTTCTCATACGGCACGGCCATCGGGATTTTCAACTCCGCGGTGTCCATATCGCTCATCATGATCAGCAACTGGGTCTCAAAGCGCATAGACGGCTACGGCATATTTTAGGGGAGGGGGCGAAGCGCTATTATGTCAAACAACAATTTAGGGCTCAATTCGGGATTTAATGTGCGCAAGCTGCCGGGGCACAAGCGCGCCACTACCGAAGACATCGTCATCGACGTCGCCGTCCATTTAATCCTCGCGTGCCTGTGCGTGGCTACCATCTACCCGTTTTTGAACACGCTGGCATACTCGTTCAACGACGCCATCGATTCTGTGCGCGGCGGTATATATGTCTGGCCGAGGGCATTCACGCTGCGCAACTACGAGATCATCCTCGTCGGCAACCCCCTGATTGCGCGCGCGATCTTTAACTCGGCGACCAGGGCGCTGGCAGGCGGATTTTTGAGCGTGTTCGCGTGCCTGTGCGTCTCATATGTGTTCAGCCGCAGGGAGTTCATCATGCGCAAGGCGTTCACGCCATTCCTTGTGTTCACGATGTATTTTTCGGGTGGGCTCATCCCGTCGTTCATTTTAGTCCGGAACCTCGGGCTCATCAACAACTACCTCGTGTACCTGCTCCCCACGATGATGAGCGCATATAATGTAATGGTCATGCGCAGCTTCATCGAGGGTCTCCCGGACAGCCTCGTCGAGGCCGCCAGGATAGACGGCGCCAGCGAATACCGGATACTGTTCCAGATCGTGTTCCCGCTCTCGCTGCCGGCCGTGGCGACGATAGCGCTGTTCGTCGTCGTGTTCCAGTGGAATTCCTGGTTCGACACTATGCTATACAACTCCAGCGAGCCCAAGCTCACGACGCTGCAGTTCGAGTTGCAAAAGCTGCTGACCTCGGCGCAGAACCTGACGTCTGCAGACTCGGTTGACGCTGCCCTTAGCGCCGGCGAAGGGGCGAGGGCCGCCGTCACGCCGACGTCCATCCGGACGGCTATGACCATCATCGCCGTCGTCCCCATTTTATTCGTCTATCCGTTTTTGCAGAAATATTTCGTGAAAGGCTTGACCATCGGCGGCGTGAAAGGTTGAACGGCTACGATGCCTCGCTAGCGTGAAAAGCCGATAAAATTAATTAATCCTGTCGCTTACCCTTTGACAGCCCTATCAGCAGCGATGCGCGTTTGCGCAAATGTTTTTCAATAGCGGCAAGATGCCCTTCCGGCAAGTTCAGCAATGGATGCCGCATAAACGAGAAGTTCAGCATCTTCCTCAGTTTTTCAACCTGCCGCGCGGTCATAAACGACTGGCAAATACCTTCGAAAGTCGTGTTTCCGTATGCCGGAAAGCGTGTTTTCGCGTAATCGTCCAAATTCGCATAATCATTGGGCATGGCATAATTGAACAGCGATATGCCGTTGTCAAAGATAGGCGCGGGCGCTTTGATTACCCCTGTGCGGTTATCGCGCAGCAACCCGAAATTTCCGAAGTGCCTGTCCTCGTTATAAACAAGCGCGTCGAATACGAGCATATCGCGTACCGCTAAGGCGAATTCACCGCCGAGTCCGTCGTAATGCTTAACCACCGCGCTGATGCCGCCGGCCTTTACGATACGCCCTATCGGGACAAACGCCGTTTCGATGTCGGTGAACAGCCTGCATTTGGATGCAAGTATTCCTTTCCAATTTTCGATATCGTAATGTACCGCGTCAAGGCTCATCGCAGCGGCAACCTGGCTTGCATAGTATTCGCAGTACGGTTCCTTGCCGGTGTTTGCAAAGCCGGACGTGCCACCTTTGTAGAGGAAGATTCCGTCGCCATCGATAAAGCGCCAAGCCTTCGGCAGCATGCCGTCTGTAGTCAGCTCCGGCGAAGTCGAGAAAGCCGCATCGCTCTGCGTGACGCCGGTATAGGCGACCAGGGAGAGTATTTCGGAAAAACGGTTTTCGTACAGGTTATAATCGGCGAAGCGGCCTTCAAAGCCCTCCGGCACTACCCAATAGCTATCGTTCAGAGACAGCCCCTTGCACACGTCAATGATGCCTTTGGTATCAACGATGGACAGCCCAAGGGAGCGGAGTATTTCATCCACGAACGTTCTGTTTTTTGGTATCACCCTGCGCCCAAGCCACTTCATCACTCCATCGCCGTCCAGTTCCAAGTCAAGAGGGAGCAGTTTTCGAGGCTCGCCAATACCAATAATATTCGCGGCATAGCCGCCAAGCTCGCCACTCGTCAGTTCAAACGAGAGCAGCGCCTTGTCGTATAGACGGAGTTCATATATATCACCCATGGAAACCACCTCTGTGCCGTGCGTTGTAACATATGTTTATACCCTGGCGCTTATACTCCGGCTTTATACTCTGGCGCTTATACCCCGGCGCTTATACCCCGGCGCATAGTATCCAGATATAGCCGTATTTGTCGAGCGCCATAGCGGCGCCGCCTTTGTCGTCCGGTGGCGGGCGGGGCTTAAAAACGGAAACCACTTGGCCGCCCTCGGTGAGCTTTGCAAGCACGCTCTACACTTTAGAGTTTTTCCTTGCTCTATAAGCGCAGAATGATTTAAGTATGCAGGACCTGAATGCTTTCGATTTGCATGTCCTGGGGGCCGGTCAGCGAGCAGCCTTTTTCTTTGGCGTATTTTATGTAATCGATAATGTCGCGCGTGATGCGCTCGCCGGGGGCCAGCACCGGAATGCCCGGCGGGTAGCACATGACGAATTCGCCCGATATATGCCCCTCACACCCGTCCAGCGGGTAGGGCGCTTTATCGCGGTAGAACGCTTCCTGCGGCGCCAGCTCCACGATGGGGCTGATGTACTCGTGATCGAGCATGCCGGCCTTGTCTTTCGAACAGAGCCGCCGGATCTCCGACAGCGCGGAGACCAGCCGCTCGATTTCGAAGGGGCTGTCCCCGGCGGAGACAATCGCGAGGATGTTCCCGATGTCGCCAAACTCAATCTGGATGCCGTATTCGTCGCGCAGCAGATCGTAGACCTCGATGCCAGCCAGGCCGATTTCCCGCGTATGCACCGACAGCTTCGTGGCGTCAAAATCGTATGCTGCGTCGCCGTCGATCAGATCGTCCGTAAACGCGATATAGCCGCCGAGCTTGTTTATCTCCGAGAGGGCGTACCCGGTGAGGGCCAGGGCGCGCGCATTGGCTGCGGCGCCGTCGAGGCAGAGGTTTCGCCTGGCGACGTCGAGCGAGGCAAGCAGCAGATACGAAGCGCTCGTCGTCTGCGTCAGGTTGATAACCTGCCTGACGTACTGGGTGTTGACGCCGCCACCAAAACTGCCGCCGCTATTCATCATGCTGCCGCACAGTAAAAAGGAACTCTGCGTCAATGAACCGCCCGTCTTGTGCATGCTGACAGCCGCCATGTCCGCCCCCGCCACCATTGCCGACAGCGGCAGCCCGCCGCCACTCGGCGGGAAGTAGAAATGCGTGCCGTGCGCCTCGTCCACGAGGGCCAGCATCCCACGCCCATGCGCGAGATCGATGATTGCTTTTAAGTTCGAGCAAATGCCGTAATATGTGGGGTTGTTTATGAAAACAGCCTTCGCGTCGGGGTTCGCGTCAACCGCCGCACGCACCGCCCCCACCGACATTCCCAACGATATGCCTAGCCGCGCATCCACGCCAGGGTCTACGTACACCGGGACGGCGCCGCATATGACGAGCGCGTTTATGGCGCTGCGGTGCACATTTCGGGGCATGATGATTTTGTCGCCCGCCTTACACACGGACATGATCATAGCCTGTACGGCGCCCGTCGTCCCGCTCACCATAAAAAACGCGTCGCGCGCGCCGAACGCCTCCGCAGCCAACTGCTCCGCCTCGCGGATGACCGACACGGGGTGGCACAGGTTGTCGAGAGGCTTCATGGAGTTGACGTCCAGCGCGAGACAGCCGCGCCCAAGAAAGTCCGCGAGCCCCGTGTCCCAGCGTCCGCCCTTGTGCCCCGGCACGTCAAATTTGACGACCCTGTCAGCCTTGTAGCGCATCAGCGCCTCGAATATAGGCGCGCGCGCCTGGCGATCCATGCTCATCAATATATATTCATGCCGCTGAATATCTCGATCATCTCCTTGCGGAGGCTGTCTGTGATATTCAGCCGCTCCTTTGGCGGCAGCTCGTAAACGTCCTTGTTGAACAGATAGGCTTGCAAATCGATGTCTTTGATCAGCATCTTTGTATGAAAAATATTCGACTGGTACACATTGACGTCGATAGCGTCGTACCGGGTCAACGTCCGATCGTCGATGTAGTCCTGAATCGACGTTATGTCATGATCGATGTAAAACTTTTTGCCCCCGACGTCGCGCGTGAAGCCCCGGACGCGGTAATCGATGGTCATGATGTCCGAGTCGAAGCTGCCTATCAAGTAGTCGAGCGCGTTGAGCGGCGATATCGTGCCGCAGGTGGAGACGTCGATGTCCACGCGGAACGTCGAGATAGGGTTGTCGGGGTGGTTTTCCGGGAACGTATGAACCGTGACGTGGCTCTTGTCGAGATGCATGAGGGCGCCCATGCCGCCCGCGTCTCCCATGCCTCCAGTACTGCCCGCGCCGCTCGCGTCTCCCATACCCACGGCGCCGCCTGCATCCCGCGCGCTACCCGCACCGTCCGAATCCCCCACGCTACCCGCGCCGCCCGCATCCCCCAAGCTACCCGCGCCGCCCACATCCCCAGCGCCATGCAGACGTTTTGAGCCAATCTCGCCCCGGTTGCAACTGGAGTCGATGTTGATAGCAGGCAGATCGTCCTCTGTTATAAGTATGTTGACGGACGCGCCCTGCGGCTCATAGTCTTGTTTTGAGATGTTCAGCACATGCGCGCCGATCATTTCTGTGACGTCGCACAATATCTTCGTCAAGCGGTCTGAATTATACTGCTCATCGATGTACGCAATATAGTCCTTCTGCTCGCGGGCGCTCTTGGCGTAGCACACGTCATATATATTAAAACTGAGCGATTTCGTCAGATTGTTGAATCCGTACAATTTGAGTTTGTCACGCACCTCCGCCATCGCGGCGCCCTCCATAATCAAACAAATTCAGCTAGCAGCAAAGGCTCATTTTAGCATTTCAAAGCATAAATATCAACGATTATATTTTACCCGCCTAAGCCCGTAAATATTTCGCCCGCCCAAGCTCAGCTGGAAATATTTCGTCTGCCCCAGTCCGAAAATATTCCGCCCAACTAAGCCAGTACTTTAGACTAAAATAATGGCAATTCGTCCGGCCAATGTGATAGACTGGTTTTGTAACGCATTGCCACATCGTGTTCTTTTACGTTATTGAAAGGGGCAGTTATATGGAAACCCAATTCGATAAAATACAGGCGGCAGATCCGGCGGCCGACGCACCTGATACGCATAACACGCTTGATACACTTGATACGCCTGATACGTTTAATACGCTTGATACGCCTAATACACCTGCTATGCCTGATACACCTGATACGCTTGATACGCTTGATACGCCTGCTATGCCTGATACACCTGCGACACCTGATGCGCCTACTAAAAAAGACATTCGCATGCCGCTGACAGCGCTGGGCCTCGTCCTATGCCCGATATTCTTCATTTTTTTGGATTCGATCGGAAGATTTTCATTAACTTCGGCGGCGTTACTCCCAATCGTGATTGCGCCTTTTGCAGGATTGATAGTGGGCGTCGCGTCGCTGGCCAAAGGGAAGGGCAAAATAGGCGCGCTCGGAAAGACATTCGCTATAATCGCAATTGTATTGCCGCTCTCCGTAGTTGCTTTAGTCGTCGCATTCTTTGTCGGGGCGGCAACAGGCCTCATTGCGCTGATGTAGGGGAATAGCGGATGAAAAGTACCCTTGTTATTTTATTCCGCATATCGACTACGGTTTTGGCATGGGGCTTTGGCGCATGTGTGCTCCGTAGATACGAATATTTTATCGCTTTCAGTGAAATTGACAATATCGTCGGGATGATTCCGGTCGCCCTGGTGCTGACAGGCGCAACCGGAACGACCATTCTCATTTGGGCCAGGCACTCCATACGCTTTATACCGGTATCGATAACCATTGCTATACTGGTTGCTTTGTCCATCGCGTTATTCCCGACCGCGCTGAGGGGAAACTGGTGGATAAACCCATCCACTTCAAGCGAAACCCAGGCGGCGCCCGACTTGGCCCTTTACGCGCCTTTTGAAGGGCCGCTAATTGCAAGGCTCAACGAAGAGCCCGAATTGAAGCTAGTCGCCAATTTGCCCGCATTGGACGGCGCCACGGCGCTGTACCCGGTTTACGCCGCATTTGCGGAGGCTGTGTATGACGAAAACGCTTACGCCCCCGGGTCTGTCATTTGCACAAACACCGTTAACGCATACAGGGCGATCATATCTGGGGAAAGTGACGTCATTTTTGTCGCAGGGGCGTCGGAGCATCAGCTTTCCGCCGCAAGAGAAGCGGGGGCGGACTTGGAGTTCACCCCGATTGGGCGCGAAGCGTTTATATTTTTGGTCGGGGATAAAAACCCCGTACAAAGCGTCACGCAACAGCAAATCCGCAACATATATTCCGGCAAAACCGCCAACTGGCGCACGCTCGGCTGGCGGGAGGGCGGGAGGATAATAGCGTTTCAACGCCCCGATGGCTCGGGCAGTCAAACAGGCCTGCAGGGCATCATGGGCGAGCTGCCCATTCAAGTCCCTCAGCCCCTGCCCGATGCAAGCCTTATCGGCACGAACAGTTTGATGAACCAGGTATCAGTCGAGTGGCAGGGAGTACAGCCTGCAATGGGTTATTCCTACAGATACTTCGCGGTCGCAATGTATGCCAACCCGAACGCGAGGCTCTTGAAGATAGATGGAATTGAGCCTACAATAGAAAACATCCAAAACGGCAGCTACCCTTTTGTAGCCGACTTCTACGCAGTGACAAACGGCGAGCCGTCGGGCAACAAAAAGCTATTGATAGACTGGATTCTATCGCCGCAAGGGCAAAACATCGTAGAAAAAACAGGCTATGCGCCAATAAAATCAACAACAACACCAGCCTCTGAGTAATAAGCGAAATAAACAAAAACACTGCGGCAAGGGAAATAACAACAAAGGAGCTTGCTTTTATGAATAACGAAAATATTTTGCGTGGAGTACCCAAAGTTCATTACGGTGCGTTCGGCGGGATTACGCCGTTTCCTATTTGCCTCAAATCAGTGTCGGACTATCTTGGCGACCCGCTCGATTACACATTCGCCATTGTCGCCTGCGGCGGAGCGTTCCGGCTAACTTGGGACATAACTGACTGGAACGGTGGCAATGTGGACATTGCCCACACATACGACGATTTTGAAACCCCGTTCCGCAATGGAATCACGGCATTGGGGCGCGAATTTAAAATGCTGTGGCGCAGCGACAACGCATGGGGGCGCCCCGGAAAAGGTACTAAGGAAGATTTCAAGGCGTTTATCACGGAACAGATTGATAAAGGCAAACCCGTCATATCTCTAGGTCCGATTGGCCCCGCTGAAGCCGGCATCCTCACAGGCTATCGCGATGGCGGCGACACGCTATTGGGTTGGAGCTTATTTCAATGGGACGAAAAGACGTTTAACGAGGATGGCTATTTCACAACAGATAAATGGTGGGACGAGGGTGATTTTTGCGGGGCTATGTCACTGGGAGATGTGAGTGCATCCCGCGTTGATGACGCTATTATCATAAAAAATGCTGTCGCCGTTATGAAAGGCCGACAGGACGGCAAATATGCTAAAGGCATCGCTGCTTATGACGCATGGAAAAAGGCTCTTCTAGGGGCTGACGAAAAGGATTTTGTGATGATGCCCGACTGGGGTCAATGTATAGCGATGATGTGCCAAGGCGACGCTACAGACTGCTTGATAGACGGGCGCAAAAACGCGCATCTATATTTTAGTAACTTGGCAAGCAAGAACCCCGAGCAACCGCTTTATACCGAAATTTCAGAACAATTTGGGCATATTGCGAAGCTAATTCATGATGATATTTATAAACTCCTCGGCGGTCATGAACGCGGCGAAGCACAGACAAAGGCATTGGCACAAAAAGAGATTCGTCAAAAAATCTGCGCAGTTATTGACGAAATAAAAGCCGCAGACGAA
>WRLR01000088.1 GCA_009777515.1 Oscillospiraceae bacterium | reverse complement strand
TGGTCCTGTACGCGTTCTGATCCGAAGTCGAATGCCCGACCAGCCTGTATGTGACGACGTCGAGCAGGACGGGGCCGCCTTTTACTTTTATTGTCCGCATCTTGCGGCTGTACGCGTCGACGACAGCGAGCGGGTCATGCCCCCAGACGCGCTCGGCTTGCATGGCGTTCGGCGCCACGCCCGCGCCCACGCGCGCCAGCATGTCGTACGCCATCGTCTCGCCACTGGTCTGCCCGCCCATCCCGTAGCCGTTGTTGTTGATGTTGAAAATAAGCGGCAGCCCGCCTTTTTTATGCGCCTCCCACAAGTTGTCATATTGGCCCATCGCTGCGAAGTTCATGGCCTCCCAGACGGGCCCGCACCCGAGGCTCCCGTCGCCTATGTTGCATATGACCAGGCCGGGCGCCGCGTTGCACTTTTTATACAGCGCCGCGCCGGCTGCGATCGTGCTGGAGCCGCCGACTATCGCATTGTTAGGGTAGACGCCGAACGGCAGGAAGAACATGTGCATGCTGCCGCCCATGCCCATATGGAAGCCGTTTTCGCGCGCGAACAGCTCGCACAGAGCGCCGTACAGCAAAAAGTGCACCGCCTGGTCTTCGATGGACTTGGGCTTGTATACTTTGTCAAGCGCCCGGAGGATGCGCCCGCCAAAAAAGTTTTCCATGATGCTTTGCAGCTCCGCGCCCGGCAGCTTGTGTATGCACGACAGCGATTTTGCCAGCACTTCGCTGTGGCTGCGGTGGCTGCCAAACATCATGTCGTCCCTGCCCAGCAGGTACGCCTGGCCCACAGCGGCAGCCTCCTGCCCGAGCGAGAGATGCGCGGGGCCTGGGTATTCCGCCTCGACGCCGCTGTACGCCCCCTGGGTCTTGATCTGGCTCAGCATATATTCGAATTCACGCAATATCGCCATGTCGCCGTATATGCGCAGCAATTCGCCGTCCGAAAAATTATCCCGCTCTTGCGCGACGGTTTTGCTATATTGGTTGACCGGTATGTCCGGCGTCTTGATATAGCTCTTCTTCGACAGTTCCGCCGGATCGATCGGCATTGATTTTGGCATTTTATAACCTCCGGTAGAATTAATTATAATGTGTATTTATTTATATGCGAACAGCGCCTCGCGGAGGATCTCGCCGACGGTCGGATGGGGGAACACCAGGCCGCGCAGCGCCTCGGCGGGCCTTTGGCTCTCCATCATGGCGACTGCGGTCATAATGATCTCCGAAGCGTACGTGCCAACGATATGCGCCCCTATAATAGTAGATTTGCGCGCGTCGAACAGCACTTTGCAGATGCCGTCGCCGCCTTCGACCTCGGCTATGTATCGCCCGGAATAACGCAGCGGCAGCTTGACGGTCTTTACCTGCAGCCCTTTTGCGGCGGCGCTCTCTTCCGTTTCGCCGACGCCGGCGGCTTCCGGGTTTGTATATATGACCGACGGGATGGCGTCGTAGCGCATTTTGTCCGGTTTGCCGAGCATGTTCGATACAGCGCAGCAGGCCTCGCGGTACGCCGTGTGCGCGAGCATGTATTTGCCGTTCACGTCGCCCGCCGCGTAGACGCCTGGGACGTTGGTGCGCATATGGTCGTCCGTTACGATGGCGCCGCGTTCGATATGTACGCCGATGTTTTCCAGCCCGATGCCGGAGACATTCGGCCTTCGCCCCACTGCGATCAGGACTGTGTCGGCTGGCAGAGTCTCTTTTGAGGGCGAATCACTATTGGCAGCCGCCCCTGCGACAATAGTTTGTTCAATTATAATTTTTCCGCTTTCCCCGTTTTTATCACCCATCCCCGGCGGCACGAATTCCGACAGCCGATGCCCAAGCTTAAAAGCGACGCCCCTTTTGCGCAGATGCCCCATGAGGATCTTTGATGTTTCCGCTTCCATCGGGAACGCGACCCTGTCCAGCATTTCCACAATTGTAACGTCCGCGCCTGCGGCATTAAAATAGTCCGCGAGCTCCAGCCCAATAATGCCGCCGCCTACTATGACAAGTTTTTTTGGTATGTCCGCGAGCGAAAGCGCCTCACGACTTGTGATGGCGAAACCTGACTCTAGGGCCTGCCCGACGCCGCCGACAGGCGGGACAATCGGGGATGAACCGGTTGCGATTAAAACGCGGGCAGCCTGTACTTGCCGCCCGGGCGCGTCGCCTGTTGTCTGCGTGACAATGTAGCCGCCGCCTCTGTCTGCGCCGCCGCCGTTGCCACTGCCGTTACTACCGCCGTTACCGCCACTGTTGCCACTGCTGTTATTACCGCCGCTACCGCCGCCATTACTACCGCCGATTTCGCCCCTGCCGACGCCAGCGTTGCCACTGCCTGAGATTTCCGCTTTTCCGAAAACTATATCGACGCCGGCAGCCGACAATTTTGAGCGTACCCCTGCTGTGAGTGTTTTAATAGCCTTTTCCTTCCGCGCCAGCACCGCGCTTTGCGATATATGAAATTCGGTTTTGCCGAATTCAGCACTACCGACTTTTGCGTTGCTGAAATCTGCGCCTCCTGCGTCAACGCCTTTTGCCAGTACGCCGTATGCCACGCCGGTTTTAGCGTAGTATAGCAGCTTGGAAGAGTTGAGCATCACCTTTGTCGGGATGCAGCCCTCGTTCAGGCAAACGCCGCCCAGTTTATCCGCTTCGAACAAGACGGTTTTCAGGCCGCCCGACGCGGCTTGCTCTGCGGCGATATACCCCGCAGGGCCTCCGCCCAATATTGCCAAGTCATATCGATCCATACGTCACCTATATTCACGTTTTTGCGTCGCATTTTTATTCGCTAACTTAATAACCTCAATCTGTAAACTTTGATAAGCGTTACTTATCAACTTAAAAATTGCTAATCGCCGCTTATCAGCAGCATTTGTATATTTTCCAGGCCCTCGCATATCTTTTGCGCGAACACGGCGGCCGGCGCGCCGTCTACCGCCCTGTGGTCATATGTGAGCGACAGCCCCATCGACGGGTAAGCCTCGATGGCTGCTGCGCCTGCCGAACCCACCGCGCCTGCCGAACCAGCCGCACCTGTTGCGTTTGCCACTGCGGCGCGCACGCGCGTGGTTACGCCGCAGACCCCGAGGATCGCGACCTGCGGCGGGTTGATGATGGGGGTGAACATCTCTATCCCGGTAGCGCCCAGGTTAGACACGGTAAATGTGGCGCCGCCCAGCAAGTCGGGGTTAATAGAACCCGAACGCGCCGCCCCCGCCAAAGCCTTGACTTCTGCAGATATTTGTTTCAGTGTTTTTTCGCCCGCGTTGAATAGCGTCGGGACCATCAGCCCGCGCTCCGTGTCTATTGCCACGCCGAGGTTGATGTCGCGGAAACGCCTCATGACGCTGCCGTCGATGAGGTGCGCGTTGAAATCCGGGAAGTCGCGCAATATGCGCGAGACGGCATAAAGTATAATGTCGCCAATCGTCACACCGTCCATACCGCGCTGTTTGCCGAATTGCTTGAATTGGGCCCTGAGCGCCAAAACATTGGTCGCGTCAAACGAGTGGTGGTGCGTGAGCTGTGCCATTTCGGACAACGATTTTTGCATGGTCCTGGCGATCACGCGGCGGATGTTCGGCAGTTTTTCGTCGCTGTAGCCTGCCTCGCCATCGCCTGTGCCGGATGCTTTGGCTGCCACGGCAACGGCTGGAATGTTGGTTGCCCCGGCAGCAGCCTTCGCGTCGAGGCTTGCGGTTGCAACCTTCGCGGCGACGCCTGCCGCCACAGCCTGGACAGCGCCCGCTACCCCGGCCAACGCCGGAACCGCCTCCGCCGAGGCGGGCAACACGCGCGCCAGTTGCTCTATATCTCGTTCTATTACGCGCCCATTTGGTCCGCTCGGGGCGGCCGCACCGTAATCTATGCCTAGCCGCTCCGCGAGATTTCTTGCGCGCGGTGAAATTTTTATACCTACGATACCATCTGTACTTTCACTGCCACCAATATCTTTACTGAGCGCGCGGGCGTCGATGCCATTGGCTCTATCGGCGCCATTTGTATCACTACTGGGTGCGCGGGCGTCCCGCCCGCTATCTTTATGCTGGCTTGACGCCCGCTCACCGTCGATGCCTTCGACGCTTTTTGTGCTTCCCCCGAAGGATTCTCCCCCGACGGACTCGCCCCCGCGCAGCACGTCTTGGTAATTTTCACCGGGGCTGCCAATGACGCAAACAGGCGATAGCACGGGCGCCTCGTCGCCTTCGTTGTACAGCACTTCCAATAAAGTGCCGCCAGCCGTCGACTCGCATTCGAGCACCGCTTTATCCGTCTCGTAGCTGAACAGGACGTCACCTATGGCAACCGTGTCGCCAGCCTTCTTGTTCCACGCGCCGATAATGCATGACTCCACTGTAATGCCGATCTTCGGCAGCAGAACCGTTTCAGCCATATTTTTTACTCCTCACTCTATATTGGTTTCGCGTTGGCCAACAGATAGCGCTCGGCGTCCGCGCACCATAAGCCGCCGGACTGGCCCGCGCCCGACCCCCCGGCCCGCCCGCATATGTCTGCCAGTTCCGCAAACACCGGATCGTTTTCCCCCAGGGCGGCAAAATCCGCAATCGCCGTCAGGGGCATGGATATATGCGTGTAGATTAGCTTTTTGCCGCCCGGTATCTCCGGCAGCCGCAGCGTCGCGTCGCGCGCCGCATCCAAACCGCCGACATGCGTTATCAATATCGACGGGTCTATCCTGCCCGCCGCCGCTAGGCTGAGCGCCTCCTTCATATCGTCGGTGTTGCCGCCTGATGTGCCGACAACATGCGTGGCATTGTAGTGCACGTTGTAGAAATTGAACTTCGCGGCAAAGGCTGTGTCGGACGGCCCGGCGAAGAAGTTCATGCAGCCGTCGTAGCCAAGTATCGCGTCCGCTTGCTCGACCACCGGCGCGACCGGAGCGAACACGAACACGTCGTCATAGCCGTCGCCAACGGCGACGTTCGCGCCAACGGTGGCGTTCGCGCCCTTGGCGCCGTTAGCCAGCCCGCGCAGCAGTGCCACCGGATCGGCGCAGTCCCGCGTGTTTTCATATTTCAGCTCGACGCCGAATTGCGCGGCTTCCTCCGGCGTCAGCAAAGCTTTGGCCCGATCCAGCCTGCCCTGGTCGATGTCTGTCACGACAAGCAGCGAAGGCCTCCTATCGCAGTGGATGATATAGTCGATGAGCGCCAGCCCCATCGGCCCGGCGGCGGCAAGCGCGGCCATTTTGCCCCCCTCGCGGATGCCCATTTTGTGCTCATAGACGCCAGCTTCCGTGTGATAGCTCGCGCGGGCGGCGCCGATGACGCATGAAACCGGCTCGGCCATCGACGCGTGATACCACGCTTTGCCGTCGTAGGGCAGCACGCAGTCCTGATCGATGTAGCACTTGGGGATGATCGCGTACTGCGTGTTGCCGCCCAGATATTTGAACGAATAGCCCGCTGCGTCGTATGTGCCCTTCATCGCTGGCTGTATAGAAAAGCGCCTGCCCGGAACGTATTGGGCCTTGCCAGCCAGCATCGGCCCTGCTTCCAGTATCTCCCCGCAGAACTCGTGGCCGATGATGATGGGGTTTGTGGCTATATCGTCGGGGACGCGTTTGTGATCGGCGCCTTGCGATGATGATTTATATGACGACATGCACAGGCTGTCTGACATGACTTTCACGAGTAATTCTTCTTCGCCTATGGGCGGGAGTTCGAATTCCTCGAGCCGCAGGTCGTTTTTTCCATATTGCCGGAGGGCTTTTGTCTTCATGCGTTATCATTCCTCTCTATTATATTAGGTTGCGCGTTTTCTATTATTCGCCTGAACGCCCTATTGTTGCAAACCGTTTGATCCGCTCACTCAGCGGCGGCGTTTCGGCGATTGTCCGGGGCGAGAACATACCGCGCCCGGGATCGCGGGTGGCCGCCTTTTCGTGGCCAATCAGCGCCCATGTCGATTCGACGAGGTGGGCGTAGCGCGGATCGGCCAGGGCGGGGCATATAAAACTCTGGAACGGCGAGTTGATGTCCTCCCCGGATATCTGGAACAACGCGTGCCGCCCGCACAGCGCGATGATGCGTGCTAACTGTTCCGGCGTGTTGCGCGCGGGCATATATGTCACCGCATGGAAGCCAGCGAGCTTTAGCCACGCGGTAAGCTCGTCCAAGAACGAATCTTCATACGCGCTGTCCTTTTTGTCGCCCGTCACGGAGTCCTTGACGTCGCCAAGGTATGCGTACGCGGCTATCGCGCCTGCCTCGTTAGCAAGCTTTACAAAATCCGACACATGCACAAGCTCATCCCTGGCGTCTATGTAAAACCTGTCCATAAAACTGCTTTTGAGCAGGCCCAATAGATGGTATTGGTAATAGGGCGTACCGGGCGACGTCAATTTTTCCCGCAGCCCGCCCGTTATTTCAATCGAGAACGCGCCTTCCAAAAAATCGACCAGCCCGCCCCCGGCTCCATGCGTGGCCATGAGCTTTCTCGCGAGCGCGAACAGTATGTGCCGCTCCGTTATCGTCCCCCCCTGCCGGTACAGTGAAATCGCCGCCACATCCCGATCAAAATCGAGCCTGATGCCATGCGGCGCGAACAGCCCGTCCAGCCGACCGGTCATTTCGCGGCTCCTGGCCTCGCGTGCTGCCCTATATGGCGCCATGAAATTTTGCACGCGACCCAGCGCGCCGTGCGGGATGCCGTGCATGGCCAGGTACGCGACGGAGTTCTGGTCGGGGTTGTTGAGCCGCCTGCCCTCGAACGGCGTACCGGACATGGAGCAGCGGCACTCCAGGCCGACCGTCGTGGCGACACCGGCGGCCTCCCCGGCGCGGATGAACTCCTGCGCGCCGGCCACCGAATCGTGATCCATGATGCCGGCGGTCAGCAGCCCCGCCGACCGCGCCGCGCCAATGGCCTCCGCCGGGGAATAGGGCGAAAACGAATATGTCGTATGGATATGGTTGTTTACGAATTCGGCCCGATCCGAGGCTCGATCCGCAGACAGCCCCTGGGCTCGATCCGCAGACTGCCCCTGCGCTTGCTCCGTGGTCTGATCCTGGGAAAGTTCCTGGGCTCGATCCGATGACAACTCCTGGGCTCGTCCCGTAGCCCGATCCGGTGACAGCTCCTGGGATCGCCCTCGATTGTCGATATCGTTCATGAACGCTCCATTCATTATAATTGAGTTACCATTAGAGAGCATATGCAAAACATAATAAATAAAATGACAAACTGTTCATTTTAACGTTACCAATTAATGCGATCATATATATAGATGACATATCTGTCATCTATATATATGATAACTTTTAGCTCAACATGACTTGCCCGCCCGTGACCGGGAGCGCCTGCCCGGTCTCATATTTTTGATCGACCAGGTATAAAATGGCTTTTACTACGTCCCCGACCGTGCAGCCGCGCTTCATAGGGACGCGCGACTCGTAGTAGCGCCGCACATCGCCCACAGTTTTTGCGCCCGGCACCTTCCCAGCCTCCAGGTACTGCTTGAAAAGGCCCCTGTCCGGATCCGACCACAGCGGGCCGTCCAGAAAATTGCCGGGGCAGATGGCGTTGACTTTTATGCCGTACTCGACCAGTTCCAAGGCGAAGCTCTGAGTCAGCCCGATTCCGCCGAACTTGCTGCCCGCGTACGCGAAGTTCTTGTTGCTGCCCTCCAGCCCGGACTTTGAATTGATCTCTATGATGTCCGACATGTATTGCCCATTTACGGCGCGCTGTATCTTCATGGGGGCAGACGCGTGTTTCGCCCCGAGGAAATAGCCTGTGTAGTTGACCGATGTGACGAGCTCGAAATCCTTTTTTGACATGTCTGGCAGCGCCCCCGCGATCAGCACCCCCGCGTTAGAGATGAACAGATCGAGGCCCCCGTAGGAGAGAACCGTCTCCCGTACCATGGCGGCGACGGACTCTTCGTCCGTGACGTTGGCGTGTACGGCAATCGCGCGCCCAGCGCCACATATTTTGCATATCTGTTCCGCGCATGCCTTAGCGCCTTCATAATTCATGTCCGCGACTGCGACATACGCGCCCTCTGCCGCGAGCCCTTCCGCTATCCCCTTGCCGAACCCCTGCGCCGCGCCTGTTACCAGCACGATTTTGCCTTTCATGCGCCCGTTATCTGCCGCGCCGTTGCTGTTTATATCATCCGTAGCCATAGCCATATATTTTATGGCCTGCGCTTGACGCCTGAAATATGCGGCGGAGCTGCCCTGAAGCGCCTGCACCGCTTCGCGGATAGCTGCGTCAATATCCGCGCCGCAGGCAAACATACCGACGCCCGGCACATATACCGCTACCCGGCCACACCCGTTTGTTAGGAACTCATTTTTGAGAGCGGAATGAAACGTGGCTATATCAGTTTCTGACAATGGGTCGCCGGGGGCGCTACCGTCTAATCCAATGTCACCCGGTTCTATGATGCACACACGCTGCCCCGGGCGCGGCTCCTCTTCCCCAAGGTATACAATAACCGCCCCAGCCCCAGCCCCAGTCCCCGCCGCCGCCGCGTAACACATGCGCAGCACCGGCGCGACGGCTGCCGCCTTCGCGTCTGCATGAACGCTATTATTCGCTTCTACTCTACTCATATCCATATCATTGGTTCCTTTAATTCGTTCTCGCTTGATATATTGAATTGTAACATATATTCAGTATAATCAACATGCCCGGCTCGTGATGCAATTGCTTTTTTTGGCTGCGGAAGATTATAATTAACCAATAAATTGAAGAAAGGCGGCGCCAACAATATGCCGAAATTTTTAATGTACGGAGCGGGCAGCGTTGGGCGGGGGTTTATCGGCCCGCTTTTCGCACATGCCGGGTATGAAGTGGCTTTTGTCGATATAAACCCCGATATTGTCCGCGCTTTGAACGAAAGGCGGGGCTACCATTATACAATCGTTGCCGAAACGCCTGTTTATGTTCCTGTTTCAGGCGTGCGCGGGGTCGACGGCCTGGACGAGACGGCCGTCGTGGGGGAAATCGCCGCCTGCGACATGATGGCGACAGCGCTAGGCGCGTCAGTGTTGCAAAAAGTCGCCCCGCTGATTGCGAGGGGCTTTTCCGCCAGGATGCGGCAATCGGGCAGGCCGCTTAACATTTTGATTTGCGAAAACCTAAAAGGCGCCGCTCACCACCTGCGCGGCTGGCTCGAGGCAGCCTTGCCCGAAGGGGACAGGGCGCTGCTCGCCCAAAAATGCGGGCTGATAGAGACGGCCATAGGCCGCATGATCCCCGTCGCCGCGCCGAACACCGAAGACCCGTTGAATGTCATGGTCGAGGAATACGGGCTTCTCCCGGTGGACAGGGACGCGTTCGTCGGGGCGCCCCCTGACGTGGCCAACTTGATTCCATACGCCCCGTTCGCCTTTTTCGAAGAACGAAAATTATATATGCACAATATGGGACACGCCATTTGTGGGTACCTGGGCGCCGGGAGGGGCTATGCCACGATTGCGGAGGCTATCGCCGATCCCCATGTCCGCCTTTTTACGCAGAGCGCCATGACCGAATCGGCCGCCATGCTGTCCGCAAAGTACGCCGTTCCCTTTGGCGGGGTATTCGACCACGCGGAGGACTTGCTGTTGCGGTTCGGCAACGCGGCGCTCGGCGACACCTGCGAGCGCGTCTGCCGCGACCCCATGCGCAAGCTCGCGGCGGGGGACAGGCTCGCGGGGGCGATGCGGGAGTGCCGGGCGCACGGCATATTCCCCGTATACATAGAGCTGGGGTACGCGGCGGCGCTGCGCTATGTCACGGACAACGCGGGGGAGGCAGAGGCCATTGCCAGGGACACGGGCGGACTCGATGGCGAGCATACCGCGCTGGTCATGGATTTATTCGCAGCCATCGAGCGCCCCATGCCGGAGTTGCTGCTGTTGGCCGAAAAAGTAAAAAAGGGTATGCGCGGTAGTATAGTCTAGCATAAATTTTTGATATAAGGGCAGGCGTCCGTCCGTAGGGGCGTAGCGTGCTACGCCCTTGTCGTACATGTAAAACGTATATTACTGGGGTGAAAGGACATAAATATGCAAAAGGGTATTGCTATTGCTGGGAGCCTTATTGTTGATTATGTTAAATATATCAATAGCTATCCGGCGCCGCAGGCGTTGACTACAATATCGGCGATGGATCGCTCCGTCGGAGGGTTGGCTTGCAACTGCGGGCTGGCGCTGGCAAAGCTCGACCCGTCGCTCCCTGTAAAAATAATCGGGATTGTGGGGCATGACGAGGCGGGGGAGTACATCATGTCGCAGTTTATGGAACATAAAAATATTGACGTCACGCATGTTTTGCGGCAGGGAAGCACGTCCTATACGGACGTTATGTCGGAGCTGGGGACGGGTCGCAGGACATTTTTTACATACAACGGCGCGAACAGCCTGCTCGCCCCGGAGCATTTCGATTTTATATCGATTGGCGCGGACATCCTGCACATCGGCTATATCCTTCTGCTGGACGCCCTCGACGCGCCGGATCCCGACTATCCGACCGCCATGTGCCGCGTGCTGGACGCTGCGCAGAAGGCCGGCATTTTAACGTCCGTCGACGTGGTGAGCGAGGAGGGCGAGCGCTTTCGGGAGCTTGTGCCTCCTGCGCTCAAATATGTGGATTTTTGCTGCATCAACGAGTACGAGGCGTCCCGCACGACGGGCATACCCCTGCGCGGCGCGGGCGGTGAGGTTTTGGTGGAGAATCTGCCGGAAGCCTGCCGCATGCTGATGGACATAGGCGTCAGGCGCTGGGTCGTGCTGCACATGCCGGAGATGGCGTGCGGCCTAGTGCGGGGAGGGGAATACGTGCAGACGCCGTCTTGGAAAATACCGGACGGGTTCATCAAGTCGTCCGTCGGCGCCGGGGATGCCTTCGCCTCCGCCGTCCTGTACGGGGCGTACCACGGATGGCCGCTGGAAAGGGCCATACATGTAGCCGGCGCCGTGGCGGCATGCAGCCTGTCCGGTGCAGGCGCATCCGATGCGATAAAGCCCCTGCCGGAGCTGCTGGACGAAATGGGGCGGCTGCAATAAAACATGATCATGCAGCCGCCAGTTCATTAAAAACCCATATGTTTTTTACATATCGCACGCGGGCGATTAACAATCGCCCCTACGGGCAAATACTTCGCGTTAACTAATTTCTTATACGATTATTAACACCTTATATCGGCAGCCACTCCTTGCCGGCTTCGAACATTTCGTCGGTCATAGCCCTTATTTCCTTGAGCGAAAGCACGGACGATGTGTTCGGGTCGAAATAGTTGCACTGGTACACGAGATCCCGGTCGCCCGTCAGGTACGCGTGGACGGCCATGTCCTCAATCTGGGCGTGTATGCCGTTGAGGATCGCCAGGTTCGCCGGCAGCGGCCCCACATGGATCGGCCGCAGCCCCGCGCGCGACGCCTCCACGGGCGACTCGACGCAGCAGCCGTGCGGCAGGTTGTCGATCAGCCCGAAGTTTCTGATGTTCCCGTTGAACTCGAAAATCGTATAGTCGCCGAAAATGGCGTTGAAGATATATGCGGCGTATTCGTGCCCGCGCTCCAGCGTGAACGGCTCGGCCAGCCACGTGTTCATCCGCTCCGCGCGGCGTTCGCCCGTGGGGTCCAGCCTGCTCTTGATCTTTTCCGACGTCAAGGTCGAGCCCTCGCGAAGGTACTGTTCGATCAGCTCCGGGCGCTTGCGGAACCAAGCGTTGTACTCGCTGTTGTGCACTGAGGACTCCGTCACGTAGTAGTTCAATGCAAGGTACATCTCGTTGCGCACCTTTTCGGACTCGTATATTTCCTTGTCGTTGAGGATCTTTTCCCGTATCAGCGGATAAGCGTCTTTCCCGTTCCATTTGTAGTTCAAATAATGGGCTTGGTGGTTGATGCCGGCGCACAGGTACGTGATGTCCTCGAAAGGCGCGCCAATCCAGCGCGCGAGCATCATGGCCGTGCCCTGCACGCTGTGGCACAGACCCGTCGTGGTGATGCTGCTGGCTTCCTGGATGGTGCGGCAGATCATCGCCATCGGGTTCGTATAGTTTAATAAAACGGCATCCGGGCACAGCTTCTCCATGTCGCGGACGATTTCCATAATGGCCGGGATCGTCCTAAGATAGCGGAAAATGCCCTGCGGGCCTCGCGTGTCGCCGACGCAGACAGTGACGCCGTATTTCTCGGGAATGCCGCAGTCGACCAATGTGTCGCCCGGCTTGCCCACGGCGATGGTGGTGAGGACGCCGTCCGCCCCCTCCAGCGCGACGCGCCTGTCGGTCGTCGTCGTCATCTTCGCGCCGTACCCGCCGTCTTTCAATATGCGCTCGACGGCCGACTTGCTATAGCCAAGGTTCTTTTCGCTGATGTCGCACAGCGCGATTTCCAAATCGTCCCCAAACGCCGGGAACGTCAGAAGGTCTCGTACCAAGTTGCGCGTAAACACCATGGAGCCCGCGCCGATAAATGCAATTTTGCGTTTCATACACCACCCTCGCATTCTTGTACCGGCGCGCGCCGCGCGTCGGCAGCTGTAATATTTTATCTATCTTATCCTTTAACGCTGCCCATTACTATGCCTGTCGTAAAATATTTTTGCAAAAACGGGTACACGCACAAAATCGGCAGTACCGCAAGGAAAATCTGCGCCGCCTTGCCCGTGCGGTCGGAGACGTTTGTGGTCTCACGCACATCGCGCATCGCCTCCATCGACATGAGGTCGTTGGCGAACACCTGCGTCCGCATGTATGTCTGTAGCGGGTACTTGGTGGGCGAGTTCATGTAAATCAACCCGTCGAACCACGCGTTCCAGTGGTTGACGATGAAGAACAGCGTCACCGTCGCGAGGACGGGCGCGGACACGGGCAAGATGATGCTCGTCAGCACGCGCACATGCCCCGCGCCGTCGATCAGGGCGGCCTCCTCCATCTCCTTGGGGATGCCCCGGTAGAAATTCATCATCAGGATGGTGTTGAACATATTGACGGCCGATGGGAAGACCAGCGCCAGGATTGTGTTGATGAGCTTCGTGTCCCGCACCACCATGTAGGTGGGGATCAGCCCGCCGCTGAACAGCATCGGGATGACGAACAGCCAGATATAGTATTTGCGTGCTTTCCACTCGTGGTTGTGCCGCGACAGGGGGTAGGCCGCGAGGACCGTGAGCAGCATGCTCAGCGGCACGGCCAGCAGGATGCGTTGCAAGGACACGCCCACCGATGCAAAGAACTGGGGCTTTTCCGCCATGTACCTGTATGCCTCCAGCGTCGGGTTGACCGGCCAGAGCTGCACCAGCCCCATGCCGACCGCCCCGCTGGAGCTGAACGATATGGCGAGCTGGTTGACCATGGGCAAAAGGCACGTCACGGCCAGTGCGGACAAAAAAAGATAGTTGAATATGGAAAACGCTTTCATCCCCGGCGTCGATTTATTCATATGCTTGCCTCATTTCCATTAAAAACACACCTTAAAACACCCGGTAGTCGGTAAATTTATACGCGAGGGCGTACGATATGGACAGCATGACGAACGACACGACGGACTTGAACAGCCCCACCGCCGTGGCGACGCCGTACTGCGCGTCCACAAGCCCCAGCCTGTACACCAGCGTGTCCAGTATGTCGCCGGTCTTGTACACCTGCGGGTTGTACAGGTTGAAGACCTGGTCGAAGCCGGCGTTTAAAATGTTGCCCATGCTCAGGATGGACATGAGCATGACGATCGGCAGGATGCCGGGGATGGTGATGTGGAGCGTCTGCTTCCACCGGTTGCCCCCGTCGATCATCGCCGCCTCGTACAAGGTGGGGTCGATGTTTGTCAGGGCCGTCAGGTACACAATGGTGCCGAACCCGAACTCCTTCCAGCTATGCGTCACTACGAGCGTGTAGGGGAAGATGGTGGGGTCGCCAAGGAAGAACGGGGCATTGAGCCCGAGCGCCTGGAACATCAGCCCCACGATCCCCCTGGACGGGGAGAGTATGTCGACCATCACGCCCGACAGGATGACCCAACTGATAAAGTGCGGAAAGTATATGATGGTCTGGACCGCCCGCTTGTAGCGGATGTTGCGCATCTCGTTCAGCATCAGGGCGACGCTCACCGGCACAACAATGCCCACGATGACTTTAAGCATCGCAATGTAGAATGTGTTCCATAGAACCTGGAAGGTGCCCGGCATGAGCATCACATAGCGGAAGTTGCTAAGGCCGATCCATTCGGAGCGGAACAGCCCCCTGACGGGGTTGAAGCGCTGGAAGGCCATCAGGTTGCCGACGAGCGGTATGTAGTTGTAGATGAATAGGAACGTCAGCGCCGGCAGCAGCATGATATGCAGCGGCAGGTTCCGTATAAATTTATTTTTGTTCATCGGCGCCCCCAATAGAACGAAATCGTAGGGGACGCCAACCTCGGCATCCCGCGCCTCGACGTCCCGCGCCTCGGCATCCCGCGCCTCGACATCCCGTACCTCGGCGTCCCCTCGCTGTTCTATGTTTAATTATTGTATTACTGCTGCGTCGCGTACCACTCGTTGACTTCGGCGGTCATTTGCTCGCCGCCGAGCAGGTTCCAGTTTTGCACATAAACCTCGAAATCGTCCAGGTTGCCGCCCAGGATGATGGCGGTGTAGTCGGTCAATGTCTGCGTCTGCAGCGTGGACAATTTTTCTGTCATCGTTTGCGTTGGGGCGCCGTAGAACGCGTTCGGCATATAGTTGCCAGAGTCCCAGTAGCCCTGCATCACCGACAGCGAGCCCTTGGGCCCGAACATCTTCAACTGGTGCCAGTTGTTGTTCCCGTGGTCGCCGCTCAGGCTCATCATGCTCATGTCGTAGTAGTTGCGCTGCTCGTCGTTCAGCAGCGAGGTGTCGCCGGTCTCGACGGCATAGGTGACCGCTTTGGCCGCGTCAAAGTTTTTCATGGCCGGCTCGAAATACACCACGTTGTACGAGTACGGGCCGTAGCCGTCCGGCGTGATGTTGAAACGCGTCGACTCAGCCGATTCGCCATAGCTTTTTTCGAGCTGCAGGTTGACCATCTTCACGAACGCCTCGGGGTTCTTGGCCGCCTTGCTTATGACAAAATAGCGGCTCGTGCCAAACGGCAACTGGGCCTTTGCCTGGATGTCGCTGTCCAGCGGAACGGACACCGGGACCCACTCGAACTCCGGGTTCTCCACTTTGACGGGGTTTATCCGCGCCATGTTCGAAAACTGGCCGAACATCAGGCCAAACCTGTTTGCCCCGACGTCCTCTGTGACCTTGTTCGCGTCCTTGACGCCGAACTCGGGATCTAGCTGCCCGTTCGCGTACAGCTCCGTGAGCACCCGGAGCGCCGCCTTGGCCTCAGGCTGCACATTGCCGTACACCAACTGCCCGTCCCTCGGTATCCATATGTCGTGGTACGCGCCGTACGCGTTAAAGAAGCCCTCGAGGCAGGCAAAGCCCACGCCGAACAAATCCTTGTGAACCGCGATGCCGAAGCTGTCGTCCAGGCCGTTGCCGTCCGGGTCCTGCGTCGTGAAGGCCTCGCTCAGCGCCAGCACGTCTTCGATCGTTTCGGGGAAATCGAGATTAAGCTTTTCCAGCCAGTCTGTACGGACCCACAGCACGAACGCGTTGCCCAGGCCGTTGCCGACGATGGGTATCGCGGACAGCTTCCCGTCAAATGTGGCCGAGCGGAGGCCGTTGCCCCCGTCCGCCGTTATGACGTCCTCTGTGAACGGCGCCCAGTACTCCGGCAGCAGGTCGGTCATGTCGAGCAGTTGGTCGTTCTCGTACATCATTTTCATCTGGGTGTTCCGCACCCGCATGATGTCCGGTATGTCGTTCGACGTGATGGCGATATTGACCTTTTGGTCGTATTCCGCGTCGTTGACGGACCACAGCCAGTCGATCTTGATGCCGAGGACTTCCTCGTAATAGCGAGTCCAGACATTGTCTTCGAGCGAGTCGCCCTCCGGGAACGTCAAGCCTGCGGAGCCCAGGTTCTTCACCGATGTGATGGTGATCATCGGATCATAGCCGCCGAAGAATTTGTCGGCCTCCGCCGTGCCGGCGGCAGGCGTCGTCTCGGGCGTGGCGGTCGTGGTGATCACCGCCGTAGTGGCTTGCGCCGCTGTGGTCGCCGCTCCGGCCGCTGCCGCCGTCGTGGATGCCGCCGTGGTTGTAGCGGCGGTGGTCGCAGCTTCTGTTGCTGCGGACGCTGCAGTCGTCGCCGCTGCAGCGGCTGTCGTCTCTGCGCCCGAAGGCGCCGTGCCGCCGCAGGCCGCCATCATCGCGACGATAAGCAATACCGCGATGGCAATAGTAAAGTTACGCATTTTCTTCATTCTAACGCCTCCATTATTTATATAATACTTAATACAGTAAATATAAAATATTGCACACAGTATAGGGCAATTTTCGCCGGATATGTAGTTAAATATTTTGTCATTTGTATAGTATGTTGACCGATTTGATATAGAATGTTGACATACGCGCGGAACACATATAAAAACGATACAATAAGCGCCCGTGGGGCGCGATGTCCCGGCAACGTAGTTGACGCTTATCGCGTCGATGCAGGAATTCCATAAACGTATAAATTGTTGGACAGCCGCTCGCGGTTTGCCATATGGGGTTGTGCCATGAAATCCATTGCCAGGGGCGGGATTTTTCGCCGGTTCATAATCGTATTCGTATGTGTGTCAATCCCATTTTTGAGCATAACGCTGGCGCTGATATGGAACGCCGACTATCAGGCGCGCGTCGAGGCGTCGCAAGCCATGTCGCAAAATGCGGACTACTTCGCGCAGAGCTTTGAGTCCGAATACTCGCGCATCGTCAGCCAGCACCAAAGCCTCATCCTCGACAAGGACCTCAACGATCTGACATACCACAGCGGGCTCATGAACAGGCTGACATGGACCACGACCATAAACCGGCTGCAGGACAAGCTCTCGCTGTTCAAAAGCACAAACGCCTATGTGGAGGCAGTCAGCGTGTATATGCCGCCCATGATGCGCGTCATATCGTCGTCGGGCGGCGGCAGGTACGTTTATGACGATTTGACGCTGTCACAGATAGAGCGCCTCGAAAGTATCCACGGGCTGTATGGCGGCGCATTCATCGCCGACGGCTATTTGACGCTGTACACCGTAAACAGGCGCGGCAGCACGGTCAACTACGTAATAGAGACAGTGCTGTCCAGCGATCAGTTGTTCAGCGACTATGTGCATTTCGCCGGGGGGACGGGCTGTTTCCTGTACAACCACGACGGGTTGATAGCGGCGCCCGAAAGCATGGGGCCGGCGCGCGCCCTCTCCGCGACGCTGTCGCGCTCCCCGGGCGAGGAGACCGTGCTCCTCGACGGCAAGAGGCACATAGCGGTGAAGCGGCAGTTGTACATAGCGGGCCTCACGTTCGTCAGCTATTACGACGAGAGCCTGCTGGCCGCGCCCGCGCAGTGGTACAGGTTTTTGATATGGGCGGCCATTGTGCTGTTTTTTGGCCTCGCCTGCCTGTACGCGTACATGACGCATAAATACATGAACCGGCCGCTGATGGTGCTGATGGAGCATTTCAAGCGGCTGGAGAGCGGCGATATGGAATCGCGCATAACCGGGG
>WRLR01000087.1 GCA_009777515.1 Oscillospiraceae bacterium | reverse complement strand
AATATTGTTGAAAAAACGGATGGAGCCGCCATACAGATCGTCTGTGGAGATTATTTCATCGCCGGGCGCGAACAATTCCATAAGCGTGGCGATTGCCGCCATCCCGCTCGCAAATGCGGATGCGCCCGCGCCCATCTCAAGCATCGCAAGCACTTTCTCCGTATGTTCGACTGTAGGGTTTTGCGATCTCGAATAATCGTACCCGGTGCTTTGCCCGAAACCGGGATGCGCGAAGGTTGCCGACTGATAGATCGGAACCGCTACCGCGCCTGTGCTGTGCGATTTGTCCCTCGCGGCATGGATACAGGCTGTTTCAAATCGGTAATTTCTGTTGTTCATGATAAATTACCTCATTTGTTCATAGTTAATCATCGGTAAACATAGGCGTTGACAGGTACCGCTCCCCGGTATCCGGCAGTATGACGACAACTGTTTTGCCTGCATTTTCCGGTCTTTTAGCGATTTGCGCTGCAGCCCAAAGAGCCGCGCCTGATGAAATACCCACCAGTAAACCCTCTGTTTTTGCTATTTGCCGCCCTGTTTTAAATGCGTCCTCGTTTTCTACCGCAATGATTTCATCATAGATAGCGGTATCAAGCACCTCCGGCACGAAACCTGCGCCGATGCCCTGGATTTTGTGCGGGCCCGATGTTCCTGCGGACAATACCGGGGAAGCGGCGGGTTCGACGGCAATAACCTTTATGTTCGGATTTTTTTCTTTCAAATAGCCGCCCGCGCCTGTAATCGTTCCGCCGGTTCCGATTCCTGAAACGAATATATCTACTCTGCCGTCGGTACCGTCCCAAATCTCCGGCCCGGTGGTCGTCCGATGTATGGAGGGATTGGCGGGGTTTATGAATTGGCCGGGGATGAAGCTGTTTGGGATTTCGGCAGCCAGTTCCTCGGCTCTGGTAATCGCCCCTTTCATGCCTTTCGCGCCCTCGGTCAAAACCAGTTCCGCGCCGTATGCTTTGAGAAGGCTGCGGCGTTCTACGCTCATGGTTTCCGGCATAGTGAGTATGATGCGGTAATTTTTGGCGGCGGCAATAGACGCAAGCCCTATCCCGGTGTTGCCGCTGGTAGGTTCGATTATGACGGAACCGGCTTTGAGCAAACCTTTTTCTTCCGCATCATCAATCATAGCCTTCGCAATTCGGTCTTTTACGCTTCCCGCCGGGTTGAAGTATTCCAGCTTCCCGATTAGCTTCGCGGATAGCCCCTGCGCGCGCTCAAAACCCGAAAGCTCCAAGAGCGGCGTTTTTCCGATTAGTTCTGTGATATTACGGGCGATTTTCATGTCAGGCTCTCCTTTATAAACTTATAATACATATATAAATACTAGGCAAATAATATTTGACCATCAGAGCTTTGTCAATACTTTTTTGAAAATTTTTTAAAATTATTCTATGGGCGGGCGTTGGTTTGACCTTCCGGACTTAAAAACAAAGCAGGATCAAGGCTTGACTATATGAGATTATCTTGTGCCTGCCTGTCGTCACGTTTCCCATACGGGGAAACCATCACCACCGAGCGTCTTTCTATGATTTTGAAAGCCGAAAATGACGGGAAAATGAAGACTTCATCTGAAATGCAGGATGGAATATGTAGTGAGTGTGAGTGGTATCTAGTCAGCGACAATATAATTTTACATTAATTCAATGACGAAATGAAGCCCCGCAAACAATGAAGCCCCGCAAACAATGAAGCCCCGCAAACATTTGATTTTTCAACGGTTGCGGGGCATCTGCCATTATATTTCCATCAAACGGGCTATGTGCGCCTATATTTTCGCCAGTTCATACTCGTGGCCTGCTTTTGTTTCAAATATTATGCATTCGCCATTTGCGGCGTCCATCACATGTTTGACGTCGCGGCCGCCATCGGTCAACGCGAAACGTTGCCCCGGCCATGGGTTCATCAACATGCACTCGCCGCCGCGCCGCGCTTTTATCACGGCACAAATGACGCCGCCTGTGTCCTTGGCGGCGCTGACTTCAAAGCCGCCCCTCGCGAGGCAATTCCGAAACGCAATCACCGAATCCTTAGGCACGACAGGGAACAGGTGGATGCGCCCGCTTCGGCTGTTCAAGAACCGCTCAGGCACGCCTATCAACTCTTGCGCCAGCGTCGACGCGTCCTCAATCCGCTGTGCCGCGCGGCTGTATGCACAAGTGGTGTATTCAGCGAAAGCGCCCGCCAGCACGTAAGCGTCGGCGTTGGCGTTCGTGCGGGTTGCGTCGGCGGTGCGGATAATGAGTTCCTTCAACTCTTTGGGGCTGTCCAGATTTATTTCATCGGCAAACGTGGCTGGGTAAATCGCCGTGTTGATCTCGTGGTCGCCGGCTGTCCAGCGGGACATGATGCCCGTATTGGCGCCAAGCACAGGCCCCATGCCCATTTCAAATGTCGGGTACGGTGGCAGCTTTCCCGCCACTTCTCTCCACCCCGGGACCAGATCCGCGTCCAGGCCCAGGTATTCCGCCGTTTCCGATGCCTTATTCAAGATGTAGCGGAACATCGTGATGGCGGCGGTGGTGTCTTTGGCGAATTCATTTTGATACGAAATCCCGTAGCTTTCCGTCTCGACAGTAGGCTCGATATGATAATATTGCCCGTCCCAGCCGCGCCGCGCGAAAGCCTCATAGAACATCGCCAGCTCGCGGATGAGCGGATAAGCCTGTCCGTGCAGGAAATCATCGTCGCCCTCATAATCCCAAAGGTTCCATATCGTTTTCATCACCTGCCCGGACACTTCCATCGCGAAATCCAGCGTTTGATTTTCGATGTAGCGCCCGTCCGGTTTGGCCGGCGGCAGGTAGCCGTGGCCTATGACCCAGCCCGGCAGCCCGTAAATGATCCGCGCCTTTTCCCTCAAAGCGTCCCGCCAGTGCCAAACGAGCCGCGAATAGAGCCGCAGCACTTCCGTGCGGTTGCGCACCGTCCACTGGCCGTTGTTGCTGATATCGTTGTAGCACGGCGACGAATGCCAGGCTTGCGTGTCTGTGTCAAAAGCCGCGTAACTGGCGCCGCCTTCGTTTTTGGACGGATCGGGCGTGCAAAAGCCCGCGTGGTAATTGGACCAGCCCAAATACGCGTCGGTAAACAGCCTTTCCGCAGCTTCTTCTTTATCGGGGCCGCCCACAAAAATGCGCCCGTTTTCGCGCCGATCCAAATAATCGTCATACCAGTCTTTATTTTCTTGTTTCAGAGCCTCATACCCGAGTTTTTCCGCTTCGCGCAACTGCTGCTCTGCTATTTCGCGGTAGTCCGGCGACTCGTTCAAAGTGGCTACGGACACATAAAACACCGCTTCGCCTTCGCCCGCTTCCAGCAGCACGGCGGTCGCGGATACGCCTGGCGCTTCCCTGACTAGGCTGTACGCCCGATCGTTCATATAAAAAAGATCGTCATGGCCCACGGAACGGCCGGGCAGTATCAATTTACCCTGGGCATCCCTGGGCATCCGCTGCTGTGTGCCCAGGTATTTATCGGGGCCTTCGGCCGTAAGAACGGCCTGCGGTTCAGACACCATCCCCGCCATACGGTATTTGAACCCGTCCGGGAAGGTGTTTTCGGCCGGAAATTTTTGTTCCACCCAAAATACGCGCCCGTCGGCGCCGCTGGTTGGCGGCTCGAACATGCCGTTAAACGCCTCGTCCGCTTCGTAATCATAATATTTTACCGGTTCGCGCGGATCCACGGGCGTATAAATGACTTTGCGTTCTTCCGGGGGCAGGTACACGCCGTTCTCGTCTTTATAGCGCCTGTGGCCTTGATCCTGGTGCCTGTACAGCCGGAACCCGAGCGGCTGCGCCAACCCCTTGTAACGTGCTTTCACCGCCACGAGCCCGCGCTTCATGCACATCAGAATTTCGGCGTCGACCGAAGCGGAGCCATTTGCAGCCTGCACGCGTACCGAGCCGTCCTCCATATTGAATGTGCCTTCGGGAACGTCGGCGCCTTCCAAGTCGGGCGACATAATAATGAGCTGCCCTACGGGCTTTTGGCACGGGAAGGGGTAGCTTTCGCTCCACGCCTGGTGATCGTAGCGCCCGCCGCTTTTGAGCAGCGTGCCATATTTCGGCCGCGTCACCCCGATGCGGGGCATGTCGTCAAAATCCTTGTTCGCCTCGGAATAGGCGCCGTCCATCACCTCGCCGACAGTCACCGGGTCGTGCTGTTTGAACCGCCGATCGAAAACGTCTGTTTTTAAAAGCGATGCCGTGATTTTATCCGCCGGCCCCCATATAACGGCTTTCATTTTCGGCGTATATACACGCATCGATCCGCCCATCGGCCTCTCGAACGTCGTCCCTGGATAATGCGGGTTGAGCTTGCGCGCATATGTCCTGCCTGCGGCCATCTCCTTTAGGGACGGTTCGCCGTTGAATATATCGTTCAATCTTTTTTTTGCACTTTCCATGCGATATCACTCCTTAAATTATTTTATACGTCAAGCGGCACATGTAGGGTCGCACATTGTGCGCCCGTGAGCGGCCACGGGTCGCCCCTAAGCGCCTGCGGGCGAAATGCCTGCGGGTGTAATGCCTGCGGGCGAACCCTGTTCGCCCCTACATGTGCTATTAGTGCGGGCGAGCCCACCATATATTACATTATGAGTTCCTCTCAAGAACAAAATTTATGCGCTGTCATTTTACATCGCTACGTCAAAACTGTAGGTGTGCCCGGCTTGCGCTTCCAGGATGATGCATTCCCCGTTGGATAGGTCGACCACGTGCACGACGAGCCCACCCGTGCCAACGTCGGTCACCGCCAGCTCCTTGCCGGGCCAGGGATTCATGAGTTTTAGGGGGATGGAACGCCTCGCCTTGACTGCGACAGCCTTGACGCCGCCTTCGTCCCTCATGGCGCTGATTTCAAAACCGCCCCTCGCCAAAAATCTGCGGAACGAAACGACGGCCCAATCCGGGACGGACGGGAAAAGATGGATCCGCCCGGAGCGGCTGTTCATCAAACGTTCCGGCATTTCGACGCAGTTTTGGGCCAACGTGGCGCTGTCTTTGATCTTAATGGAACCATATGCGTATTTGGGCGGGATATATTCCTTTGAAGCGCCCAGCAAAATATACGGATCGGCGTTCCTGCCGCTCATCAACACATCGGCGGTCCTTATCAGCAAATCCTTGAGTTCCTGCGGGCTGTCTAAATTGATCTCATCCGCGAGATTTACGGGATTATAGCCATTATACATAAAATGATCGCCGCGCGTATAACGCGGGAAGGCCACCGCATTGGCGCCAATGATCTCGCCGCTCTCCACGCGGAACATGGGGTATGGCGGCAATTTGCCCGCGACCTCGCGCCAGCCGGGGATCAGCCCGCCATCCACGCCCAAATATTCCGCCGCTTCCGCCGCGAGGTTCAGCATTTTGCGGAACATCGTGATGGCGCCGGTATTATTGCGCGTGTACTCCATGCGGTACGAAATGCCGTAGCCTTCGGTTTCGACGGTGGGTTCTAGGTTAAATTGCTTGCCGTCCCAACCGCGCCGCGCGAAAGCTTCGTAGAATATAGCTAGATCCTTCAACAACGGGTACGCGGTATTCCTTAAAAAATCCTCGTCCCCCGTGTAGTCCCAGAAGTTCCAGAGGATTTTCATGATTTGCCCCGGCACTTCCATGCAAAAATCCAGCACGCCATTTTCCACATACCACGGGCTCGGGGCGGCAGCCGCGAGATAGCCGTGCGCGATCATCATCCCCGGCAGGCCGAATTTGAGCCGCGCCTTCTCCCTCAACGCCTCGTGCCACGCGGTCAACAGGTTGGGCCACAGCATTTTCGGCTCGTATTGGTTGCGCATGAAATATTTGCCTTCTGTAAACATTTCGTTGTAGCACGGCAGCGAGTGCCAGGACTGCGTGTCCACGTCGTACGCCGCGTAGCTCGCGCTCCCTTCCAGTTTGCGCGGGTCCGGGCTGCAAAAGCCCATATGCCCGGACGTCCAGCTCATATAGGCTTCATCGAAGAAAATATCGGCCGCTTCTTTTTGCTCCTCCGGTGTCTTGCCCATCAAGATGCGGCCGTTTTCCCGTTTTTCATACAAAGCGTCGTACCACTGCTCGTTTTCAGCCGCCAACCCGTCAAAACCCAGCTTTTCGGCTTCGAGCAGCATTTCTTTCGCTTTTTCCATATAATTTTTGTGTTCGTTTACGGTGACTACGACAGTATACAGCGTCGCCGCCCCCGAATGCCCGCTCAGCGCCGCGTTCGCGGCGACGCCCGGCGCTTCGGCGACATAGGTATAGCTTTGCGCGATCCGTTCCATCATTTCGGGGTGCGTCATAGTCCGAATGCCCGGCACCATCAAGTAACCTTGGTTGTCGCGCGGGATGACAGGCATGCTGCCGAGCCCCTTCGCCAGTTCCAACGCCTCGATATCCGCCCCCGCGCCGGAAACCAGCCCCATCATCACATAGCGGAATCCATCGGGGAATGTTTTTTCTTCCGGGAACACCTGATGTATCCAGAAGAAACGTCCGTCGGCCCCGCTGGTCGGGGGCTCGAACAATTTATTGATAGGTTTGTCTTTTTCGAAATCGTAGTATGCAATAGGCTTATTGATGTCGGCGGGCGCATATTGTATGAATTTTTTATAATTGCCGTTTTCATCCATGTAACGGCGGTGCCCTTGATCTTGGTTGCGGTATAAACGAAATGATGGCTGCGCCTCCAACCCTTCATAGGAAAGATCAATAGCCGTTATATTACGTTTCATGCCCATCAAGCAATCCACGTGCAACTTCTTCTTGCCAAACTCCGCGCGTACCGACGTCATACCGTTTTTCATGTGCTGCACAGCCTCCGGCTGCGCGGCTCCCTCCATATCGTCCGCCTTGACAATTATTTGCCCGACCGGCTTCTGGCAAGGGAACGAATACACCTCGGACCATAAGCCATAGTTGTAGCGGCCCCCGTCTTTATGCAGTACAAAAAAAGACGGCCTTGTCATCCCGGCCATGGGCATATCGTTGAGATCCTTGTTCTTTTCGGAATAAGCCCCCTCCATGAGGTCGTCCAGCGTAAAATGCTCCCTGTCGACATAGCGGCGGTCGATCACGTCGGTCTTTAACAAGCTAAGCGTCAAATTATGCGCGCCCCCCCATAAAGCCGCCTTGGTCGTCGGCGTGGAAATGCGCGCGTTGGGGCTTACAAGCGGGGACCCCGCGTTGCCCGGATTGTACCGGTTGATCTCTCGCGCAAACGTTTTGCCCTTCGCCATCTCTTTCAAGGTTTGCGCCCCGGAAAACGCGCCGTCTATGCGTTGCTTGGAATTTGGCATGAAATACCCCCCGATATATTGTTATTTAGTATATTATAAAGCTAATATAGATGAATCATATACTGTCATTATCTTAAATAATGCGTCGTATATTATTATCTAGCGATAGCTCATGAATATCTGACGCAAAAATGAAAAAATGACGCTTATGTGTATAAACGCCATCGATTATACTATTAGCAGATATTACATAATACATTTTATCATTGGGAGGTTTATATTCATGGATTATGAAACAAGGTTTTTTTCCGCCGGCATACCGCTGGCCGCAACGGTGCATATACCCGATGGTGGCCCGGATGGTTCCGGTGCTACAGGCGGTGCCAACAACGTCCCCGGCGGTGGCACGGGCAGCTCCGCAGTCGGATCGCAAAAGTATCCAATGGTTATATTGGCGCACGGCTACGCCCGCTTCAGGAACGACGGGCTGGATTATTTGGCAAAGGTGCTGGGCGAAAACGGGTTTGCCAGTTTGCGCTTCGACCACCGCGGCTGCGGGCCGGACGCCGCCAATCGCTATAACCTCAGGCCAATGACCGAAGCGCCGCATGACGCCAAATGCGCGATCGATTATTGCGAAAGCTTGCCTTTTGTGGATCGTAGCCGCATTGGCATGACGGGTATCAGCATGGGGGGCATCCTGTCGATCATCATGGGCGCCACCGACGCGCGCATCAAGACAATCGCGCCGATGGCCTGCACCGCCAATTGCGGCGAGAGCATCCGCAACAGTTGGGGCGCTGACGCAGATCGCAATATGGAGATACTTGCCGAAGACGCGCGCATACGCGCAGCCACAGGCGCCTCGCGCATGATAAACCGGATGGACGACATAGGGATGCATAACCAAGGTTCCTATGATTCAAATGTAGTTGAACAATTGTTCCAGCAGGGCAACATCGCATATGTGACTTTGGAGTCCATACAGGATCTGATGAATTTTAACGCGACGGAATTTGTCGGCAATGTGCGCTGCCCTATTTTTATCATCCACGGGGCGGATGACGGGCTGGACAAGAGGCATCCGCAGCGGTTGTTTGATATGCTGCCGACGGGCAACGCGAACAAACGTATAAAAATATTCGAACACGTGGATCACAACATCCCCATATGCCCCAACCGCGATATTGTATATAAGGATTTGATCGCTTGGTTTAAAGAGACGCTATAATTCAATCACATGAGATAGGTTTCGCGGAATTGCTGGGGCGTGACGCCGAGTTTGTTTTTGAATAATCTGTAGAATTGCCTTTCCGACCGGTAGCCCAGCATCGACGAAATCACCCTCATGTTTTTGCCGTCGCCGCCGCAAAGCAGCTCGATCGCTTTGCGTAGCCGCAGCGTGCAGACAAAATCGAGGAATGTTTGGTTGAATTCCTTTTTGAAAAGGTTGCATATATAATTTTCGCTGATACCGGAGAAGATCGACAAATGCGTCAGCGTTATTTCTTTCGTATAATTTGATTGTATATAGCTGACAATTTTCCTGAGCGGTTGGGACAGAGATTCGACCGGGATGTCTTCGCCGAACATCGTAAATTCCCGCAGGATTTGATCGAGATTGGCTTTTTTAACGGGCTGCGCCGCGCATTCGCGGATATACTCCTCCAGCAAGTCCCAATCCACAGGTTTTACCATGTATTCCAGCGCGTGGTAATGCACGGCCAGCCGGGCATAATTAAAATCCTCGTGCGCGGTTAAAATAATGTAGTTTTTGCACAGGCTTTTTTCACGGATCCTGGATATGAGCGTGAACCCGTCCATCTGCGGCATCTGGATATCGGTAATGGTCAAATCAGGAACGAATTCATCAATGAGCGCGAGCGCGCCTTCGCCGGAATACGCGCCGGTTGCCTGCGCGTAAAAATTCTTGATATTATGGATACGTTTGACTATGCCTTTGACGATGACAGGCTCATCGTCGACAACGAGAATATTCATATTGATCCCACGTTTATTTTATAGAAAGTTGTTGGCCGAAACGCCGTTGCCACCTTCTTGTTTTTTATTATATCCGATATTTATGACGCACGAAACCCCGCCGGATGGGCTCTTTTTATAAGACAAACCGTACTCGCCGCCATAGTAATATTTTATCCTGCCGTCAACATTGCCAATTCCGACGCCCGCTCCGGATGTGGGCGAGTTCGCCCCTTGCGCGGGCCCATTTTCATATATGTTGCCGCCGATCCGCTTATTAATTCTTTCCAGTTCCTCATCCGTCATGCCGCTCCCGTTGTCGCTCACGCATATTTCCAGGCCCCCGCTTACGACCTTCACATTTACAGTTATTTCTATATTTGATGAAATTTCTTTAATGCCATGTTTTAAACAATTTTCCACTATAGGTTGCAATATGCAAAAAGGGCACCCGGTATCCTGCACGTCCTCGTCGATGGCTATGTCAAAGCTGATCCTATCATTTTGCCTGTATTGATAGATCTGCAAATAGCGGCGGATGTGGTTCAATTCCTCAAATATGGTGCTTTCCCGCTTGAGCGTTATATTGTAGCGCAAGAAGTTGCTGAGGATGAAAAGCATATCGCTGGCCGCCGCGTATTCTTCGATCTCAATATGCATTCGGATATTTTCCAATGTGTTGAACATAAAATGGGGATTCACCTGCGAACTCATGGCATAGTAGCTGGCTTCGCTTTTAAGCTTTTCCGCTTCGCGCACAGAATTTATTAAATCGTTGATCATTTTCGTCATTTTGTTGTATTCCGAAACGACTATCCCGAATTCATCGTTCCCGACGAACTCGTCAAAACTGACAAGCCCGGCGTCTTTCGCGCCGCGTATATGGTGGCTGAAGCGTAGCAGCCGCGATGCGTACCGGTATATGAAGACCCAAAATAGCGACGCCGGTATCAATAGCAAAAACAATGCGCGTAATGTATTAAAAACTGCGGCGATGTCGACGGCAAAATTATTGTGCCCGCGCAAAACAATTCCGAAATCATTATAACTGGTCTGTTCGGCGATCAATGTGTCGCCCGGGGAATAAATCGCAGACAATTCCATGGGTACATGCTCGGTACCATCGACGAACGGGTAGTATGAATCATTGTGCTTGAGATATAGTTCCATGTTGTCGGTCCCGGGGCTCATGCCCGCAAAAACCCGGTTGAGATCAATGTGCACTTCAAGGATCCCCAGGCTCGTCGAATAATCGCTGTTGTATATCGTATACAGGTTCACCAAGCGCAGCGACGATGTTTTATTCGTCGACAGCGAAGACGCGGGCGGCGGGCTTTCGATGTGGCTGGATCTCCCTTCAGAAAAAAGCCTGTCTATTATAGCCGAGTCGTATGGAAACTGGGAAGCGTCGCCGATAAATCCGGCCATATCGGCATATCGCACAGACGAGTCCAAATAACGATAAATGCCGATGGCGCCGACGACAGTATTGGATGACAACAGCCCGGTAAATGCCGGGGAAACGCTGGTATTATACGCATACAGTTCGTCGGCGGGCGTAGGGCAATAATTCGATAAAATATCCGTCAGCGCTTTATTGGACTGCAGCGTCGCATATACATAATCGGCTTGGCCTATATAACCGTCAAAAAACATCACTGACTGGCGCAAAACGGATTGCTGCTCAAAGGCATATTCCATTTGCCTCTCTCTCATGAGCGCGGCGGAAAACCACCAAATAAAAATAATAGTGGGTATGAAAACCAATAATAAATAAAATATTGTAAACCGCACTGTCATGCTTATATCATGCACAGATAATTTTGGCGGTTTGCCACGATTCATGGGGTTCACCGTTTATTAGCCTCATATTTCGTTTTATATTCCGGGATGTGCAGCGTCATATATGCCTCGAGGCGCACCACATCCATAAGTTCGATGCTTTTCATATACTCCGAGTACGCCCCTTCAAAATCCATATCGGACGCGGAAAGTATGACTTTTGATTCATAGCCCTGCACGCTTTCGCCGACCCTCTTGAATATTTCCTTTTCCGCAGAACCGTTGATCGGCAGCGCAGCAGTGATCCAAGCCAGATTTGTATAACTGTTTTTGATCGCGGTGTAGGGCTTTTCATACAAATCCCACGGCAACAAAGCGCAGCGGCCTTCCGATTCATAGATGGCCGATCCACCCAGATAAAACCAGGGGTTATATTTTTGAACATAGGTATCATCAGCTATGGAATCGAGGACATCTTTTGAAAATTCGGGCAAGCCTGTCGCGCCAAGTGTATATTCGATCCCCTCCCTGCCCCATTGGGTCAGTTTTTGCGCTTCCGGGGAAAACATCCAACGCATAAATTCTATGGATGCGCTGGGGTTCCTGTTGGCCTTGGTGATGAAGGTTGCCGACCAACCCAGGTTGGAATCGTTGAATGCCGAGCCGGCGAGTGGTTCCATTTCAACCGTCAGATATGAGGGGTTGATCCTCGTCAGGCTGGCTTGGGCGCTTATGTTGGCGTCTTGCGTGCACGCCGAATTGCTGAACGATCTGCCGGAGTTATACGGGGACGATGAAAAAAAAGCTTGCTGCGAAGTCTCTGCGGCAAAATTTTCGGCCACGATATACCCGTTTTGATACATCCTGTTCAATATCCGCATGAGCTCTTTATAGCGTTCATCACGAATATAGTATAGGTATGTGCCATCGGTTTGCTCAATGAACGGGACAGTCCCGAGCCCAATCCAACTAAGCATAACATTGAACCTGTGCGAGCTGCTGAATGTCATAGGGATCATGTCCGGATATTTCTGCTTAACCATGCCATAAACATCCATCAGTTCTTCGAAAGTGGATATGGGCGGGCTGCCCAGGGCGTCCAGGATATCCTTCCTGATGAGCATGGAGCCTGTCATTGGCGCCACATTAGTGCCCGCCCAGTCTTCCGTGCTGGTATAGTGGTTGAGTACAGTGTATAGCTTGCCATTGGAAGAGTACGCTATGGCATTGGCGCGTAAAATGGGATCGATTTCCCATTCCACCCCGTATTGCCCGATAAGGTCGTCATAACAATAACTCAGCGATTCATTGGAAAGCCTGTCGATCATCGTTGATGTATAGACGAGATCGGGCAAATCTGACGACGCAATCTTTAGCCCCAATTGTTGGCTGTCCACGGCTATCTCGACGTCCAGCGTGATGCCGGTAAGCCTCGTGATTTCCTCGGGTATGATCCCAGCAAAACTGTCCACCGCATACCATGGATGGTTGATGAATATGCTGAGCGCGGTGGGCGCTTGCCCCTTGGATGGGGGCGGCGCCGCTTCTTCGCCGGTGGTCGTTGGCGCGCAGCCGCATGCGAATGTAAAGACAAAAAAAGTAGATAATAATATGCATGATAATTGCAACAATAACGGATAACCCGATATACCGCGCGAAGAGCGTGTTCTCAAACCATTACCTCTTAATTAGACAATGTAAAAAATCACGGGTGGACAGGGTCGTCCGCCCCTACACGTTGCCAACCATTTCGCGGGCGGCTATTGCGCGTGTTGGGCGCGATAAATCGCGCCCCTACAATAATGGAGCGCCGCAATTGGCGCGGCGCTCCATTATGTTATCACTTAATATTTATGAGAACAACGGCATCATTTCAGGGATCGCGGCGCTCATATAATCAGCAAGTTTGGTCATGCCTGTAGTCTGCGCGTTGTTGACATACTCGCCGTATAATTTCTCAAAATCGTCTTCCGTTGGGGCGAGTATCATCCGCGCTTCATATGTATTTAACAGTTCGGATATCTTGTCCATGATAATTTTTTCATCTGAACCGGCTTTCGGCTTGGCGAGACTGATCCACGGTTTATTAGTGAAAGTCGAACGCATGACTTTATATGCGTCCGCGCAAAGCTCCGGCGGAGTCGTCGCGATGCGGCTTATCGATTCCACGACTTCCGAACCGCCGAGATAAAACCAAGGATTGTAAACAATCGCCTGATTGTCTTCGGTAATCGCCTGTTTCCAAGCGTCGCTGAAAAGCGGCATCCCGCGCTCGTCCATCGTGTATTCGATCCCCTCGCGCCCCATCTGGCTAAGGCGCTGGGATTCCGGCTTAAACATGTACGCTATAAATTTAATTGCAACTTCGGGGTTTTTGCAATTATTGGAAATAAATGTGCCGGACCAGCCGGGATCCGAAAGGGCGTAGTCAGACTGTTTGAATGGCACCAGCTCCGCCGCGTTAAAACTCGGATCTACTTTTTGCAAGCCGCTGATGGTCCCGGGCAGCGCGTTTTGCGTGCATGAGCAGGTTATGAATTTCCCCTCTGTCGGAATGGCGGTGCTACCTGTGACAAAATAGCTTTCGTCGGCGTTAATGAACCCGGCGCGGTAACACTTGTTGACCCACGCCAACAAGTCCTTGTAACGCGGATCCATGGAGTAGTGGATAAATGAACCGTCGGGCTGTTCATGCCACTCAAGTTCCGAAATGCCCCAATAATAGCGCAGCGTCAGCATATTCCAATTGGCGTTGAGCGTCATAATCGCACCCAGCTCGGGATAAGCGTCCTTGACTTGCCCAAAGACATCAAAGAGATCGTCAAAGGACTCCATCGCGGGCGATCCCACGCCTTCCCACAAATCCGTGCGGTAAATGAGCGAGCCACACATTTGGACGGCTTCCGTATCCGCCCAGTCTTCCGCGTTGCTATAATGGTTTAAGATGCAATACGCTTTGCCATCGTCGGAATATGTGCGCCCGATGCCCAGTTGGATCGGCGTCAGATCCCAGTCCACATTGTATTTTTCAATCAGGTCCTCATAGGATTGGCACAGTTCCGCCGTAGACAGTTCAGTGATATATGCCGATGTGTAGACCAGGTCCGGCAGCTCCCCCGAACCTGCCATTACGCCCAGTTGCTGTGCGTCGATCCCGACCACCGGATCCAATGTCACATTGGTCAGGCGCGTTATCTCTTCCGGGATAATACCCTCGAACTTGTCTGTCGGGTACCAGGAATGATCGATAAAGATCGACAGCGTAACCGGTTCGTCGCTGACCAGCCCCGAAGGCTGGCTTTCGGTAGCAGCCGCAGTAGTTTCGGCGGCAGCCGCCGCTGTGGTGGTGGCCGCCGCTGTTGTCGCCGCCGCAGTCGTTTGCGCCGCCGCCGCCGTCGTGGCTGCGGTGGTCGCGCCGGTGGTCGCGGCCGGCGCGCAGGAAGCCAACAACAGCGTCAGGATGATTAAAATAATACAGCTTCTATAAATTTTCATTAGGTTCGTCGATTAGGCGTTTCGACACTCCTTTCAATATTTTTTATTGGCTTTATATCGCGCAAGGCATGCCCAATGCCTTTTTATTTTGGTTCCTCCGTTTCTATAAAAAATTTTGTTATTAATCACGTCTAACCGGTAAAACGTTCATATTAAGAATTTTTCACCCCTTGACTGCGCCGAGCGACAGCCCGCTCACAAAGTAACGCTGGAAGAATGGGTAAATCAGCAAGATCGGCGTCACGGCGACGATCATAGCGGCTAATTGGATCGACATTACGGTAATTGTCGCCGAGGCTGCGGCTTCCGGCTCGAGATTACCGGTCACGAGCGCGGCCGACTGGTTAATGACAGCCATCAGTTGGTACCCCAGCGTCCGCAAATCCTTGTTTTGGATGAAAAACGCGGAATCGAACCAGGCGTTCCAATGGCCGACAGCCGTAAAAATCGCTATCGTCGCGAGCAGCGGTTTTGATATAGGCAATATTATTTTAATGAATATACTCACCTCGCCCGCTCCGTCGATCCGCGCCGACTCCGCGAGTTCCTTCGATATGCCTTGAAAAAACGATATGGACACGAGGACATAGAATATGCTGAGCATGCCCGGGATGATATAGACGAAAAACGTGTTGGACAGGCGGATGGCCCTCAGCAGCGCGTAATACGGGATTATGCCGCCGCTGAAATACATGGCGAAAATGATCAGCGACATATATATTTTGCGCCCGACGAGCTCCCGCTCCGAAAGGCCATATGCGACAAAGGCTGTAAACAGCGTGGTCAGCGTCGTTCCGATAACAGTCCGTAAAACCGTTATCATAAGGGACGTCATCCATTTGGGATCCCTTATAAACATATAAAAATTTTGCATTGTAAATGCACGGGGCCAAAAATAGATGGCGCCCCGGGTGGCGTCTTGCCCCTCGTTGAACGCGAGCACGATGGCTAAATAAAACGGGTAAAACGTAACAAGAAAAATAAACAGCCCGCAGAAGTATACGATGAAGTCCACGGCCCAATCCTCGGATGTGCGCTTGATCCTGTTCCTTGTTTTGAACGCTTGCGTCGCCGTCGTCATTAAAACAATCCCTCCCCGGCCACTTTTTTGGAAAAGAAATTGCTGGTCATGACCAAAAAAACTGAAATCACGGATTGGCACAGCCCTATGGCCGCCGCGTAGGAATACCTTTGCTTTGATAGCCCGACTTTCATGACATATGTCTGTATAATTTCGGACACCTCGATATTGCCGGGCGTCCCCAAAAGATACGCCTGCTCAAAATTCGAGCCGCTCAAGCCGCCGCCGAGCAAGTTGCCGAGGGCAAGGATAGTCACAACGGTAATCGTGCCTTTTATGCCTGGCAAGGTGATGTGCCAAATCTTCTTGAGTCGCCCTGCGCCGTCGATATCGGCAGCTTCGTAAAGAGTCGGGTCGATGCCGGTGATGCTGGCCAGGAAGATGATCGCCCACCAGCCCATATCCTTCCACATCGCGGTGACCACGACGGTAGGGAGGAAATATTTCGCCGTGGTCTGAAAGGCGATCGGCGATGCTATTGAGCCCGTATTGAGCATTATAGAATTGAATACGCCGTTTGACTGGAGGAATATCTGCGTGAAACCCGCCACGATGACCCACGAAATAAAGTATGGCAGGTAGCTGGCTGTTTGCACGAGGCGCTTTATGCCCTTGACTTTCATCTCGTTCAGCAGCAGCGCCAACAAGATGGGCAGCGGGTATGTGAACACCAGTTTAATCAAGCTCATCGTTATTGTATTGGTGATGATCGTCCAGCAATTATAGTCCGTGAAGAACTCGGTAAACCATTTGAGCCCGACATATGGGCTCGTGAAGATGCCGAGGAGCCCGGTAGTCATCTTATAATCTTTGAACGCGATGATGATGCCAACCATCGGTATATAGCTAAATACCAATATATAAGCGATGCCGGCCAGCGCGAATATTTGCAAGTACCGCTGTTTCCAAAACAGATGGAGCCGCAGGTGTTTGCTGGCAAATGCGCCTTTGCCCGTTGCGGCATTGATGGCATTGTTCATAGCCATCCCCCTCCCGCCAAATAATAGTTTTCGCCATTTGTACGATATCACCGGGGGTTATTTGCGTAAACTGTCATAAAATCAGAATATGTGTCAATTATTTGAACGCAGGGCTGGGGCGAGGTGGGCATGGCGGGACGATTGCCATCGTCCCCTACGTGGTATCATACAAATTTTCACCGCTATCATAAAAAAGGCATTACGTTGTATATATGACACTATGCAAAAAAATACGGCGCGGTATCATACCGCATTATGCTGAAAAAAATCCACGAGTTAACAGTTTCACGTTTAAACTATTATTGCATTATGCTGGAAAATTTGTTTAACCTTTTAGGGCACGACATCATCGGCATGACCACGATAATACCGCTATTTTTCGCGTTGATAAAGCGAAATTGCTGTTTCGGTATAGGTGAATTTTCTTGTAAATCCTGCTTTATAAGTTTTTTATTTTTGGGTATGGGTTTAATTGAAGTTGGGGCAAACGGAACGATACGCCGAAAGGCGGGAGCGTTCACACGAAGCCCTAATAGGTCATACGCTTTGAAAAAGCGGATGATAGCGCACTTCGATTATAGCGAGAATTTATCCTTTATCATCTTCGCCACGACATCAGGCTCAAGATTTGAATTATCTATTTTTATATAGTTGTCAAAGGGAAGTTCCCCGTCATTGCTAACAAGGCGGTAGTTTGAATCTTCATATAATATCAATGATGTTGAAAATTCAATATTCCTTTTAGAAGCCTTGTTTCGATGACGGTTCTCCGTACACTTACGTCGAATGAGATATAGAATCATTAATTTGGGACGGAACAATTCACAAAAGACGATTTTTTTCATAAACTACGCAATGAAAAGCAAAAATTCCCGTCTATATAAGTGAGGCGGGAATTTTCGGTTATGAAATGAGGGACGCAATGTGGATGACAACGATATAATTGAATTGTTTTGGCAGCGGTCAGAGGACGCTTTGACCGAGTGCGGAAACAAGTATGGCAGCTATTGCCGGACGGTTGCTAAAAACATACTGAGCAACGA
>WRLR01000086.1 GCA_009777515.1 Oscillospiraceae bacterium | reverse complement strand
TAAAAATTACTATGTGTGATATAATATATAAGTTTGAAATTATCACAATGAATACTATGACATATTTTATTAGTTAGACTATGAGTGTGTAAAATGTGCATGTAGGGCGCGATGTCCTCATCGCGCCGCAGCAGGGCGTGATGTCCCCATCGCGCCGCAGCAAGGCACGACGATCATACATTTTTCATGTGCTATTTGTGCGTTGTTAGCGCATGGCAGATGGCGGTTTGTATAATGAAAAAATCATTGACCTATGCAGTTTGGCATGTTTTGACAATCGCGTGCATGGCCGCGATTTTTTACTTTTCGTCGCAGAACGCGCAAATGTCGTCTAATACGAGCAGCCGGTTCATTATGGGCGTGGCCGGATTTATTATCAGCGATTTTAAAGAAATGCCGCAAGCCGACCAAATGCTGCTGGTAGACAATTGGCAGCACGCGGCCCGCAAATACGCCCATTTTTCGGCCTTTTTTGCCTTGGGCTTATCAGCGGCGGGCGCGGCGCGCACATATAAAATCAACTTCAAGGCCCAATTGGCGGCGGCGTTCGCCATTGTGTTCCTATATGCGGTTTCGGATGAGATACACCAGTTGTTTGTGCCAGGGAGGGCGGCAGCGGTGGGCGATGTTTTGATTGATACAGCGGGCGGGCTGACGGGTATATTGGCTTTGCTGGGCTTTCGGAAACTGCGGATGATGTTCGCTGATAAATATTTATGATGATATACGTATTATGATTTATGAATTATGAAATGTGTATATATAAAATTTATAAAATACATAAATAGAAATATATATAGAAATACATAAATAGAAATACATAAAAGAAATATATTGATGGAAATATATAAAGGAATGGTCTAATTATATGCGTTGTGTTGATGTATTTGAGGAAACATACCACGCGCCGCCGCTCGGGGTGGCTTTTGCGCCGTACCGCATATGCCCCATCGGCGCGCACAGCGACCACCAGTACGGCAAGGTGACGGGGTTCGCGATAGACAAGGGCATCCATATCGCATACAACCCGAAGCAAAACGGTGTGGTTGAACTACGTTCGCTCAACTTTCCAAAGCGCGCGCAGTTTCATGTGAGTAACACGCCGGAGGTCCGGCAGGACGACTGGGCGGACTATCTGCGCGGCGCGACTATTATGCTTAGCAGGCGGCATCCGCTGAGCATTGGGCTGTCCGGGGTGATCGAGGGCAGTCTGCCCATCGGGGGGCTGTCTTCGTCTGCGTCTGTGATAATCGCGTTTTTAACGGCGCTGTGCAAGGTGAACGAAATAAAGCTGAGCGAGATGGAGATGATCATGACCGCACTCGCCGCAGAAAACGAGTATGTCGGCGTGTCCTGCGGTAAGCTTGATCAGTCGTGCGAAATTTTTTCGCGAAAGGGGCACCTGCTCTATCTCGATACAATGGACGACTCATACGAGCTCATCGCGCAGCATCCGGATATGAAGCCTTGCAAGATAGCGATATTTTTCAGCGGCGTGGAGCGGGCGCTGGTCGGTTCGAAGTTCAACATGCGGGTGGACGAGTGCAAGTCCGCCGCATACGCGCTGATGGCGTTTGAAGACATGGAATACGGCAAGTTCGAGGAGGCGCGGCTGCGCGGCGTCCCGCATGAAGTGTATGAGAAGCATAAAAACAAGCTGCCGGAAAGTTGGCGCAGGCGCGCGGAGCATTGGTACACGGAGTATGCGCGCGTGGAGGCGGGCGCGGAGGCTTGGCGGCGCGGGGACATTGAGGCATATGGCAAGCTATCATTCGAGAGCGGCAGTTCGTCCATCTACAACTATGAAACCGGGTCGCCGGAACTCAAAAAGCTGTACGATATCATGCTGACCACCGATGGCATATACGGGGGCAGGTTCTGCGGCGCGGGTTTCCGGGGCTGCAGTATGGCGTTGATAGACCCGGCTTACGAGGATGGAATCCGGCAATATGTGACAAAGGAATACATAAAAGAGTTCCCCGCGCTGGCGGACACCTTTTCGGTGCATTTCTGCGAAAGCGCCGATGGCGTGAGGATGTAGAAAGCTAATATAACGTGATAAAAATTCGTTTGAATCGGTTTCGGGCCAATACTATATTTTCTATTATTATCGTTGCCGCTATGCTTATGGGGCGGCCTTTACATGCTGGCGCTTTGGGGTTGGGGGCGACTGGTGATGTGGCGCCTGCGTGTGCGTCTGTAGGGACGTTTACGGGGGCGTCTGCCGGGGTGTCCGCCGGGGCGACAGCCGGGGCGTCTGCTGGCATAGCTGCAGGGGTACCTGTTGGGGCGCCTTCAGGCGGCATGGGGTTATTTGGTATTAGATCAACTTTTAGGCTTATGAATATGCCGTTTTCACATCGGCTGTTTATGAACGCCATGGGCGACGGGGATGATTTGTTTTTTGGGGAGACGCGGGAGATGAGTTATGATGAGCCGCTGCCGGCTCATATTGCGGATCAGATAAGGCAGGAGCCGTCTTTTGCGCGGGCGGAAGCAGATGTGCTGCAGCGTGCGGGAGCCAGCGGGGATGGCGCGGCTGCCGCTTCGTATAACTATGTGGTAGTTGAAACCCAAAACGACGCCTACTATGCGCTGCACGGCTTTTATTATGGCGTTGAACTGGAAGCGGAACAGTTGCGGGATGGTGTGTATAAAGTATATGTTGCCGCAAAAGATCGGTACCATTTTAAAGATATAGGCAATACATGCGACTGTTTGACATGTACGGTGCTGCGATATGCGTATGTGCAGCAGGAGATGGGGAACCTGAAGAATTTTGATGTCACGATTGGTTTTTCATATGTTACGCCCCACACCCATGTGTTAAACCGCATAAACGAGGGGGGCTATTGCATTTTATGCAATGACGGGCCTATGTTCGGGGGCGGCGCGGGTGGCAATGTGGAACTGGGGCTGATGCAAAAATTGCGTTTAAAAAAATATAGTGTGAAAATGTCCATGTAGGGTGCGACGCCCATGTAGGGCGCGATGTCCCGGCAACGTAGTTGATGTTAGCATCGTAGTTGACGTTAGCATCGTAGTTGATGTTAGCATCGTAGTTGACGCTTATCGCGCCGCAGCAAGGCACGACCGCCATGCTAAATTCAAATCTGTTTGTGCTATGATGGTGAGCTAGATAATTCATTATGAGGTGCATTGTATATGAAATGCTTGATACTTGCGGCGGGGTATGCCACGCGGCTTTATCCGCTCACCGAAAATTTTCCCAAGCCGTTGCTGGAGGTCCGAGGCAAGGCCATCATAGACTGGCTTTTGGAGGATATTGAGTCGGCCGGCGCTGCCGGCCGCGCCGTCGACGCCGACCGTGCTGTCTTTGCAAGCCGCGCCGTCGACGGGTACGTCGTTATATCCAACCACAAATACGCGCGCCATTTTGAGGACTGGGCCGCAGCTTCGCCATACGACGTCTCGGTGGTGGACGACGGGACGACTACCAACGAGGGGCGGCTTGGCGCCGTGCGGGACATATGGTTCGCGGTCGAGCGCCTGGGCATTCAAGGCGACATATTGGTTGTCGCAGGGGACAACCTTTTGGACTTTTCGCTGGCGTCGTTTATCCACTACGCGCAGGGGAAGGGCGCGTCCTGCGTCATGCGGTATTACGAAAAAAATGTGGAGAGGTTGAAAAGGTGCGGCGTGGCGCAGGTCGACGGGGATGATTTGATTGTAGACATGGTTGAAAAGCCTGCGGCGCCCGCGTCCCACTGGGCGACTCCGCCGTTCTACTATTTGACCGGGGGCGACGCGCATGCAATACCGAGCGCCATAGCCGACGGCTGCGGCGTGGACGCGCCGGGCAGCTACATCGAATGGCTGTGCAAGCGCTCGCCGGTATACGCCATGGAAATGCCGGGCAGCAGGTACGATATCGGCAATCTCGAGAGCTACGAAAAGATAAAAGCGGAGTACAAAGGCATCATACGATCAAAGGCATCATACGATAGCAAATAAAAAAGTGCATGATAGATATTATTTCGATTATAAAGTCATAAAACATATCTAATCTATTATGTGATAATAAATCCAATGATTTATTGATTTATATAGGGCAGGTAATGTAATATAAAACTTGTCCGGCGGAAGAGTATTGAGCCGTTGGGAAGAGTATTGAGCCGTTGGATGGTTTGATCTATTAGTCGCTGTTTGGTTTATATGGGGGGAGGCGCCCGATATGCAGGTTATTTTGAAGGAAGATTTACAGGGCTACGGCAAAAAAGAGGACCTGATCAACGTGAGCGACGGATACGCGCGGAACTACCTTATCCCGCGCGGCATCGCGGTAGAGGCCTCGAAGGGCAACATGAACATCATGAAGTCCCGCAAGGAGGCGGAGCGCACCCGCAAGGACAGGGCGCAGGCCAGCGCGGAGACGAACGCGGAAAAACTGGAGCAGGTCAATGTCATTATCAAAGGGAAGAGTGGCAGCAGCGACGGCAGTTCCCGGCTGTTCGGCTCTATAACGAGCAAGGACATTTCCGACGCGCTAAAGGCGCAGTTCCACATCGATATCGACAAAAAGAAAATCGCCCTGGACGAGCCGATTAAAACGCTGGGCGAAAAGATCGTGGACGTGAAGCTATATCAAGGCGTCGCCGTAAAAATCAGAGTAACCGTCGTGCCCGATGTGCCCAATGGGCCTGATACACCCAAAGTGCCTGATTTGCACAAGGAATAGGGGCCCATGTCGCAGCTATCCGGCTCCGGCCCGCGCGGGTCGCGGGTGCCGCCGCAGAATATTGAAGCCGAGATGTCCGTCTTGGGCTGCCTGCTTCTGGATCAGGAAAAGCTCCCGACCGTGATGGAAGTGCTCAAGCCCGAAGACTTCTATCGCGATGAGCATAGGGAGATTTATATCGCCGCGCTCGCGCTGTTTGACAAGTCCTCCCCGATAGACATCCTGACGGTGGGGGAGCAGTTGCGCTCGCAGGGGTCGCTTGGCCGCGTCGGCGGGATGGTGTATCTCGGGGAATTGGCGGCGGGCGTCATTTCGAGCGAAAACGCGAGGCACTACGCCGGCATTATCGCGCAAAAGGCGCTGCTGCGCAAGCTCATACGGGAATGCATGAAAGTCGTGGAGGACAGCTACGCGGCGGGCGAGGACGCGACCGACATAGTCGAGGCCGCAGAGATGGCGATCTTCGGGATCATGGAGGATCGCAACCAGGCGGGCGTCGTGCATGTCAGCGAGGTCGTGTCCGAAATCTACGACAAGCTGACGGAGCTGTACAACCGCAAGAGCAGGTTCACCGGGATTCGGACCGGGTTTGATATGCTCGACGACAAGACGTCGGGTTTTCAAAAGTCGGATTTAATCTTACTAGCTGCGCGCCCGTCGATGGGGAAAACGGCGCTTGCGCTCAATATCGCACATTATGCGGCCGTCAATGAGGGCGCGCCTGTGATACTGTTTAATCTTGAGATGCCGCGCGACCAGTTGGTGAGCCGCATGATCAGTTCGGACAAGCAGATCGATTTGAGCAGGATGCGGAGCGGCGAGCTTTTGGAGGGCGACTGGCGCAAGATTGCCGACGCCACGGCGAAGCTCATGGACGCGCCGCTGTACATCGACGACACGTCCAGTGTTTCCGTCGCGGACATAAAAGCCAAGTGCAGGAGGCTGAAGCTCGAAAAGAACGGGCTCGGCCTCGTCGTCATTGACTATATACAGTTGTTGCAAGGCTCCGGCAGGGGCGGCGGCAGGTTTGACAACCGCCAGCAGGAGATGTCGGAGATTTCGCGTTCGTTAAAGCTTATGGCGAAGGAGCTGAAGGTGCCGGTGCTGGCGTGTTCACAGCTTTCGCGCGCCCCGGAGCAGCGCAGGGATCACAGGCCGATGCTGAGCGATTTGCGCGAGTCCGGCGCCATAGAACAGGACGCCGACATCGTCATGTTTTTGTACCGCGACGAATATTATTTTGAAGACACGGAGAAGCCGGGCATTGCGGAATTGATTATAGCTAAGCACAGGAACGGCGAGACCGGATTTATCGAGCTGGGTTATCAGAATGTGTTCACGCGTTTCACCAACCAGGCGCCCCAGGGCGGAGATTGGTAGGCGAGGGGGCGGGGGCTTGTAGGCGCGTACGCTGTGCAAAGTAAAAGTAATAGGTAGGACATACGGGCGGATATGGAATCCGCTTCTACGGTCGGGTGGATATGGAATCCGCCCCTACGTTTATTTGTAGGGACGACCGCCCCGGTCGTCCGTTCCAAAATTGGAGGCTTGCGTGAAAAATAATAGAAAGGGCAGGACACGGGCGCAACGCCATGCATGTTTTCATGACTAATTGCGCCTGGTCAAGGCATGGCGTTTTGTATGGGCGGTTCATTAGATCCGCTGTTTTTATTTGTTAGGGACTTTATTGCCGACGAAATGCTGCTGCCGTTGGGCGGTGGCGTTATTGTGGGCTTTTCGGGCGGGGCGGATTCCACGTGCCTGCTGCACATCCTCAACCTGTATATTAACGATCCGGAGCGGCTCGTCGCCGTCCACGTTAACCACATGCTGCGTGGCGGGGAGGCGCAGCGCGACGAGGCGCATGCGGAACGTTTCTGCGCTTCGCTTGGCGTCAGGTTCGTTTGCGCGCGCGAGGATGCTGCGGCTTATGCTGCAGAGCGCAAAATGTCAGTGGAGGCTGCCGCGCGGGACGTGCGCTATGCCGCTTTCGAGCGCGAGAGGCTGGCGATGGAGGCCGCGACGGGGTGTGCCTGGCGAATTGCCGTCGCGCACAATAGGGACGACCTTGCGGAAACCGTGCTGATGAATGTCCTGCGCGGCGCTGGCGTAGACGGTTTGCGGGGCATGGGCGCGTCTGCGGCGTATGTGGTGCGCCCGTTGCTCCGTGTCGGTCGCGCAGACGTCGAGGCGTATCTTTCGAAAAACGGCATTGGCTATGTTGTTGACAGCACTAACGTGGACATTGCGTTTACGCGTAACCGGATCCGCAACGAACTTCTGCCGCTTTTGCGCGGGCATTATAACCCGTCTGTCAATGACGCCCTGTGCAGGCTGTCGGACAATGCTGGGCGGGACGCCGACTATTTGGCGGGGGAGGCGTTGCGCGCGTATGGGGCGTGTGCAACAGGTGGCGGGAGGGGCGCCGCGCCGACTGTCGGAGTGTCGCCGACTGTCGGGTTGTCGCCGAATGTTGGATTATCGCCGACTGTCGGATTACCGCCGTATGTCGAACTGTCTATTAGCCGCTTCAACGCCCTGCATGCGGCTATTGCAGCGCGCGTCGCGCGGTTGGCCTGCGTGGAAGCGGGCGCCGACGCGAGGCGTCTGGAGCATGTGCATATATCCGACATAATGGAACTGGCCGCGTCGGGGCGGACGGGCGCTGAGCTGCACCTCCCGGGCGGGCTGCGTGTCCGCCGTACGTATGGCGTGCTGGTGTTCGCCGCGCCGTCGGCGACTGTGGTGGCTCCTTCTGCCGGGTGCGGATGCGGGCGGGACGCCCGCGTACCCAGGGAAACGACCGCCGAGAGCGGGCACGGGTGCGTGCAAGGGTGCGGGCGGGACGCCCGCGTACCTGCGCCACCCGCTTTGCCGATCGGGTATGTCATTAAAAGTTTACATAAAAAAGATGACGAAATCGTTGAGCAAATTAAAAAAATAAGGTATAATTCTAGTGAACAGTTATTCGATGCGGACTCCCTGTGTCCCGATGAGCTGGAATTGCGTTTCAGGCGGGCCGGGGACACTTTTTTTCCTATAAATGCGCCGGGCAGCAAGAAGTTGAAAGAGTTTTTTATCGACGCAAAAATACCCGGTGATGTGCGGAGCGCCGTCCCCTTACTGGCTATAGGGCGTGACATCGCCTGGGTAATAGGTCACAGAGTCGGCGAGCGGTACAAAGTGACAGACAGCACGGTTAATATCCTCCGGGTACGATACATCCCCGGTTAAGCCGATATAAATATTATAGATATAGTATAGATATAGAAACCCGTAGGGGCGATTGTTAATCGCCCGCACGTAACATAATTGATGAGCCGATATTTATATTATAATAATGTTTAAAAATATTATTGATAGATAGATAGAAAATAAAAAGTGCATACGAGGAACATACACATACATTGATGCTTTGGCTGCTGTGAGTAATGACTGTGGGTGCTCGTTTTACCGCGTGTAAACGTCCATTCCATAGTCTTTGTTCATGCTCGAAAGGGACAACAGGTATGAATAGACTGGGCGAAGTAATCGTATCACGGGAACGTATTAGCAACATGGTCAACGAAATCGCCGGCATGATCAACGCCGACTACGCCGGAAAGGAACTGATGCTGGTCGGCGTGCTGAAAGGCGCGATGATCTTTCTTGCCGATCTCTGCAGGGCGGTGGATATCCCTGTCATCATCGACTTTATCATCGTGTCCAGTTACGGCGTCGAAACCAAGACGTCCGGCGTGGTGCTGCTCAGAAAGGACATCGACGAGGACATCAAGGGCAAGCATGTCGTAATTGTCGAGGATATCATCGACACCGGCGTGACGCTCAACTATCTAAAAGACGTCTTTGAGTCGCGCAACCCCGCGAGCTTTAAGATATGCTCGGCGTTCGACAAGCCGTCGAGGCGCGTCGTGGAGCTCGTCCCGGACTACTGCGGCATTAAAATCCCCGACGAGTTCGTCGTCGGCTACGGCCTGGATTACGCGGGCATGTACCGGAACCTGCCGGACGTGCGCGTTTTGTACAATGATTGATATAATGACCGATATAATAACTGATACTGATTAATATTATTTCATTACGATTACATAAAATTATATAAGAGAGAATACTAGGGTAAGGGTATATGAAAGGGGAGTGAGCCAATCTTTGAAGTATCTTAGGCAGATGAGTTTCTATATTATTCTGTTCGTGGTGATCCTCATAATGGTGCTCCTGCTCACGAACGGTAATCAGCAGCAGGTAGAGTTCAGCTATAGCAATATGATAGACGCAATCGCGTCGAACTCTGTCAGCGAAATTACGTTGCGAGACAACGTTGCGTACATAAAACTTAAGAATAACCCAGCGGAATCGCCTGCGATGCCTGTATATATACCGAATGTCGAGTCGTTCATGGCGGAAATCAACCCCCGCATAACAGCGAACGGGCTTGAGTTTATCACCCGCCCGCCCTCGTCCGTGCCTTGGTGGATCAATATTTTGCCGACGTTGGTGCTGATTGTGCTCGTCATCGTGTTCTGGGTGTTTTTCCTGCAGCAGTCGCAGGGAGGCGGCGGGGGCAGCCGCGTCATGTCCTTCGGCAAAAGCCGCGCCCGTTTGAACACGGACGATAAAAAGAAGGTGACGTTCAACGACGTCGCGGGCGCCGACGAGGAGCTGGAGGAGCTAAAAGAGATTGTAGACTTTTTAAAGGCGCCCAAGAAATTTATTGATCTGGGCGCGCGCATCCCCAAGGGCGTGCTGCTTGTCGGGCCGCCCGGCACAGGCAAAACGCTGCTCGCCAAAGCCGTTTCGGGCGAGGCGGGCGTGCCGTTTTACAGCATCAGCGGCTCCGACTTCGTCGAAATGTTCGTCGGTGTCGGCGCGTCGCGCGTGCGTGATTTGTTCGATCAGGCAAAAAAGAACTCGCCGTGCATCGTGTTCATTGACGAGATAGACGCGGTCGGGCGCCACAGGGGCGCGGGCCTCGGCGGCGGCCACGACGAGCGCGAGCAGACGTTGAACCAGCTACTGGTCGAGATGGACGGGTTCGGGTTGAACGAGGGCGTCATCATACTCGCGGCGACCAACAGGCCTGATATCCTCGACCCGGCGCTGCTGCGGCCCGGGCGCTTTGACCGGCGCGTTTATGTAGGCATACCGGACATTAAGGGCCGCGAGGCCATCTTAAAAGTCCATTCCAAGGGCAAGCCGTTGGCGGACACAGTCAAGCTGGACGATTTGGCAAAGAGCACGTCGGGCTTCACCGGCGCGGATTTGGAGAACCTCCTGAACGAGGCGGCCCTGCTGGCTGCGCGCAAGAACAGGACGCGCATCGACATGGACGACATCAAGGAGGCCGTGTTCAAAGTCATCATGGGGCCTGAAAAGAAGAGCCGCTTGATGAACGAGAAGGAGAAGCGGCTGACCGCGTACCACGAGGCGGGGCACGCCATCGCCGTAAAGGTCGTGTCCACCACCGACAAGGTCGACAGGGTCACCATCATCCCCTCCGGGCGCGCGGGCGGCTATACGGTGCATAAACCGGACGAGGACAAATACTACCAGACCAAGGATCAATTGATAGAGATCATCGTCATTGCTCTTGGCGGCCGGGCTGCGGAGGACATCGTGCTGGGGGAGATCAGCACCGGGGCGCACGGCGATTTGAAGCAGGCGAACTCGGTCGCGCGCAACATGATCACGCGCTACGGCATGAGCGAGAGCATGGGCAACCTGGTGTTTTCCGACGACAACGACGAAGTGTTCATCGGCAGGGACTTTGGGCATACACGCAACTACAGCGAGGAGATCGCCGCGCAGATCGACCGCGAGGTGAAGAACATCATCGACTCGTCGTACAGGCGGACGCTGGAGCTTTTGCGCCACCATTTGGATAAGCTGCATATCATAGCGAACGCCCTGCTGGAGCGGGAGAGGCTGGAAGGCACGGAATTCGAAGACTTGTTCGGCGCCGCCGAACCAGATTTTTCCGGCAGTTTTGCGTAAAAATGATGCAACTAAATGATGCAAATAAGCGAAGCTTAGTAAGGCTAGGCTAGGTTAAGTAAAACTAAGCTAATCTAAGCCAAGCTAATCTAATCTAAGCTAAGCTAAGCTAATCTAAGTAAGCTAATCTAAGCTAAGCTATATAAAGTTAATTAGGTTAGGGCTTTGAATTGAAATTATAGGCAGTCGAGGGGTAATTATTAATGGTTAAAACGTATTTTACTTCCGAATCCGTGACCGAGGGCCATCCCGATAAAATGTGCGACCAAATCTCCGACTCTGTGCTGGACGCGCTCATCGCGGACGACCCGTATTCGCGCGTGGCCTGCGAGACTGCGGTAACCACGGGCCTGGTCATTGTGATGGGGGAGATCAGCACAAATACATATGTGGATATACCGAAACTCACGCGTAAAACGATTACCGACATCGGCTATAGCGGCTCGCACGCCGGGTTTGACGGCGAGGCGTGCGCCGTGCTCACCGCCATTGACGAGCAGTCCGTTGACATCGCGATAGGCGTGGACCGGGGGCTGGAGTCGGACGCGCTTAACCAAATTGGCGCCGGCGACCAGGGCATGATGTTTGGGTTTGCGTGCAATGAAACGCCGCAGTACATGCCTATGCCCATACAGCTCGCGCACAGCGTTTGCCGCAACCTCGCGGCGGTGCGCAAGTCAGGGGCGCTGCCGTTCCTGCGCCCTGACGGCAAGTCCCAGGTCACGGTCGAGTACGAGGGCAGCAGGCCGGTGAGGATAGACACGGTGGTTGTCTCGACCCAGCACACGCCCGACGTGGAGCACGCGGACTTGGTGGACGAGGTTAAAAAGCGCGTCATATTGCCGGTGCTGCCGCCCGAGTTCGTGGACAGCGGGACAAAGTTTTATATCAATCCCACCGGGCGCTTTGTCATTGGCGGCCCCCAGGGGGACTCCGGCTTGACCGGGCGCAAGATTATCGTGGACACTTACGGCGGCTATGCGCGGCACGGCGGCGGCGCCTTCTCCGGCAAGGATCCCACGAAAGTGGACAGGGCTGCGGCCTACGCGGCGCGCTATGTGGCTAAAAACGTGGTGGCGGCCGGGCTGTGCGACCGCTGCGAGTTGCAAATCGCATATGCCATCGGGGTCGCAAGCCCCGTTTCGATTTTCGTTAAGGTTGACACATTCGGCACCGCTGTCGTCAGCGAGGAGCGCATTATTGAGCTGATTCGGGCGAATTTCGATTTGCGCCCGGCGGCGATAATCAAGGATTTGGGGCTCCGCCGCCCGCTCTATAGGCAGGTCGCGGCGTACGGGCATTTTGGCCGCGACGATCTCAGCCTGCCCTGGGAGGCGCTGGACAAAGTGGAGGCACTCAAGTTAGGTTAACGTTGTGTTGCATGGGGGGGCGAGGGTTTATGGCTAAGAAGATTTTGATTGTCGAGGACGAAAAGAGCATTGTCGATATTTTACGCTTTAACCTGAAAAAAGAGGGGTTTGACGTCATTGAGGCATACGACGGCGAGGCTGCGGTGCGCGTCGCCAACAGCCAGAAGCCCGATCTGATCCTGCTCGACGTGATGCTGCCTGAAAAGGATGGCTTTACCGTGTGCCGCGAAATCAGGCAGACCATGAATGTCCCTATATTAATGCTCACCGCGAAGGCCGACGAGGTCGACCGCATACTGGGGCTGGAGCTTGGCGCCGACGACTACATATTGAAGCCGTTCAGCAACCGCGAGCTTGTCGCGCGGGTCAAGGCCAACCTGCGCCGCATGGTGATTGAGGACAACACGTCCAAGGAATCCGGTTCATTTGAGTCTAACGGCCTGACGATAGACTACGGGCGGTTTGAAATCCGCCGCGACGGCAAGATTATCGAGCTGACCAGGCGCGAGTTCGAGCTGGTTAAATACCTGGCCAACCACCAGGGGCAGATTTTTTCGCGGGAGGCGCTGCTGGAGAAGGTTTGGGGCTTTGAGTTTTTCGGCGACGTCCGCACGGTCGATGTGACGGTGCGGCGGATACGCGAAAAACTGGAGCGCGACCCGTCAAACTGCGAATACATCATGACAAAGCGCGGCGTGGGCTATTACTTTTTTATGCCCGATTAATATAAATCGCCGTTACATTTTAATGTAAATAAAGAAGAGCAACCGCTTGAAGTGAACAGAGGCGGTTGCTCTTTTATATTACCGGCGCTTTACCAGTTATATGATGATGCCGAGACGACTCCGCCGGAGCCGGTCAGGTATATGGGCATCAGCATTGCGACGTCCGTGTCGATGCGCTTGCGGTCCTTCGAGCCGTCATAGCAGTATATGTCCCCGGTGTTGGCAGAACCCTCGACGATGAGGTATACGGCCACAGTCCCGCCGAGCGGCGCGAACATCGACACGTCGTCGGCGATCATCGCGGGCTTTCCGTTGACGCTAATGTTGAGCGTGCCCCGGTCCCTATTACTGTTGTAGTCTGTATAGTACAGCAGATTGCCCGTGTTGCCAATCTCTACCTCCGAGTTGATCAGCACGTCGGTATCGACCGTTTTGCCTTCCAGGTAAAGGTCTGCGGCGGTGCCCGCCCGGTTCAGCTCGCTGTAGTGGTGGACGGCCCCCTTGCTGTTTATCCTGTAAATATTGACGTCCTCGTAAAGCTGGGCTGCCTGCTTCAGGCCGTCGTCGGTGACGTCCGCGCTCCAGAGATCGCCGGAATTCCGGTTCTCGTTGTAGTCGTCTATATAGTACAGTTTTGTAGCGGACGGGTTCAGCCTGGGGAAACGGAAAGTCTTGGATACGTCGATTGCCGTGTCCTTGGCTTTTACCGCAATCCTGTACTCGGACTCTTCTTTGTCGTCCGTGTTGATACTATAGACCAGCACGGGCTTCGTGGAGCCTATCGCAAGGCTGTAGTTGAAGTCGGTGGTAGAACCGATCCTTGTCTCGGAGGTCCCGTCGTAGTAACACAGGACGTCAATGGTCTTGTCGTCCGTGTCGGTCTCTTTGGTGTAGTACAGCTCGCCGGAATCGTACAGCATGATCACCGAGCTGACGCCGGCGGATATCCGCTCTTTAGTCTCGCCCTGCTTTTTGCGGTACAGGGTGCCGTCTTTCGTGTAATACACCGTCGCGAAGTCGGGCGACGTCCCTATAAATGTGGACTCGCTGTCCACCTTTTCCGTCGCGGCGTTTCTATTTTTGTAGTATATGTTGGCTTCAGAGTCGGAATAGTAAATCCTCGTGCCGTTCCCGTTGATTATGAAGCCTTCGACGTCGCTGGCGATTCTTTCGCTCCGCTCCTTCATGTTGTGCGAATAGAGCGATTTAGCGTCGCCCCTGACGTAGAAAGCGTTTTTGCCGTCTTCGCTCACGCGGTAGCCGCCCCGGATGTCGGTGTCAAGACGCACGGCTTCGCCCGTGGTTTTCCCGTTGCCGGAAACGGTGCGCGTGAACAGGTTGTAGCTGCCGTCGGAAATAATGCGGTCCGGATAAAACAGCCTCGAGCCGTTTTTTGTCATTTGGACGAGGTTCGATGCGACATAAATGTTTGAAATCATTGAATTTCTGAACGTTTCGCCTGATAGTAAATCGGATGTGGCTTCAAAAGAGGCTTGCGACTTGGCGTGCGCTATGTGGAGCTCGCCGTCTTTGATATATGCCACATACTGTTCGTTTTGGGCATATGTGCCTGCCGCCGAAGCAGGGGCGCCGAAGAAGCTTATGCTTATGACTCCCGTCCACATCAGGACGCCGACCACCGTTATGACGAGAACCGCTGCCGCCGCTGCTAATATAATGAACGGGAGCATCTTTCTCTTGGGTTTGGCCAGTGCGGCTTCATTGGGGTGGGGCGCAGTCGCCGCGTCCGTTACCGGGGGCACAGGGGCTACCGGGGCAGCGGGCGCCGTATAAGCCGCAGGCGCTACAGGGGCGGCTGGGGTGGCTGGGGCATAAGGTGCAACCGGCGCCGTTGGTTGCATTTGTGGTTGTGTTACCGGCTGCGCAACCGGCTGCGCTTGCTGTTGAACTGCAGGTTGTACTACCGGCTGCACCTGCTGTTGAGCCACAGGCTGTGCTGGCTGCTGTATTATGGGCGCAGGTTGCGCCGCTTGCGTTTGTTGGGCGGGTGGCGACACAAGGGAATAGCCGCAGCCGGTGCAGAATTGGGCACCGGGCGCAAGCTGAGCGCCGCAGTTGGGACAGCCCAGCGCTGCGGCCTGTTGCGGTGGCTGGGAGGCAGGCGAGGCTGCGGGCTGCGCTACCAGGGAGTGCCCGCACCCTGTACAAAATTGTGCGCCGGGCGCAAGCTGTGCGCCGCAGTTAGGACAGCCCTGCACTGCGGCAACAGGCAGTGGCTGCTGTGCAGGCTGTATAGGTGGTGCAGGCTGTACGGGCGGCGCAGGCTGTACGGGCGGCGCAGGTTGTACGGGTGGCGCAGACTGTTCGGATGGCTGTGTAGGCTGTGCAGGCTGCTCTAGTGGGGCAGTCTGCCCTATTGGTGGCGCAGGCTGCTCCACTGGTACGGCGTTTCCGCAATTTATGCAAAATTGCGATCCCTCAACTAACGTCTCCCCGCAATTTGTACATTTCATCATTATTAGCTCCTTCCTCGCTGTTCAATATTATCATTAGTTATAACATTGCCACAGCTTGTTGAATACCGCACAAACGAACGCAGGGCAGGGGCTCGCCCCCGCCCTGCGACGATGCCATATCATATCTATGCTAGCCCCCGAGGATTTTCTCTATTTCCAATATAGTCAATACATTGGTCTCTTCAAAGGTGTTAAGCTCGATGGAGTCGTTGTCGTACAATGGGACATACCAATCTTGCTGGTTGAAATATATCTGCAGCTCTATATCGTCGAAGACCCATCCATGCCTCGCATAAATCTCGTTTCGGCCTAGTATCAGAGCCGCGAGCGGGTAGTTCAGCAACGACTCGGCGACGATATATTCAGTGTCGCTCAATTCGAATATATAGCCCTCGATGGTATATTCATTCAAAAAATCGGTAATGATCGCGCCCCCCGCAGAAGTTTGCGTGGAGACGTCGGTACTTGTCCCGCCGATAATGTCGTCTAACTCCGCCATGCCCAAAGCGCCCGGTCTCAACATTTCGGCTTCGATCAGCGGCTTCACCCATGTCAAATCATACCCGGCAGACAACAGCCCGTCCAGTATGGTGTTGATACTATCAAAGAATTCATTGACAATTTCGACTTGAAGCTCTTCGCTTTCGTCGACTTCTTCAACGTCCACGATCGGGCCCTGCGGCGGGGACAACGTTTTGCTGACGAAATAGCCTCTAAAGGATATAGCTGCCTTGCTGTTTCTCGAAGGATCTTCAATTCTAAATATTGTAGTATAATCATTGTCTGTCGCGTTCAGTTCCAAGGTGAATTCCATGTCCTTAATCATAGGCATTTCATCTAATTCTTCCATCGTGTACGCCATACTGGCAACCTCATAAATATCGCTGTCTTTTTTATCTATAAAGGCGTTATACAGTTCCGACATCTTAACGTTAAATTTTCCGGTGATCACCGGCATGCCAAAAACGACTTGAGTGTCCAAATCGGAAAATGTTAATATTTTTGCATCAAAAACTTCGTCGTATTCGCGGAGTTTCAGCCAAAAGTCGCCCGAATAGCCGTTGGCGCCGCTGTTCAGCGATCCGTGGATTTCAAAGTGATCGCCGATGCCATGGTCGGTCAGCGACGGCGTGTCGTCATCCAACATTTCGTATTCGCTGTAATATAGATCCTTGTACCAGAATGAATAGCCATAGTCCTCGATGAGGGCAAAAGCGAATTGAGATGCGTCTTCGGGTATGGACATCGCGATGCCGGATAAGACGCCATCATACATGTAAATCCTGATTTTTACAGGCTCTTCGTAATACGCGTACTCGGCTGCTTCGTTCATCTGCGCGATCGTACTGTCAATGCCCATGCTCAGCATTTTCCTGTCGAGCGTCATGCCGACCATTTCCGCCATTATTTCGTTGAATGCCTCTACTATAAGGTCCTGCGCCTCGGGGCTATACTTAATGACAGTCAGCGCCGCTGCGATCGCTTTTGCAGCGGAAGCTTGCGAAATTTCTATATCAATTGTATCTACTGTGACGCTTCTTCCGCCCAGCGTTATATCTTCCTTCCCCTCTACCGGATCGTCCAGCTCATTAAGCGCGGCGACCGCCATTTCCTCAATATACGGCATCAACTGATCTATATATATTAGCATGGCTTCCGAATCGAAGGTTTGATCGAGCAGTGCTTCGAAGTCTCCGATGGGTATCGGGGTCGATTCGTTTTCAATACGGAACACTTTACTGGACAATGACGGGATGGCGATCAGGATATTTTCCATATCCATAAATGCACTCGCGGAAAGAACGGACCTTGAATTCACCAGCCAGTCCGCGTCCATCTTAAACATGGGATCGAGCATCGAATCGATGATCTCGCCCGCAGCCTCGACGCTGACATTGAATTCCGAAGCCCCGATGAGGCGCAGTATTTCCAATGTCTGCGCATCTATGCCAGAATACATAAACATATCGCTATCTAATAATTCATATAAATATGCGTCGGGGACGTCAAATGCGACATTGCATTCAAAGCCGAATACGTTCCCCCCATCGCGCGTTTCTTCCCTGGCGAGGTTACGCACGCTGCCAAGCACGATGCTGGACAGATTGATGACGGACTCCTCGACGGCGCCTCGCGAGCTTGCGTCGCTCGATATATAGGGCTCAATGTCCATGTCGTTGAATATGGCTGTCATGGCCGGGCTCTGCCTTCTGGCGAACGCGTTCAGCACTTCACCGCCTCCGCCTCCGCCGCCGCCTCCGCCCATGCCGCCGGCCGTGGTCGCCGCAGTGGTGGTGGCAGCCTGCGTCGTCGCTGCCGCAGTCGTCGCCGCTACTGTTGTTGTGACGTCCTCTTCCTCGTCGCCTTCGACGTCTTCGACGTCTTCGACGTCAATATCTTCGTCGCGTGATGCGACAGTCGTCCTGCGCTCTTCTTCACTGCCCCTTGTAGTAGTGCTCACGTTGCGCGAGGACGCGACAAATGGAATGCTGTCGAGCGCGCCGCTGAACCAGGCTGCCGCAAAACCGCCGCCTAACACGACGACGCCTGCCGCTACCGCGATGGCGATCTTCATCTTGGCCGTGATGCCGGCTGGCGCGGACGCAGGCGTTGCTGCGGGCGCAGCCGACGCTGGAGCGGGAGCGGGCGTTACCGGTG
>WRLR01000085.1 GCA_009777515.1 Oscillospiraceae bacterium | reverse complement strand
GCCGTGCGGGCGTTTCACGCCCGTAAGGTGAGGGGAACCGCGCTTCCCCGAACCGACGACTTTCATAATAGTAAGTGCGGTTTTCGTTCCTCACGCCCGAATTTTGACAATCGCGTCGCATATGACAGGCACGTTGTCCTGCAGTGTGGACGCGCCGACCGCGTTTCGCGCGTGCGTGCCGCGCTCCCCGAGCGCCTCGGCGAGGACGTCGGAAAAACCGTCGGCCACTTTGTATATGTCACCGAAGCCCTTGGCCGCGCTGACGTGCACCATGGACTTTACGACAAAGTCAACTTTGTCGAAGCTGCCAAGGGCGTCCTTTATGTGCTGGAGGATGTTTATGCCGGCGAGCCTGGCAGCCTTGTACCCTTCCTCAACCGTAAACTCCGCCCCGACCCTGCCGACAAAGGCGGCAGCGCCGTCCGGGCCGATGGGGCCTACGCCGCCAATGAACAGCAGATCGCCGACGACCTTATGCCCGACAACGCCGTTATTGCTCAGCCGTATTTGGGGCAATTCCAAATCAATATCTCCCAATCTTTCCAATTCAACGCTCATGCAAGTACATCCTTTCGATGATAAATCAATATTATTCTTGTATAATCGGCGGGGGCAAGCCCCCGCCCTACGTTTGATTATATGCTTTATATATCATTCATTTACTTATTGTTATACATATACTTATTTGTTATACATAAGCTCTGCTTCTTCTATCGGGGTGAACCTGGTCAGCATATGCTTATACCACATTTCCTCGCTTTCGGGGGGCAGTTTGCGATTATAGAACCGGTGCGCAATCGTCACGGCTCCGCCGTCTACGTTGACAACGGCGCCGTTGACGCGGCGGCTCATTTCGGACACGAGGAACAGCGCGGTGTTCGCGATGTCGTAGGCGCTGCCGCTGCCGTAGTCCGGCTGCCCAAAGTCGCCGCGCAGCCCCATTTCCAGGAGCGCTTCGCGGTCGTCCCCAATTTCGGCGAGCACTGTGTCGCGGTTGCCGGTAAATATGCCTCCGGGGTTGATCACGTTGGAGCGGATGCCGTAGCGCGCGTACTCAGCGGCGATGGCGCCGGAAAACGCGTTGATCGCCGATTTTGACGACGCGTACGCGGTGTTGGGGGGCATCCCCAGCACGGAGTGTATCGTCGAGATATGCACCATGGCTCCGCCTGTTTGTTTGAGCTGCGGCAGAAACCCGCGCACGATGCGTATGGCGCCATGGAGGTTGACCTGCTGCGTGTAGTCGAAATTTTCGTCGGTCACCGCGCCGGAAAACTCGCTGCGGTTGATCCCTACATTGTTTATGATGATGTCGATTCGGCCGGCCCGTTTCTTTACCTCTGCGATGAAATTTTTTACGTCGTCTTTTAGCGACATGTCGCAGCGCAGGAAGAACGAACCGGGCGCATCCAGGCGCAGCTCCTCGGCGGTCTCTTCCCCTGCGGGGTTCATGCCGTTGATGACGCATGTCGCGCCGTGCCTGACGAACGTCTTCGCAATATACTTCCCCATACCGTGGGCGCCCGAGGTGATAAGCGCCGTCTTGCCTTCGAGCAGCCTGTCGTAATTTAACGGCATATATACGTCGAGTGGCTTGTTATCGTGGTATGTCATGTTATCGCCATGCGTCTTGTCATTTTCATATTGGATTGGCATATGCCATCCCCCCGTTTACGTTCAATTTCTCCCCGGTCACAAAACGCGACATGTAACAGGCGTACCACAGCGCAGCGTTGGCCGCGTCTTCCGGCGCCGGATCGCCGCTCAACGGCGCCCGCCCGCAGACGCCGTCGAATGGGTACAGGACGGTGTTGGCCCTCACGCGGTAGCGTATGTAGTCGTTTGTGACGTTGCGCGCGAACGAGCTGATGGCGCCTGCGCACGCGGCTGCGGCGGCTGCGCCCGGTAGGCCCGAGTCCACGAGGTCTGGGGCGAACATCACGAGTTCGCCGCGCCGGGCTTCCAGCATTCCGGGCAGCAGCAGTTGGAAGCATTTTACGGCGCACCCCAGATTGACGTCCAGCATGTGCCGCAGATCGAGCGTCGAAAACGTGCGCGTCGGGCCGGTTTTATAATAGTCCGTGGCGCTGACTAGGATATCGACGCGCGGGAACGATTTGAGGACCGCCGCGCAGAGACCTTCCATGGCGGAAGAGTCCATCGGCGCCCCGAACGCCAGTATGTCCGGGACGTCGGATTTTAGAGCGGCAAGAGCAACGCGGGCGCGGAGGCCGCCGCCGGAACTGTTGCCGTAGCAGTCGCTGGAGCTGTTGCCGGAGCAGTCGCTACCGCTGCTGCCGCCACCGCCATTGTAGCCGCTGCCGCCGCAGCCCGCGACAGTGACTGCGACGCACGCGCCGTGCGCCGCAAACAATCGCGCCACCGCGCCGCCAACCTCCGTGTCACCACCTAGTATCAGGGCGTGCCGCCCCTCCAGCATTTTAGCGTATTTCATCAGGGACCTCTTTATATATTGCGCGTGTGCGAGCGGACGACCGGGGCGGTCGTCCCTACGAAAACCATAACGCCTGTCCATGCCGCAGGCGATCGGGACGAGCGCCTCTACAAAAACCATAACGCCTGTCCATGCCGCAGGCGATCGGGGCGGTCGTCCCTACAAAAACCATAATGCCTGTCCATGCCGCAGGCGACCGGGACGGGCGTCACTACGAAAATCTTTATGCCTGCCCTTGTAGGGAGCGGCGCCCTCGCCGCTCCGGGTCTTCTTTTGTGGCTACGCCCGAATTTTTGCTATTGTCTCAACCTCGATGGTGACGTGGTGGTTGGGCAGGTTGCGCGTGCCCATGATGGTCCTGACATGCTTGCCGCGCTCGCGGAGCGCCGCGAACATCACGTCCGAGTAGCCGTCGTACACCCCGTCCAGGTTATAGAAGTCGTCTGCCACTTGAATGAGGCCATATGAGCGGACGATCTGCTCAACTCTGTCCAGCCCATATGCGTTGTGCAGCATATTGAGCTGTATCAATCCGCACCACCTGGCCGCCTTATACCCCTCCTGCAGCGTCAGTTGGTTGCCGACCTCCCCCGTCCATATGGGGGCGCCGCCCTTCATGGAATCCTCGCAGGCTGTACCGGATACAAAAACAAGGCCGTCGTACTCCCGGATGCCCACGAGTGTTTTGTTCGTATAGTCGATGTAAGGGATGTCGAACTCGCCGAACGCGTTTTCCAAAAACTTTGAGTAGTCGCTCACAGAACCGTCTCCTTCCGTTGGCGCATATATTATTACGATTACTAATAAAATTTACACATACTATTTATCACTTCTATTTATCAATACTATTTAACATCACACTTGCCATTATATCTGTTATGCGAGGCGCGTCCTCTGCGCCCCGCCGCTGACGGACAGGGACATGCCCGATATGTATGAAGCCATGTCGCTGGCCAAAAACAATGCCGCCCTGGCAATGCCCGCCACATCAGGGCGAAAGCCGCCGAAAGCGCGGCTGTCGGCAGCGGAAAAGGCGTTCTCCCATGCGCGCGTTAATCCATCGTTTAACGGCGCTTGCGAGGGCGCGGCCCTGTTCGCGCCAAACGCGGCTAATATCTCATTGACGCGTACCTCGTGGTGTCCTCCCTCGACCGCAGGGACGCGCGTCATGCCGCCCACAGCGCCGTTGGCCACCGTATGCATGAACGAGCCTTGAACAGCCTTGAATACCGTGCTGGATGAGATGTTCACGACCGAACAGCCTCCGGCTTCTAGCATGGCGAGCCAAAAAGCGCGCAGCGTCTGCACTATGCTGCGTTGATACACTTGTAATATCAAGGCATCATAGTCGTCGTCCGCATCTTCGAGCGCCTTGTCGCTCTCCATCCACGGGTTGTTGACCAGCACATTCACCAGCGGGCGGCGTTTGCTTACCTCCGCGCAGAAGGCCTCAACGGACGCGGCGTCGGCCAAATCGCACGGCCAGAAGAAACTGCCCGGCGACATGCCGCCAATCATCGGGATCAACTTCGACGCTATGCGCGCGTCTTTCGCGCCAACCGCGACGGTCGCCCCGTGTTCGGCGAACAATTGAACTATCGCGCAACCTACAGGGCTGTCGCCACAAGTGACGACTGCGTATTTTCCGTCTAATAACTTTGAATAATTAATCATATTTTATACGGTGTAAATTTTCTGTGCATATTATATGCATATAATATAAGTTTTACTTGGTTCCAATTCTATGGCAGTGGGCGGTCTTTGCGCGGGAAGTTGTGGTTGTGGGCGATTAAATGTTCCGCGCCGTTTACAAGGAGCGCCTCTCCCGTGATGTACGATGACATGCCCGACGCGAGGAAAAGCGCCGCGTTCGCGAGTTCGCCCATCCTGCCGCGCCTGCGAAACGGCTGCACCGTCCCCCAAAAGTCCGGTGTGTCGCCCTCGCCCGACATCGCCAGTAAGTCCTCGCCGACTGGGGGGAAGCTCGCGCCCGGCACAATCGCGTTTACGCGGATATTGTCGGCTGCGTATTCCATCGCGAGCGAATAGGCCAGCGAAATTTCGCCGCCTTTTGCCGCACCGTAACCCGACGCCCGGTTCATGCCCTGTACGCCGTAATGCCCTCCGACAATAATGATCGATCCGCCGCCGTTTACCGCTGCCATCGGCGCCGCAATGCATTTTACGACCGCGAACGGCGCTGTCACGCTTATTGCGAGCATACGTTCCATATTAGAGTAGTCCAGCTCGTCAATGTACGCCGCATGGTACATGTCCGCTACATGCAAGAAGACGTCCGGGGCGTTGGAGCCGGCCAGCAGGTGCCCGCAAAGCGCCTCAATCATATCGGCATCATATAAATCGCATTTTTGGTGTTCCGCGTTGCCGCCGCCGCCCTGCCGCAACTCATTGCACAGTTTCTCGCCATCCTCCGGGCGACCGCCTACCAGCACGATATCCGCGCCATGCTCCGAAAACAGGCGGGCATACGCGTCGTAGGGGGGCTCCGCCCCGCCCGTAATCCATGCGGTTTTTCCCGCAAGCAGTTTATCGTATCTCAAATAATCTACCATTTATATAGCGCCCCTATTAACGCCCCCGACATGACGCCGCTCAGTCGCGGATCCGCACTACGGCGTCCACAACGACTGGGTATTGGGACTCGTGGTTCGCGGAACCCATCGCCGCGCGGGCGTGGCGCCCCCGCTCGCCATAAACCGACACGATGACGTTGGAAAAGCCGTTGATCGTCGCGGGCATCGCCCAAAAATCGCCGCCGGAGTTGACAAGCCCCAGCACTTTAATCCACTCGACTATCCTGTCGAGGTCGCCAAGGTAGTCTTTTAGCGTGCGCAGCATGCTGATCGCGCACAGCCTCGCAGCTTCAAAACCTTGCTCCTGCGTCAGGTCCTCACCTACGCATCCTTGCATCAGCGGCTTGCCCTCCGGGTCGGTCGGCCCGTGCCCGGAGATAAACAGCAAATCCTTGTAACGCCTGATCGGGACGACGGCATTGCCTTTCCGGCAGACCGGGGCAAGCTCAATCCCCATATCAGCAAGCAATTTTTCAGTGTACATTATTAAACACCTCTTTTATAAATATTAGGCATATCACGCGGGCTGCGCGGTATTTTTGTATCGGCGAACACTTTCCGCTCACGTAAGGGACGGTTTGCCCTTACAGGCTGCATGTAGAGCCACGCGGCAGGTCGCGTTGGTAAATTTTTAAGTGGCGTTTGCTATCAGAACTTCTTTAATCTTGTCGGCTACTATCTCAATTTCGCCCTTGAACAACGTTTGAGGGTTTATCATCAACGAGTCGCCCTGCACCGCCACCAGCACCGCCGGCTTACACTCTTTCAATTGCGCCGCCACCCCAGCAGCGTCCGCCTTGAACGCGCCGGGCAGCAGCCGTACCTGGGCCCTCGGCATCGGCTGGCCGGCTTCGCTCGGAAATGAGCGCGTGACTTCCACGCCGCCAAAGCTGCCGCTGCCAACGCCGCCGCTGCCAACGCCGCCACCGGAGCCGCCGAACGCGCCGATAAAATACTCCACCTGCCGCTCGTAGTCCGCGACAGTCGCGACCTCGTCCGCTTCCACATAGAGGCGCACTGCGGTCATAAGCCCGACAATCTCTTCTTTGCCGACTTTGAACGGCCGCCCGATCCCCCCGTTCGGGCTGGCAATCGTCGCTATGCGATCAATCAGCTCCCTCTTGCCGACGATCAACCCGCTGCTCTGCGGGCCGCGCAGGCCCTTGCCGCCGGAAAAAATCGCCAAGTCCGCGCCGCCCTGCGTAAATTTCCACAGATTCTCCTTCGCGGGGAGCTGCGCGGCGGCGTCGACAAACAGATAGACGCCGCGCTCCTTCGCTATGCGCGCCTGCGCCTCAAACGAGGGCTGGTTGCCCATGCGGTGCTCAAAATAGAACATGAATATCGCGGCGGTGTTGGGCGTGATAGCGGCCTCGAGCTGCGCTTCCGTAGACTTGTCGTCGTCGCCATATAGCGCGTACTTTGCGCCGCCCATTTTCAACGCGAAGTCGTAGCGGATGCGCCCCGCCTTGGAGATCACGATCTCGTTCTTCCCGTCAGAGAGCGGGAGCATTTCGCGCCGCGCAGGGTCGTCCCCGGCGACAGCGGCTGCGGCGGCTAGTACAAGGCCGGCGGCGGCGCCGTTGGATATAAAGGCGCCCTCATTGCGCGTCAGCTTCGCGATATAGTCGCCTGCCTTTTTATGCAGCTCAAGAATGTCCACATAGCTCCCGGCGGCTTCCTTCATCGCCCGCACCACCTCGTCGGGCATGATGGACCCGCCGTACATCGTAAGCGTCGCGGACGCGTTGATAAATTGCTTTACACCCAGCTTGTCGTATATATTCATTTATTTCCTCCTATACGGCTGCGATTATAGGCCGCCCCTACGGACCAATGCGCATGGCGGGCTGCCAAATGCCGCTTATTTCCTCCTGTGCGGCGTTGCGGGCTGCTTTGTCCCCGGAGGGATGAACGGTATGTCCCAATAAAAATCGGGCGCGTCCTGCCAATCCGGCAGAGAAAGGCCGTTGGGATCGAAGAGGATCTGCCCGCCCCGGATAGTCATCATGCAGTCCAGCTTGCTGTCGCCCCTGAGCCTCGCCATCCCGCAGTCCACGTACCCAAAATCGCCCTTCAGGACACGGATGACCGCAATGTCCGCGCACGCGCCGACGGACAGATTGCCCAGCTCCGGCCTGCGGATAAGCTTAGCCGCCTCGCTCGTCGAGCGCATCACAGTCTCCGCGAGCGGCATGCCCATGGCCATGAACTTTGACATGACCTGCAACTGGTCGAGCCCGGCGAACCTTATGCTGCTCACATGCATGTCGGTCGAGAGCGTGTCCGGGTAAAAGCCGTCTTCCAGCGCCGGTACGCCGTTCCTGAACCAGAAGCTGCCGCCGCCATGCCCGACGTCAAAGTACACGCCGCGCTTGCGGGCCTCCCACATGTGCGGCAAAACCTTGCCGTCCTCGCCGATGACCGGGAATTGCTTCGCATAGACATGCGTGTGGATGTCGCCGGGGCGGAGTTTTTTCAATATTAGGTCTTCGTATGTGCGGCCCGGCGGCTCGTAGTTCGGCTGAAAGTCGATCATGAACGGCATATCGCACAGCTCGGCGGCGCGGAGCCCATTGTCCACGGACGCCCACGGGGTGTGTATGTCGTCAAACGGCTTCCCGACCCAATAATGGGCGCACTTGATCCCAACGACTTCGTCTTTATACTGCTTTGCCACCTCCGCAGTGATCTCCGGATGCATCTGCGCCGGGTCCTGCTCGGTGGTCATATCGATCATGCCCTTGGACGCGACGTTTATAAGCGCCAGTATGCGTATCTTTGAGACGTCGATGACCTGCTCCTTAAAGTGCAAAAAATCGCGCCAGCCGGCAGTCCCGACATCGACGGTGGTGGTGACCCCGCTCCGGAGCATCGTCGTGTCGGCGTCCACTGTCAACAGGACGTTCGCGGCGGGGCGCGGCAGCAGCGGGTATACGTGCGAATGGATGTCGATGAGGCCGGGCGTGATGTAGCCGCCGCCGACGTCGACCACCTTGCGGGCGCCCCCGCGCGGCAGGTCCGCGCCCACCGCCGCAATGGCCCCGTCCTTGACAGCGACACAGCCTTTCATGTCCACATTGTTTGCGGGATCGATGATATGCCCGTTGACTAACAGGAGATCATACATCCCCTGCCCACTTGAATTGGTTGCTTTTGTATTATTGGTAGCCATAAATGTGTTGCACCTCCAGGATGAATGTCATTTTGCCTTCATTTGTTTCATTGATACGCTTCATTGATTCGCTTCATTATAAAAACGAAATATAACTAACGTTAACACATATATTTTACACACATATTTGGCAAAAAAACACACATGGAGATAATATATTTGCAATGAATTAATTGCAAATCAATTGCTATGAGTTTATTGCAATGGATTGGATGTCAATCACTTAACAACATTCACTGTTATTGCTACGGTTATTTGCTGCCAGCTTATTATCATTTTTTTGCTTTGTCAAGGCGTCGGCAATTATATATAATACATCAATATATATAAGTGTTTATGCTAATGTTTATGCCTTTATTTATTAATGCAAAAATTACATTGCCGACGGAGGGTTCATTGTGTCAAACGAATTGATTTTCCCATATCCATCGAGGCGGAGCCTGGTTTACGCGACGCGGGGGATGGTGGCGACTTCCCAGCAGCTCGCCGCGCAGGCGGGGCTGGATATATTAAAAAAGGGCGGCAACGCAGTTGACGCGGCCATCGCCACTGCCATGGCGCTGTGCGTCGTCGAGCCCTGCTCGAACGGGCTGGGCGGCGACGCGTTCATCATCGTGTGCAAAGACGGTAAGTTGTACGGGCTCAACGCGAGCGGCCCCGCGCCGCGCGCTATAAGCCTGGAGGCCGTGCGCGCCATGGGCCATGAAGCGATGCCGTCTTTCGGCCTCCCGCCCATCAACGTCCCCGGCATGCCGCTGGGCTGGGCAAGGCTCTCGGAGCGCTTTGGCAGCCTGCCGCTGATCGAAGTCGCAGAACCGGCGCTCACATACGCGGAAGAGGGGTTTTCTGTGTCCGCCGTCGTCGCGTCGGGCTGGGCAGGGGCGTATGCGCGGGCGCTCGCGCACAGCAAAAAGGACAGTTCGGTCAAGGACTGGTTCGGCACATTCGCGCCAAAGGGGCGCGCGCCGCTACCGGGCGAGCTGTGGACGCAAAAAGATCAGGCGCGCTCGTTGCGGCTGATCGCAAATACGAATGCGAAAGAATATTACCATGGCGAAATCGCGGAGCGCATGGACGCCTATATGAAGGAAATCGGCGGCTTTCTGCGCAAGGAGGATTTGGCGTCGTACGAACCGGAGTGGGTGGAGCCGATAGGCGTAAAATACCGCGACCACGAGGTTTGGGAGATGCCCCCGAACGGGCAGGGCCTCGTCGCGCTGATGGCGCTGAACATATTGGATAAAATCCCGTTGGTTTCACGCGACAGGGTGGCGGACTGGCACAGCCAGATTGAGGCGATAAAGATCGCGTTCACGGACGGCATGCGGCACATCACCGACCCCAAGGCCATGGATGTGAGCGTCGAGGAACTGCTCTCGGAGGGGCTTGCCGCAAAAAGGCGGGCGATGATATGCGACCGGGCGATCGATCCCGACGACATACCTATATTCGACAAAGGCACCGTTTACCTGTGCGCGGCCGACGGCGACGGCATGATGGTCTCGTTCATTCAGAGCAACTACGAGAGCTTCGGTTCGTTCGTAGCCGTGCCGGGGCTAGGCATTTCCTTGCAAAACAGGGGCGCGAACTTTTCGCTGGACCCGACGCACGCCAACAGGCTTGAGCCGGGCAAACGCACATACCATACCATCATCCCGGCGTTTTTAACGAAGGGCGGCGAACCGGTCGGGCCGTTCGGCGTCATGGGCGGGTTCATGCAGCCGCAGGGCCATACCCAGGTCGCCATCAACATGCTCGACTACGGGATGAATCCGCAGGCCGCGCTCGACGCGCCGCGCTGGCAGTGGTCCAGCGGGAAGCGCGTGTTTGTCGAGCCGGGGGTACCGCAGCATATCGTGCAGGGGCTGCGACAGATGGGGCATCAGGTGGAGTACGACATGAGCCAGGGCTACGGGCGCGGGCAGATCATCATGCGGCACCCGCTGGGCGGGTACGTCGGTGCGACGGAGCCTCGTGCGGATGGCGCCGTTCTCGGTTGGTAGGTAGTAATACGTGAGTACCCGATCGCCATGGCGCCGTCCTCGGTTGGTAAGCGGCACGGTGCGGTGAGGATGCGCGCCCATACGGCGGCGCGATGAGGACATCGCGTCCTACGGCACATATTCATTGGCCTTTCGTACGGCGCGATGTCTTCATCGCGCCGTAACTTATACATTTATACGGCGATGAATCCTTCTTTGCGGTCGACGGCTTTTTGCCTGCGGAACAATATGAAAAAGACGAAAGCCGTCACGAATAGCGCAATAGCCGAAAACAAAAATACGTGCGGCAGATCGAACCGCAGTGTGATCAGCCCGCCCAGGGCGGAACCTATGACAGGCCCGAGGCCCATAAACATAACCGACCAGCACGCCTGGCCGGTGGCGCGCATTTCGTCCTTGACGATGCTGCCAATGTACGGCGCCACGCGCAAAAACAGCATCCCGAACACATGCCCATGGAAGATGGCCATGATGAACATGGCGGCGGCGTTGGGCGCCAGATACATAATCATCGAACGGATACATGCGGCTAACTGTATCATCGTGAACACGGTATAGATGTTCAAGCGGGTGTATACCTTGTAGCCCAGGCTCATGACGGCGGCTTCCGCAGCGATGCAGACGGTGAACAGCAGCCCGTACATGCCGACGCCCGCGTTCAAGCCGCGATCGGTGGCAAAATAGACGGAAAAATATGTGTTTTGGCATCCGATGCATACAAACGTAAAGAACCCATAGGCGAGCAGCAGCATCAGCCGCTTGTTTTGAATGATTGCGGAGAAATTGAACCCTGTGCGCCTGGCGGCGGGGGCGATTTCTGGTGTGGCAGAGGCGGCGGGGATGGCGGGGGCGCGCTCTTTTTCTTTGTGCGCAACGCGCTCCTTTTCTTTATGTGCGTGGCCTACTGTCCTTGGTATGAAGCGTAGCGGGATCAGAGCCAGCAGCGTCGTACAAAACAATATAATAAACGTGTACTGCGGCCGCATATCCACAAAACTGTCGAACACAAACAGCGCAAAAGCCGCGATGGCTGCGCCTCCCGAGCCGAACGCGCGGATAACCCCGTAGCGCAGACGGACGCTGTGCAGGTTTTCAACGACGATCGTGTCCGTCAGCGACATCGGGATATATACAAGGCTGTAAATAACGAACACAGCCGGGATGAGCGTCAAAAAACCGGCGTGCCTGGGCAGTATGAACAGCCACGCCGCGCAAGCGATTCCTATGTGGACTATCATCAGTATTTTGTTCTTGGTTGAGGCATGGTCGGCGACGACGCCCCACAGCGGCTGCGCCGCCGCAGTAACCAGCGAGGCGAACGCCACAATAAGCCCGACATGCGTGTTGTTTACAAACGCATGCGAGCCAAGGAATATGGCAAGCACCCCGGCTGCGATGAATTGGGAGCCGCCGTTCAGGCCGTACATCGCCGCCATGGAGGCGGCGATCCGCCTGCTGCTATATAAACGATCACCTCGGCGGTCGCGGTCGCCGCCGCCTACGGCGCCACCTCCACCGGCTCTATTGCCACCATGCTGCGCTACGTCAGGTTGACTTACATCATGTTCATTTGTCATTTATTTTCTTTGCATTACATTTTGTTTTACATCGGTGCGGGCGAAAGTCCGCCTTGCTAGAGCGAAAGTCCGCCTTACCGGGGGCGGACGGCCGAGGCGGCCGTCCCTACTTCTGTAGCAGGTGGAAGGCGTAGCCGCCAATTTGATCTTTTAGGTATACAGCCGTTTTTTTGCCGTCCTTCGATTTTTCAGTGGACGGATCGACGGAAAAGCCGCGCTTTTCAAGATAGTAGACGGCCCTGTCTAAATTGTTAGTCTTGATCGCGACATGCCCATGATCGCCGAGCCCGACACTCTTGACCACTTCCACCGCCGTGCCAGCAAAGTTCGCGCTGTTGCCCGGGAGGTATGGGAAATGGAACGCGCCGACGAGCGTCTTAGTAATTTCTTCGCTCTTTTCCGGGCTGTCTGTGTTGAATCCGACATGGCCCAGTTCAAACCCGAGCATGATGTCGATCGACTCCGCAACGCTCTTCGCGACCCCAGCCCAGTCCCCGGCTTTAATCTGTTTAGACGAACACAGGAAGCTGCCGCCGACGGCGGCGATGAACGACGCCTGTACAAATTCGGACAGGTTCTTCAAATCCACGCCACCGGTCGGGATGAACGAGACCCCGCTCGGGCCGAACGGCCCGTTGAGCGCGGTGAGGGCTTTTAGCCCGCCGTAAACGTCCGCCGGGAAGAACTTCAACACTTTGAGCCCTTTTTGCAGCGCCATTTGAATTTCCGCAGGGGTCACGCAGCCCGGGAAAACAAGGACGTCGTTGGCTATGCACCAGTCCACTATGTCTTCCTGGTAGCCGGGCATAACGACGAACTGCGCGCCCGCGCCTACGGACTCCTTCGCCTTGTCCAGCGTAAGCACAGTGCCTGCGCCGACGATCATGTCGGGCAGCTCCGCCTTGACCCGCTTGATGGAATCGATGCCGGCGGCTGTGCGCATCGTTATTTCAATGATGTCCAGTTGCGCGTCAAACATGGCCTTCGCGGCGGCCGACGCCTGGTCGGCGTTATCAAAAGCCACCACAGGTATCAAACCGATCTTTTTAATACGTTCTAGCAATGACATATATAACCCTCCAAAATTCGTATTATTCGTCATTATACATTGCGCAATTTCAAGCCTCCGTCGACCAGCACTGTGGAGCCGGTCATGTAGCGGAACGCGTCGGAGACGAGGCACGCCACCGCGTCGCCCATGTCCTCGGGCAGCCCCACCCTCCCTAGAGGTATGCGAGGCCTCCTGTTGCCGTCCGCATCCGGCGGCGGGTCCGGCGGCGCGGGGCGGGGCGGCATGTCGCGGCCGAGGTTCGTCTTCACCGCGCCCGGCGCCAGCGTGTTTACGCGTATGCCATACTTCGCCAGATCGACGGCCAGGCACTGCATCAGCACTTCCAGCGCGGACTTCGTGCTGGTGTAAGTCGACTGCGGCGGCAGCGGGTAGAGCGCGTTGACCGACGTCACGATGATGATATTGCCGCTCATCTGCTCCTTCATAGCCTCTGCGGCGCGCTGGCAGCAAAACAGCGCCCCTTTATAGTTCGTGTTGAACAGCCTGTCGACCTCTTCCTCCGTCGTGTCCAGCGCCCGCTTCCCCACCGAAATACCGGCGTTGGAAACGAGAATGTCCAGCTTCATGCCGTTCTCTTTATAATACTGATCGAAAAATACGTCGATTTCCTGCTTGCTGCTGACGTCGACGCGATAAGCCTTGCTGTTCGTGCCGAGACCGCGCAGCTTGGCCTCGACCTCGTCCAACGTGGCTTGGTCGCGGCCGAGTATCGCCACGTCCGCGCCGAGCGACGCGAGCGACGTGGCAATGCCCATGCCTATCCCGGAGTTGCCGCCGGTGACGATGGCCTTTTTCCCGTCGAGATTGAATATCCTATTAATATAGTCCATTTGCATATAGTGGTCCTCGTGGTCCTCATTTTCATGCGAATATTAACTAGTGGCGACTGCGACATTCGCAGGCGGACGCAGACTGCCCCTACATGGAACGTTGGTATGATTAAAACAAAATGGACGTCGGCCTGGATACGGCCAACCTACCGCCTTCCACCACGCCGAAGCCTCCGGCGACCGACAACACGTCCACACTGTCCGAGTCCTGGTTCGCCGCTAGCAACCACTTGCCGTCGGGGCTGAACTCGATGTCCCTTGGCGTGGCGCCGCCGCAAGGGTATATGCCCTTAAGCGAAAGCGAGCCGTCGGCGCCATCCACGCCAAACACAGCCACGCTGTCGTGGAAGCGGTTCGACGCGGCGATGAGCTTGCCGTCGGGCGAGAGGCGTATAGCGGCGCACGCGCTCCTGCCGCTGAAATCGGGCGGCAACGTGGAAAGCTTGCTGTTGATTACCCACTCGGATTTATACTCGATGCAATAGATATAATTCGACAGTTCCGTGACCACCCAGCCAAAGCGCCCGTCTTTTGAAAAGACGACGTGGCGCGGCCCGGCGCCCGCGTCAAACGAGAGCGCCTGCACAAGCGCGAGCGACTTTCCGTCCTTACGGTAAAACCTCGCCTGGTCGATGCCAAGGTCGACGACGCAGAACACATCCGTGCCCGGCACGGTCATCGCGCAGTGGGCATGGGGCCCTTCTTGCCGGCGCTCGTTCGGGCCGCTGCCCTCGTGCCTGTGCGTAAATTCCAGTTCCCCCGGCATCCCATCGCCGCCCAGCGGGAACACGGCCACAGTCCCGTCGCCGTAGTTGGCGCCATACAGGTAGCCGCCGTGTGCAAGCACATGGCACGGGGAGCCGCCCTTCGTCGAGCTCACGGCAGCTTTCTTCAGCGACCCGTCGCCCTGGACGTTAAAAGCGCTGACCGCCCCGCCCGGCACGCCCTCGACCTCGCGCCCTTCGTTCGCGGCGTAGATGATCTTCCTGTCATCAGAAAATATTAAATAGCTCGGGCTTGTCGACTCCGTCGCGTCGATGAGGCTCAGTTTCCCGCCGTCCGACAGCGCCGCGCGGTACACGCCCTTCCCGCCGTCGTTCGTGTAAGTCCCGATATATAAAGTCTGCTGCATATTTTGGCCCGCCTTTCGTATGAGTGTTTGCTAATCAAATAAAAATAAAAATGGCCAGTATTAATTTTAGGTTAATATGAGTTCAGGAGAGGGGGCAGCCTAGAACCGCCCCACGTGATCATACATGCAACATCACGGCTTCGGCTGCACCAGTTTGTCCGCTTCTATCAATGCGTCCGCCGCCGCGTCCCATTCCTCGTCGATGACCTGCAGCTCCGGATGCGCAAGAAAATATTCCACGGACAAGCGCACGCCCGTCGCGAACGGCACGGTGCAAACAAAATCCGGCACCAGTCGCTTGAGCTTTGTACAGTCGTAGAAACAGGACGTGCTTTTGTCGCCGAGCAAATCCCCGTATTTGTCGGGCATGAACCGCGCGATCTGCTCCGCGCTCATGTGCACAATTTTCGGCTTCGCACCCAGCGCGTCCCCGATGGCATATGCTATCTGGTCCCAGTTCAGCACCTCGTCAGACACGATGTGATATGCCTCGCCGATGGCCTGCGCCCTGCCCATCAGACCCACAAAACCCTTGGCGAAATCTGTGTTGTGCGTCATCTGCCACAGTGACAGCCCGTCCCCGTGGCTGACGATAGGCCTGCCTTCGAGTATCCTCTTGCACAGCGACCACGGGTAGCGCCAACTGCCTGCGGCGAACGGTATCTGCGTCAGTCCGTATGTCAGCGACGGCCGCACAATCGTTATGGGGAAGCCCAAATCGCGGTATGCGGCCATGCACGCGTCCTCGCACATGCGTTTATTGCGCCCGTACTGCCAGTATGTGTTGTTTAAGGGCAAATCCTCCGTCACTATGTGACGCTTCATAGGGCGCTCATAGACGGCGCTCGTGGAAATAAGGATATATTGTCCGACTTTCCCGTTAAATATATCCACGTCCTGTTCGACGCGATCCGGGCCAAAAGCTGTCCACTGGACGACGACGTCGTACGACCCGCCCGATGCAACAGCCCTTTTCAGTGAATCGTAGTCGTTTAGATCCAGCACTATGTTTTTCGCGCCCTTTGGGGTAAACTCCGGCCTGCGCCCCCTGTTGACGAGCGTCAGGTCCCATCCCCTCTCAATGGCGTGCGCTGAAACAGCGCTCGATATTAACCCTGTGCCTCCGATAAATAAAGCTTTCATATATTAATATGCTCCATTAACTCCATCGGCTTTATAAACTCCACCGACTCCATCAGCTCCTTCTACTCCACCGACTTCACCAACTCCATCAGCTCCAAAGCCTGTCGTGTGAAAAGTCGTCGTCCCAAGCGTCCGTCGGCGCCCACATGTCCGGGTAATCCGGATGTAGATGCTCTTTTATGACGTCGTCGTTGAGGTCCTCTATACCCAGGCCCGGCAGATCGGGTACGTCGATAAAGCCCTTTTTGATCAGCGGCTTGGGGATCTTGCTGATGATGATGTCGTCCCACCACGGGCAGTCGTTGGAATGGAACTCCAGTACCATAAAGTTCTCCGTGGCGGCCACGCTGTGCACGGCGGCGAGGCAGGCGATCGGGCTCTCGGCCATATGTACCGCCATCGCGACGCCGTAGTCCTGCGCCATATCGCCGATTTTCTTGTTCTCATAAATGCCGCCCGACGAGAGGATGTCCGGGTGGATTACGGACACGCCGCCCGACTCCAGCAAGGGCAGGAAGTTTTCCTTTAAATAAATGTCCTCGCCCGTGCAGATGGGGATCGTCGTGGCTTGTTGCAACTGCACGTACATGTCGGTCATCTGCCATGGGACCATGTCTTCCAGCCATGCGATGTTGTATTTCTCTATACGTTGGGCCAGGCGGATGCACGACCCCAGCCCCAGGTGGCCGAAATGGTCAATCGACAGCGGGATATCATATCCGATGACGTCGCGCACGTCGGAAACGTACTGCTCCAATATGTCGAGCCCCTTTTCCGTGACCTGTATGCCCGTGAACGGGTGGGCGATATTGTTGATGTCGTAGGCGCGGTTGCGGGTGTAGCGCTCCTCCAGCGTCAGCTTGCCGCCCCTGCGCCCCCTGGCCTTACCGAAGTCCTCGATGAAGCCCAGCGGCGCGCTCAGCGTGCCTTCCTCCTGGAACAGGATGCCGATGCCAAGATCCATCTTGACCATGGTGAAGCCTTTTTTCATGCGCTCTTGCAAGGCCTTGCCCATCTCCTTGCCCGTGTGCCTGCCGTGTACATCGGTGTCGCAGTAGCAGCGCACCTTGTCGCGGAACTTCCCGCCCAGCATCTGGTATATCGGCACGCCGTACGCCTTGCCGGCGAGGTCCCACAGCGCCAGCTCTACGGCGCACACGCCCCCGGCCTGCCGCGCTTGGCCGCCAAACTGTTTTATCCGACGGAAAATTTTGTCAATCTCGCAAGGGTTCTCGCCGAGTATCCTGCTTTTGAGGGCGAGCGCGAAGTTGCGCGACGCGCCGTCCCGCACCTCGCCGTAGCCTATGAGGCCCTGGTTGGTGTATATTTTAAGCAGCCCGCAGTGCATGGGCGCGCCCACGATGTCCACGACGCGCATATCTGTGATGCGCAGTTCGGACGGGCGCGAGTTTGTATTTACATTCGCGAGTGTATCTGTATAGTCCGGCTTTTTAGCCGCTCTGCTGGTTCTGGCCATATTAAATGATCGTCGCCGGGCGAAAGGCCCGGCATGCCCCTTTCATAAATAATAGGTAGGCGAGTGGGCGGATATGGAATCCGCCCCTACGTTGTGTATTGCGTTTTCGGAGCGGGCGGATATGGAATCCGCCCCAAATTTCGTTTATGCATGGTTGGTGCGGGCGGATATGGAATCCGCCCCTACGTTTTTTGTAGGGACGACCGCCCCGGTCGTCCGTTTTTACGTAACCCCATGTGATTTACAATATCACCTGTGTGGAATTTGCTTTGGTTTTGTCGCGCTCAAGAGCATCCTCCAACTCTTTGTCGAAATTGAGGTGACGGTAGTCTTGCGCCTTTGCGTCTTTCGCGCACCACTCGATGAAGTCCTTCATCATCGCGCCGGTCCATGCGGTGTCGATCTGTGCCGTCGTGTAGACCCCCTGATCCAGGCGCTCGAACCCGAATATGTCGCGCAGGTGCGACTTCTCCGCGCCGATGACGCATGTTTCGGCAAGGTGCGGCGGTATGAACAGCACGCCCGACCGCGTTCCCAGTACTATGTCGCCCGGCAAGCAGACGGCCTTGCCGACGCGGCACGGGGTGTTGAGGCCTACCAGCGTGACGTCGCCGATGCCGGTCGGGTCGATGCCCCGGTAGTATGTCTGGATGTCCGGAATTTTGACGATTTGCTCGAGGTCGCGGATGCCGCCCCAGATGACGGAGCCGCCGCGCTTGGTGCGCGTCTTGATCGCCGTCGACAGGTTGCCTCCGACAAATGTGCCCTGGAACAGCTTGTCGAACAGATCGATGACGATGACGTCGTCCTCCACGAGGCCGTCGATGACCCACTGGTTCATCGAGCCCCGGCGGTTCTCCTGGTTGTGGCCGACGTCGATGAGGATTTCATGCAAATCCGGGCGCATCGGCACCATGACGCCGGTGACCGCCCGCCCTATAAGGGGTTTGTCCGTGGAATGCGAGGTTTTTAATTCGCCCTCGAACTGATATTTGTACCCTGCGCGCCACAGGGGGCCCCACGCCTCTTCGAGCGTGATGTTGCGCAGGCGTCGGAGGATGTCGTCGGACACCTTCGGGCGCCCGTCCGCCGACCTCTCCCCTTCCCAGTTTTTAGTAATGTGGACTAC
>WRLR01000084.1 GCA_009777515.1 Oscillospiraceae bacterium | reverse complement strand
TCGCCGCCGCGCCGTTTCTGCGCCCTGCATACGGACGAACACTGTTCGTCCCTACGAGCGTTTACGCCCGCCCCGCCGCTCCGCATGCCGCTTGAAACGGCGCATTTTCGGGTATATTTACTATGTTGCATTGCTGAGGCGAAAAGATGGCCGACGCGGCGGGCGCGGCTCGGGCTGTGCCTATCGCGGGAGCGGAGGCGGACATGCTGCTGCGGGGCTTAAGGGGCAAAATCATTCTACCTGTGATCATCATAATGATCATACTGGTCGTCACGTTGACCGTGCTGTCTTCCGTAAAATTTTCCAATTATACAGAAAAGCTGATCAGCGAAAAGATCGCCGTGACGGCTAGCAGTATGAAGAACTTCCTCGAAGACTCCGAGCGCGAGTCCATGGCGGCGGCGGTCTCTATGGCCACCAACATGGACTTTGTCCAGGCGATCGTCGATCGGGACAGGGACAGGATCATAAGCCTGTTGGTGCCGTCGCTCGAGCTGTACAATATCGGCTTTATAACCGTGACCGACGACGAAGGGATCGTGCTTGCCAGGACGCACGAGCCCGAAGTCTACGGCGACTCTTTGATGGCGTTGCAAAACATCAAGGACGCGCTTAACGGGAAGGCTTCCACATACTACGAGGAAGGCTCCATGGTCAAAATTTCGGTGCGCACCGGCGCGCCGGTGTACTGCGAAAACGGCCTTTTGGTCGGCGTGATATCGGCGGGCGTGAGGCTGGACACGAACGAGGCCGTCGACCTCCTAAAGGAGCACTATCAAACGGAATTCAGCGTCTTTTTCGGCGATTCGCGGCTCGTGACGACGATCAGGCAGGACGGGGAGCGCATCGAGGGCTCGCGCCTCGACGCCGCCATAGCCCAGACCGTAATCGGCGAAAAGCGCGAATACATAGGCAGCGTCGACGTACTCGGGGTCACTTACAACACATACTACATCCCGCTGATAAACCCTTGGGGCGAGGTGTTCGCCATATTGGTCGCCGGCAACCGGAACACGGAGCTCATCAGGGAGAGGAACAACCTCATCATAAACGGGAGCGTCATTGGCTTTATCGGGCTGGTCGTATCCGGCGCTATACTGCTGGCTATCATATCGAGGATCATCAGCCCGGTCGACCACACCGTGCGCCTGATATCCGAGGTCGCAAAGGGCAACGTGGACGTCGATACGGACAGGTCCAACCTGACGAAGGACGAAATCGGCAACCTGACGCTGGACGTGTACGCGCTGATAGACATCGTCAAGTCGCTGGTCGTGGATCTCAGCAAACTCATCAACGAGCTAAATACGTACAACGATATCGACTACCGGATAGACATCGATAAATACAGCGGCGCCTACAAAGAGATCGTCTCCGCCATTGAGACGCTTGTCAGCTCCATGTTTTCGATGAATAAAGTCAAAGCCGCCATGAACAGCATCGACAGCATGGTCATCGTCATAGACATGGACTACAACCTGGTCTATATAAACCACAGCCTCGCCGATGTGTTCGGCTTGGATTTGGACAACTACAAGGGGCAAAAGTGCCACATGGCGCTGCGGTGCTACGAACAACCATGTAAAATGTGCTTGCTGCCGCAGATGCTGGAGGAAGAGGAGGAGTACCCCAGTCGCGACTACGACTATCTGTACGACGAGTACAGTGACATATGGTTGGGCGGAAGGGCATCGATCATACGCTGGATCGATGGCTCTATGGTATATTTCCAATCGCTCAACGACCAGAGCGCTAAAAAAAAGACCCAGGAGCAGCTCAACGAGGCCGTGGAGGCCGCAGAGGCCGCGTCGAAGGCCAAGTCCGCGTTCCTCGCGAACATGAGCCACGAGCTGCGGACGCCGCTCAATGTGGTCATCGGCCTGGCGGACCTGCAGTTGGACGACGAGGGCCTGCCCGACAGCGTCAGGGACGACCTGTACAAAATCAGCAACGCGGGCAACACGCTTTTGAGCATCGTCAACGACATTTTAGACATATCGAAGATTGAGTCGGGCGAGTTCATTATGGCGCCCGTCGAATATTATCTGGAGAGCCTGCTCAACGACACCGCCACCCTCATCAACGCCCGTATCGGCGAAAAGCCCATCAAGTTCCGGCTGAACATCGAAGAAAACCTGCCCGGTAAGTTATATGGCGACGATTTGCGCGTGAAGCAGATACTCATCAATTTGCTGAACAACGCGGTCAAATACACGCACGAAGGTTTTGTGGAGCTGTCGATGCGCTGCGAGCGCGAAAACGACATCGACGTCAGGATGCACATCGACGTGAGGGACACGGGCATAGGCATCCGGCCGGATGATCTGGACGAGCTCTTCTCCGAATTTAAGCAGGTCGACGCGCGCGCCAACCGCGCCATAGAGGGCACCGGCCTGGGGCTGGCCATCACGAAGAAGCTCGTGGGGAAGATGAACGGCGGGATTTCCGTGGAGAGCGACTATGGCAAGGGCAGCATTTTCCATGTCCATATCCTGCAGGGCTACGTGAGTGACGTGACCATCAGCCCGGCGGACCTGGATAATTTTATAAAGACATATAATAGTTCAACCGGGCGGCAACAGGCGGGGAGGCTGGTGCGCGACGATCTGAGCTACGCGAAGGTGCTGATAGTGGACGACGCGCAGACCAACCTGGACGTGGCTGCGGGCCTGATGCGCAAGTACCATATGCAGGTGGACTGCGTCACGAGCGGCCGGGCGGCCATCAGGCGGGTGCAGATAGGCGAGCCGGTTTACGATGCGATTTTCATGGATCATATGATGCCGGACATGGACGGCATCGAGACGGCGGAGAAGATCCGCGAGCTGGGGAACGACTACGCCCTGTCCGTGCCCATAATCGCACTGACGGCCAATGCCGTGGTCGGGACGGACGAGCTGTTTTACGAGCACGGCTTCCAGGCTTTTATATCGAAGCCCATCGATATCATGCAATTGGATCAGGTCATACAGCTTTATGTAAAGGATCGGTCGAGGGACGCCGCGGACGTGAGCCAGCCGGCGGCCGGGGCGGGGGTGGGCTCTGGGGCAGGAGTTGGCGCCGGGGCGGGCGCCGGAGCAGGAGCCGGGGCTGGGCGCGGAGGCAGGGCGAGCGCCGGGGCTATTGCGGGTGCAGATGGTGTGGGCGCAAGCATTGTAGCTGAGTCCATGGGCGAATTATGGGGAGATACGTGGGGCGACAGCGAATGGGCCGATTCATGGGGCGGAAGCGGGACCGGAGACTTCGCCGGGAGCGTCGCTATGGACGCAACCGGGGGCGTCGCTGGGGACGCTGCCGGGAAGGTCGCCAGAGGCATCGCCGCAGACGCCGACGGGGGCGCCACCGATATCAATATCCCGGGGCTGGACATACAAGCGGGCCTGGCTGTATGCGATGGCGATATGAAAATCTATATGTCCATGCTGCGTTCGTATATTGGCGACATGCCTGCCGTATGCACTATGCTGCGTAACGTATGCGCGGAGGCGAAGATCGCCATAACGTCAGCAACCGAGGCAGGGACTGGCGCAGGGGCAGGTTCTGGAGCCTTGCCGGCGTACACCATTGCCGTGCATGGCTTAAAAGGTTCCAGCGCGAACATCGGCGCCGAATCCGTTCGGCAGAAGGCCGCGCGGCTGGAGGTATTGGGCGCGGCGGGCGACTTTGAGGGCGTCGCGGCAGGGAACGAGGCGCTGGTCCGGGAAGCAGAAAACCTGGCCGAGTCCATCAGGGAATGGTTTGACGCGCACGCAGGGGCCCAGGCGGGGAGGCCTAAGCCTCTCCTGCCTGCGCCCGACTGGGATCTGTTGGGCCGACTCAGCGAATTTTGCGGCATGTATGACTACGACAGCGCGGACAAGGCGATGGAAGCGTTGGAGGCCGCAGAATATGAAACCGGCAGCGGGCTGGTCAAATGGCTGAGGGACAGGCTTGATTTATTTGAATTCGACGATATTGTCGAGCGGCTCAAAGCAGTCGGCGAAAACGCGTAAACGCCATATAATGCGTTAAACGTTGAAAACGCGTAATTCGAGTAAAACGCGCGCCTATAACTTTCCGAACCGGCTGTTGATGGCCAGGGCGGGATCCACCGGCACGTCCGCCGGAACCGTGCCTTCGGGTATGCTGACCGCGTGCAGTTTGCGCAAGCCCTTGCCCGCGAACTCCGGCAGCCACTGGGCCTCCGCCTCGAACAGTTCGCCCACCATCTCCCGTATTTCCTTTAGCGTCAGGACCGCCGATGTGAGCGGGTCCATTGCGATCGCCCAGAACGCCCGCTCCGGGTCGGCCTCGTGCGCCGCTTCCGCCGCCAGCGACTGGACCGATATGTTGGACAGGTTCATCGCAGCCAGATGGGACGGCAGCTTGCCGATCACCGTTGGGTGCAGCCCCAGGCGGTCTGCGAACACGGGCACTTCCACGCATGCGTCGTCGGGCAGGTTCTTTATATAGCCACGGTTAAGCACATTGCCATTGAACTTGAACGGGCGGCCCGACTCCATCGCCTCTATGATATATGAGCAGTATTCCTTGCTCCGCGCCTCCAGGTTGCCCGACTCCAGCGCGAACACGTCCGTGACGGCGTATTTTTCCGCGATGGACTTTGTGAACTTATAGTAGGCGCCCGACGCGCCGCCGAAGTCCGGCATGTCGCAGTATGTATCCAGCGCTTTTTTGTTCTTCCGGAACCAGGGCAGGTATTCGGACAGATGCCCGGTTGATTCCGTCATGAAATAGCCGCCGTGGCGCATGACCTCGCCCCTGACCTTTTCATTCATGTAGTACTCGGCCTTCTCGATGCGCTCGCGCAATAGCGGGTACAAGTCGCGCCCCTCATGCTCCAGCTTCAAGAACCACGCCATGTGGTTGATGCCGGCCGCGACGAAATCAATTTGATCCTTGGGGACTTCGGTATAACCGGCGATGAGGTCCATCGTCGTCTGGACGCCGTGGCACAGGCCCACCGACTTCATGTGGGTGTAGCGCCCCAGGTATGTGCATACGGCGCCCATCGGGTTCACGTAATTTAGCACGTGCGCGTCCGGGCAGAGCTCGCGCATATCGTCGTCGATGCTTTTCATGACGCCGGCGGTGCGCAGCAGGCGGAACACGCCGCCGGGGCCGAGGGAGTCCGCTATGCACTGGTCGACGCCGTATTTGAGCGGGATCTCGTAGTCCATGCGGAAGGCCTCGACGCCGCCGATTTGATACATCAGTATGACATACCGCGCGCCTTTTAGCGCGTCGCGGCGGTCGGTGGTGGCGTAGACCGTGGTTTTCAGGCCGCTCTTTTGGATGATTTTTTCCGCGTAGTTGACCATGCGCACGATTTTTGGCATTGTGGGCGACATGAGCGCGATTTCGAAGCCGTTCAGCTCCGGCACATTGAACAGGTCGTTCAGAATGGTGCTGCAGAACACGATGCTGCCTGCGCCTATTATTGCGATTTTGTTTTTTGACATTTTTTGCCTCCAGCGATATAGATTATTGATAAAGACGCGGACGAACAATGTTCATCCCTACGTGTGCCCTACGAGTTGTATAGTATGTATAGGCCTTCTTTGCCGGGGGCTACTATGTCTGGTTTGCCGTTGCCTGTTAGATCGGCTGTCCAAAAATAGATGCCGACGCCCGTGCCGCCCGCTTCCGGGTCGCCATATTCTATGATGTGCCTGTAGATTTTCTGCCGCTCGCGGTCGAATGAGTAATAGCATATGAACACCGGCATGGAGTCGCCGGGGTCTCTCCCGTTGTGGGCGCGCCAGCGCTTGCCCGTGAGCAGCTCCAGCTCGCCGTCGCCGTCGATGTCGATTAGCTGCATGTCGTGGTACTGCGACCAGGCGGCGTCTATAACGTGTTTGGCCCATGTCCGTTTGCCGCCGCCGTCACGCTGCTGTTCGTACCAAAACAGCCCGTAGTTGTGGCCCGCGCCCACAATCAGGTCCTGCAGCCCGTCGCCGTTTACGTCGTACACGAGAATAGGCACGCAGGCTGTGAAATCGATATCCAGCTCCGGCGTAAAGTCCCACGGCCAGGCTGTGCCCGCCGCGCCCGGCAGTGCGGCCGGCTTGCCGGGCAGCCCGCTCTTTGGCATGTGGAGTATCCCACCGCAAAAGATAATTTCTGGGTTCCCGTCCCCGTCGATATCGCCAAAGCCGATTCCATGCCCCGCCTTGCCATCGCTGAGGACGTATTTTTCGAATTGGCCGGCGCCGCGCCCCTGCCCGTCGGTGATCAGCTTCAAATAAAACACCGGCTCGCCCGGGCAGTTGGGGAATATCTCGACTATTCCGTCCCCGTCAATGTCAAAGCAACGTATGGTTTCCACATTTGTCGCGTCGCAAATCTTATGCGTCGCCCATTCGCCGCCGCCCGTACCGCCGCTTCCGTCACCGCCCCTGCCCGCGCCGGGGTTCTCGCGCCAGAATATGCCATTGTCCCACCAGGAACCTGTAACTATGTCAGTAAAACCGTCCCCATTCACGTCCATGGGATAGTCGGAAAAATCCCAGATATATTCGTTGTCGTATGTTATATCGCATATTTTATGTTTGACGCCATATGACGGGCCTTCGTACCAGTACTCCCCGCACACGATGTCCGCGACGCCGTCGTTATTGACGTCGAATACGCTGCATGCCTCACATTTGTTGTCGATGTCGATTACAGCTTTTTTAAATTTAGCGATACCCATGACTCATCTCCTTAATATGGAATTTATAATCAGTTGCAAAAGTCGCAGGCGAACACCGTTCGCCCCTACATATTGAAGTGTATATCATGTTATAGTATAACTGTAAATATATTTATAAAAAATTAAAACCAAGTGGGATATTTACGGGATATTTCAAAATTATTATTAAGGATGGTGGCGACATGTTTGTTATTATCACATCCAGCCCCAACGCGGACGGGCTGACCGCCGCATGCGGCAGGGCGGCGTTGGACGGCGTGCAGGGCGCAGGCGGCGAGGCCGAGCTGATCGACATCAGCGCGGCGAAGCTGGAGGCGTGCCGTATATGCGGCAACGGTTGGGGCAGTTGCCGAAACGAGTCTGTTTGCGTCATCAATGACATTTTAGGGGAGCTCCAGGCAAAGATACGCGCATCGGAAGGCGTGATTTTGGTCACCCCCGTATATTACGGGCAGCCCAGCGAACGGATGAAATATTTCCTTGACCGGTTCCGCCGCTGCGAGGCGTCGTCCGGCCAGTCCGGGGGCGCCGCCAGGGGTAAGCAGATAGACATGGTTGCGGCTGCGGGCGGCAGCGGCAACGGCACGGCGACCTGCCTAGCGGAGATGGAGCAGTGGTGCCGCCACGTGGGGGCGACCCCGCAGGAGCGCATCGGCGTGACCAGGTTCAACCGGCGCGCGGCGCTCGAAACCGTCAGGGACGCGGGCGAACGCATGGTCAAAGGCGAATATTTTAAGGGGTTTTGAAATAGATATCCATTGTTATCAGTGAATTTAAGTAGATATCAGAGGATATATATATTTCCTGATCCTCATCAGCAACTCGTCAATGTCTATCGGTTTACCAATGTGGTCGTTCATCCCCGCATCTAAGCATTTGATCACGTCCTCCTTGAACACATTGGCTGTCATTGCGATAATGGGGATCGTTTGCGAACGCACCACCCCGGACGCCCGGATGTTTTTGGTTGCGATGTAGCCGTCCATTTCAGGCATTTGCAAATCCATGAAAATCATATCGTAACGCGCCGGATTGGCCAAGAACATGTCCACAGCCTCGGCGCCGTTTACGGCGCAGTCGATTAATAGCTCCGTTGGTTCTAAGAGGGCTATCACGATTTCGCGGTTGATCTCCACGTCTTCAGCCAGCAGTATGCGATGCCCGGAAAAATTCATAGCGGGTTCGGCGCCGCCCGCGCCGCTACCTATGCCGCCCGCACCTGCTCCGCCTCCACCTACTCCACCTCCAAATGCTCCACCTCTACCTGCTCCGCCTGCTCCAAATGCTCCACCTGCTCCACTCGCACCGCCCGCACCCGCACCGCCACCGAAGCCGCCCGCGCCGCCGATTGCCGCCGACGTGTCAAAACAGTCGTTGATACAGTCCGCGATAGCCGTCATGAACAGCGGCTTGGGGAGGAACTTCGTGATGCCGGCATTGCGCGCGTCGTCTTGGATGACGCTCCAATCGGTGGCGGATATCATGATGACCAGCGAATTTTCGTCGCCCTTGTCTTTTATATAATGCGCGAATTCTATGCCGTTCATTTTTGGCATACTCCAGTCCACAAAATAGATATTGTAGCCCCCGTACGTGTTTATCAATGCCATCGCTTCCATGCCGCTGCCGGCTGTATCGCATTTAACGCCCAACTGCTTGGCGGCCTCGTCAAAAAACGACAGGATGTCCGGATCGTCGTCCACCGCCAGGATGCGCGTGTTTTCCATATTCATATCGGGGCTGAGGAGCCTTTTCTCCTCGCTTTTGCCGTCGGTGAGGCATACGGTAAACGAAAATACCGCTCCCTTGCCCAACTCCGATTCCACCCATATGGCGCCGTCCATCATTTCCACTATGCTCTTGCATATGACCAGCCCCAGCCCGGTGCCCCCGTATTTGCGCGTCGTGCTGGCCTCCGCCTGCGTGAACGCATTGAACAGCTTGTCGATTTGCTCCTGGCTGATGCCGATGCCGGTGTCGGCTATTGTTATCAACAGCGTGCAGACGCCGTTTTTTTCGGACGACAGCGACGCGTCCAAATGGATTGAGCCTTCGTCCGGCGTGAATTTGACCGCGTTCGTGAGCAGGTTCGTGATGACCTGCGCGAGGCGCTGGTCGTCGCCTATCAACGTGCGCGGGATGGCGGGATCGATGCGGACGGTCAGTTTCTGGTGTTTCTCGTCTATGCGGAAATTTAGGACGTCCACGATCCGCTGGAACATCTTCTCGAACACAAACTCGGTATTTGACAAGGTGAATTTGTTCGCCTCGATCTTCGACATGTCCAATACGTCGTTTATGACGCCCAGCAGGTGCATGGACGCGTCATGTATTTTTTGGATCGCATAGTCTTTCTTTTCGATATTGGCGGCGTTCGCCCCGATGGACGCCATGCCGATTATCGCGTTCATCGGCGTCCTGATCTCGTGGCTCATGTTCGCTAGGAATATGCTTTTCGCGTGGCTGGCCTGTTCCGCCCTGTGCCTGGCGTCCTCTATTTCCGTGACGTCGTTGGTCGCGATGATATACCCGATTTTGTTGCCGCCGTGATCGAACAGGAAGTTTGCCGCGGCCCTGTAATAATGCCCGCTGTCCTCCTTGTATAGGGCGTCGGCTTCCCGCCCCTCGTGTAGCGCCAAAATGGGGTCGCTGCCGGAGCCCGGGGTATATATGGTGATGGTATCGTAATTGATGCCGATAACTTCTTCCAATGTGCGCTTGTTGACCGACAGGGCCGTATCGTTCATATAGATTACCCTGTGGTCCATATCGATTATAGACAGTGGCTCTTTGACGCTGTCGACAATGCTGTCCGCCATTTCGTCAAATGACCTGGCCAGCGTCCCGAACTCGTCTTTTATGCACGAATGTAGCCGGAACTGCCGTTCGCCCAGGCGGAAGCGCGAGATGCCGCTGATGAGCAGGTTTATATTGTCCGTCAGGTAGCTTGACAGGAACATGGCCATTAAAAACACGATGACAAACAAAAACAGGCTGGTCACAACGAGCTGCAGCGTATTGCGCAGCATATTGGAATCGATGGCTGCGTTCAGGTGCATTTCCGTCTCGTCGGCGGGCGCCGTGAAGTACTCGATACCCGCGCCGATGGTGACGATAGCGAAGCCACGCTTAGATCCGTTCTGGTTTTCAGGCGCGTATTGCCCGGTGTAGTACGGGATTGCGCCGGCGGTGGTCGGCTTGTAAATGCCGCTCCACAGTATGTAAAACGATCCCGAGCCGCCGTTTTCAGTAAGGTCCATCCAGCCCGTGCATTGCGGGGCGTTGTTCAAATAGCGCCCGTCCAGCCCGACGAAGCCCGCCTTGGTCAGCGCGGGCGCGGGTGTTTTTAAGCGCGACTGCGCGTCCTTTTCGCCAGAGGCCGGGTCGGCCACCCGTTCACCGAACTGCGGCAGGGTGGCGCGATCGTCTTTGTTGGCTTCGTAGAAAGCGCCCCAACTGCTGCTGTTGGCTCCGCCTGCTTCTCCGTCCGAGCTGGGGCTGAGGTCGTTCCATGCGGGGTTCTCTATGAGCCACTGCGCCCCGCCCGCCTCCTGCCATGCGCGGAACGGCGCGCCTGCGGCTATCTCCCCTGTTTCACTGTCCAAGGTCCCCTCCAGCCACGGGACCTGCGGCTCGCCCGTCAACGGGTTGTAGCCGACTATTGAATGGTGCCTCGGGTGGCATATGCTGCGGCACTGGTAGTCCCAGATAAACGCATAGTTGCCGTCGGCGGCGCTGGGCAGTTCCGTGTAGCGCTCCTTCATCGGCGTGATGTGGTCGACGAACTCCATTATGTGGTCGTGGTTCAGGGCCATTGTGACATAGCCTATTATCTCTCCGCCGCCGCCGCTGTCCGTGACGGGCGCGGCCCAGCGGACGATGCCCTCGAAGCGCTGGCCGACGGGATTTTCCTCGCCCGCGTATGCCTGCGTCTTGGCTGCTTCAATGAACGCCTCGCGCGGCAGCCCCGCGATTTCGCGCAGCGCATCCTTGTTGGGGTGCGCGTCCGTCACCTTTTCTGGGTCCGACAGGACACCGGGCGCGTACACCCCTATGTAGTTCGTGCCCACGTACGCGCCGATGACGTCCGACACATAGACTTCGCCCGGCCGCAGGCGCGCAAGCTCCGCAAAATAGCCCTCGGCCTTTACATACGTGTTTTTCTTGTCGGATACGTTCAGCTTGTTTTGGGTGAGGGGATAGTGCTTTTTTGTCGAGTCCGGCGAGACATATTTATATATCTCGTTGCCGTCCGTGTCGATGAAGGTGATTTCGTCGTACAGCGGCGCGTACACCCTGTAGCGCTCATGAAATTCGGGCGGCCTGTAGCTAAAGCTGCTGCCGTGCAGCTCGTCGTTGTTCTCATTGTTTGTGGAAACGTCCGCCGTCCCGCCGTATATATAAGGGTCCATTGAGACCCAGGACTTGCCGTCCTCCGATAAGTCCCATTCGCCCTGTTTTAGCAACAAGCCGTTCCTGTTCTCAGAAAACGCCCGGTAGGCGTCGTCGGACGGCGGGAGGGAAGCGAGCAGCAGCACGTCCTGGTCGCGCTGATACAAAAAACTCGCCACTGCCGCTGCCGCGTCTGTGGTCATCCGCTCGATGTTTTCCCTGGCGCTGTCATTGAGCGCTTTGGTCGAATCGGCGACGGCGATGTTGCGCAGCAGGTGGCCGAGCGACATAATCTGCGACCAGGCGACAACTGTCAACAATATGATCGGCACGACTTTTACTACCATAAAGATAATGATAAGTTTGGGGCGGAGCATCAATTGGATGCGGTTCAAAAACCGCCCCAGCCCCCGCGAGTGTTTCTTCAAATGATTGTCCATATGGCCCCTATGTGCTTATATTGTTATTTCGATCTTTTGCTATCGTGTAATTTATATGACACTATTTGATAAATACCCCGTGCGCTATGATAAAATCATAATAACTTGTCCTGATATATAACTTTTTTACGCTACTAATCATTAGCCGCGCGGGGAGCGGATCACAGCGGGCACATGGCCTTGCCTTAAACGGCATATATTGCAATAATAGCGAAAGAATAGCAAAATAATTACAAATTAATTACATAACACAATTGAGTGATCGCATATTTTCGGCTTTTTTGCGTATCCTTTTAAGTTTTACAGCCATAGCGTCATGTAGTAATATATTAATCGGGCTAAAAAAGCCCGTAAAATGATAAGCATGCGTCTGATTTGGCACAATGCTTATTAATTGATACTGAAAAATGGATACTTGTTGAAGATGTTTGATAATAGATATTAAATATTATTGATATATTTTTCCAATTAATGTATTTGGGGGTGCCATATATGATGACAAGTCGGGAAAGGGTGCTGGCTGCGATTAACCGTCAGCCGCCGGATCGCGCGCCGATGGATTTCGGCGGCACCATGATGAGCGTATGCCTTCCGGAGTTTTTGGAAGAGATGCGGAACCTGCTGGGGTTTGCGCTACCGGACGACCGCGACCCGGAGGGCACGTGGGTGGACGAGCGAATACAGCGTTACTTGGATGTAGACATGCGCGCGGTGCACAACACGATCCCAAAGGTTATGTTAAAAGAGATAGACCCCGACGAGTACGAACGCAGGGTTAAAACACAGCGCTATGTCCGGATGGCGGACCGCAAAATCATCACGCATACCGTGGTGACGGAGTTCCCGCTGCGCGACATGTCATATGAGGAGATCCGCGACACATACAAGCCGGAGCCTACGAGGCTCGCGAAGGACAGGCACATCGACTGGTATGTCGCGCTGGCGCGCAAATACCGGCAGGACGGCTACGCGACCAGTTTTTGGGTTACGGTCGGGTTCTTTGAAGTGCTGTGCAAGCTGCGCGGTTACGATCAGGCGTGCATTGATTTACTGATTGAAAAGGACATAGCGAACATCATATTTGAGAAGCTGCTGGACGTGCGCATTAAAGAAGTCGAGCATATCGTGCCGGCGCTCGCGCAGGACGTGGACATTTTTTGCTTCGGCGACGATCTGGCAATGCAGAAGGGCCCGTTCATGTCGCCCCAGACGTACCGCGAGATGGTACTCCCGTACCAAAAGCAGGTGTACACGCGCACGAAGGAGCTCGCGCCGCAGAGTTATGTGTTCCACCATTCCTGCGGCTCCATGTACAGGCTGCTGCCCGCTTTGACAGATATGGGCGTGGACATTTTAAACCCCACGCAGATAGGCTCGTTCGAAATGGAGCCGGAGCGGCTCAAAACGTACGGCAGCATCTGCTACCACGGCGGCATCGATCTGCAGGACGTCCTGCCGCACTACGCGCCGGACGATGTGACGCGCGAGGTGGAGCGCATAATCAAGACGCTCTCGCCCGGCGGCGGCTATTTGTGCGCCCCCTGCCATAGTTTACCTGAGGACGTCCCAGCAGAAAACATAGTAGCCATGTTCAAGGCCGACCGCCGATTGTAGGGGCGCTTTGCCTCATGCCACAGCCTTCCGGAGGATGTCCCAGCGGAAAACATAGTAGCCATGTTCAAGGCCGACCGCACCCTGTAGGGGCGCTTTGCCCCCTGCCACAGCCTGCCGGAGGACGTCCCAGCGGAAAACATAGTAGCCATGTTCAAGGCCGACCGCACCCTGTAGGAACGGCGTTGTCAAGAACATTTTAATCAAGTTAAAGGGAAGATCAGCAGGCGCTGCCACTGTGACCGTCAGCAAAAACGAGATATTGATCGCCCTCAACAAGCCGGACGAATATATATTGGCAATCGTCGAGGTGGAGCTAGACCTGGGTACGCGGGCTTCCAGCCCGCATCCTGATTTTAGTACGAAAACCATATACCTAAAAAAGCCATTCCTCGAACGCCCGGACTTCGCAGCGACGAGTGTGAATTATGATATTGTTGAGTTGGTCGGCGGCGCCGATGTCATATTGAAAAGAGGGTGAGATCACAATGTTGACACATGAACAGATAGTTGAAGCAGTAAAAAAAGCTGCGCCCATTTATGGAATTAACAGTGCCTATTATTTTGGCTCATATGCCCGAGGGGAGCAAAAGGAAGAAAGCGACTTGGATTTACTGGTTATCTTTCATGCTCCTCACATTTCATTGTTTACAGTCTCAGGTTTGATGTCGGATTTGGAAGAAGCACTACATACAAAAGTAGATGTACTTAAGTTACCCTTGCCAAAAGACACGATACTGAAAATTGATAAGGTGGTGAAATGTTATGGAACTAAGGGATAAACGTATTTTGTATAAAATTCGAGTTGAAGCACGGCATATAACGGACTTTATTAGAGATATGGATTTTGATACTTTCAAGCAAAACGAAATTACAAAACGTGCTGTAGCCATGACAATAGCGAACATCGGGGAATTAGTACGCGCATTGTCTGACAGCGTAAAAACGCAGTATAATGACATTCCTTGGGCTGCTATACGTCAAACCAGGAATGTTATATCCCACGATTATGAAGCTGTCAATTTCGAGACAATATGGCAGACTGCATTTGATGATATACCTATCCTGATAGAGAAAATTGATTCTATCGAACGTGACATAGGATTAGAGCTTTATGGCGAAGAGGAACGCGCCGCAAATTACGACGAGATATTGAAGGCAATTGAAGAAGCTGATGAGGATGGAGAGTAACTAGGCTATGGGATACACGAAAAAGCCAAGATTTTTTTAAGATGGTATGAAAAGGACATTTTCGGAAGTTAAAAAAATCCGTATCTCTTGATTATCCAACTACAGTGTACTACGCACAGGAAGTGACCGAAGCGGCTAGGGTAAGCAAGAACAGTCTCGTGGTCGCAACAATCCCGGAATCCGAAATAGAAATTGGCGGCAACGCGGGCAAGATAGCACTAGAAACGATAGAGCATACCTTTGGACGCATGGAGTCGATTTGGAAACCGGTCGCGGCAAACGAGGGTTTTGAGGTTGTGCGCCGCCGACCGTTTCTGGTACGATACCCGCCCGACGCTCCGCAAAACCGTGGATGATCGCGCCACGCAAAGTGGAGTTGCAAACAAAGCCCGTGAAGATTCGCCATCCCCGAAAAACAAACGGTTTTATATGTCAGCCGACCTTGATACGACGCGGATCAACCGCGATGTGCAAAAATATGTTGATGAAATAATCCAGCATTTATCGTCAGTCGATGGCGCGACAGTTAAGGCATCGCTTGAAGTCGAAGCCGAATCTTCTGACGGATTCACACAGCAGACCGTGAGGACTATCTCCGAAAACTGCCAGACTTTGAGGGTCAGGGATTCAGGGTTTGAAGAATAAGAAAATATTACAATCGAAATTGATAACACGTATTAGGCTCAGTGAAAGATGGGACGGATACAGTTTATTCCTCGGCGGAGTTAAGAGCGTTTTACTCTCCGCCACAACCTGCAGGAGGACTTCTCGGCGGAAAACATAGTAATAATGTTCAAAGCTGACCGCACCCTGTAGGAATACTTTTTGTGTTTGTTATTTCACACCACCGCTGCTGTATCGCGCTGCTTTTCGTATGAGGCCGCGACGCGGAGCAGCATCAGGCACACCAGGAAAACCGACAGCGTTAATAGGAACGGCAGGCGCGGGTCTATGTCGGAGAGGATGCCGCCGATATATCCGAACGGCGTCGACAGCAGCAAAATGATGACCGACACGATCGCGTTGACTATCGAGCGGTCCTCGTTGGCGATTGTGTTCGCGACCAGCGCGTCGATGCGCGGCGCGGCTATGCCCGTCCCCAGCGCGATGAGGATGGCGCTCAGGACGAGCAGGGGGTAGTTCTGCGCCGGGGGCGAGAGCAGCAGCACCGCCGTCGCCCCGATATGAAAGAAAATCCCCAGCGATATGGGCCAGCGCCGCGTAATTTGCGAAAGGTACGGGGTGATAAGCGTCAGGGTGACGAGTGTGACTATGGCGCCGAATACATGGAACACCGCCATCGTCTCCGTGGGGAAGCCCAGCCTCTCCGTGACCAGCACGGCAAGGAACGTGTTCCTGATGGTCAACTGTATGAAGTTCAGCGAACGCAGCAGCAATGCGATGACCAGCAGCCTTTCTTTTAATATGCGCCTAATCGCCGGTACATATGCTTTGAACACGCCCCACATGCTGACGCCTTTCATTTCTTCCATTTTTTGCTTGCCCATTTCCGTCTCGGTGACAAAGTTGTGGCGGATGTAAAAGAGGGCTATCATGCTGACTATGCTGAACAGGAGCATCGCGCGCATGGCGGGGATCAATGTCATCCGGTTTATCAACAGGGCGCCGAAAGGTGCGAAAAAACCTGCCAGTATGCCGGCGATCTGGAGGAAATTGAAAACGTGCACCCTGATGGCGGGCTTGCTGTCCTCCAGCATCAGGCAGTGCCAACTGTTCATCACTATGCGGCCAAAGGCGTTTACAATGGAAGCGGCGGCGAAAAAGTAGATATTTTGCGCTAACGCCCAAATTAACTGCGAGCCGACCCAGCCGATCGTGTCAAATATAAGCGTGGTGTATCTGCGGCCCAGTTTATCGGTAATATACGCGCTGATGAGGGCGAAGAAGATGTGTGCCGCCAGCCCGAGCGATGTAATCATCCCCACCTGGGACTTGTTCAGCCCCAGCTCGAGCATATACAGCGTCATATAGCTGGTATACATCGTATGCGGTATCGTGAAGAGCGGCTCCATGAAAACGCATGAGCGGGCGTTCCCTTTTATGCTGACTGCCGCGTCGCGCACCATGCGGATCGGGTTGCGGGACAATTCGCTGATTGTGTCATCCTCCGGGGTGGTTATTGGACGTCAGGATGCATTATACTATATACATAACATAAAAGATACGCAATACAACGGACAGATACAAAAGATACAAAAGCAATTAACCAAGTAACCAAGTAATGAAACATGCAATGAGCATTGGACAAGATACGCAATGTTACGGGCAAGATACGCGATGCAAAGGGTGGCGCAAAAGGTGGCGTTCATATGGCGTTCATTTAGCGTTCATATTGAGTTCATATAATGTATACGATATCCGCTAAACTTACATTTTGGATCCCGCACGCGGGGTCGTTAAAGGACAAACGCCAGGTCGGCAGGAGCCTCATCGATAAAACGCGGCGACGCTTCAACGCCTCCGTTGCAGAGGTCGACACGCAGGACGTCCGCCAAACGCTGACCGTCGGCGTCGCAGTCGTTTCTGGCGAGGCCGCCCACGCGAGGCATTGCTTGGATGAGATTGTCCGATTTATGGAAGCAACTGCCGACGCGGAACTGACGGGCGTTGAATACGATTAATGCATAATGGTTAATACCTAATGCATAAAGTATAATGCTTAATGTTTATTATATTACGGTGTCGACGCTACGCCGAACAGCCACCCAGCTTCGCGCCTTGCCTTCAGGCGGGCAGCCCCCTCGCCCCGGCCCGTCGCCTCCAGGCGCGCGCAGTATGAGTCAAGATGCCCCCGCGCGTGGAACGGGCCGCCCTCCTTGAGCACGGTCCGCATCGGGTCGACCGCGCTGTCTGAGAGGGTCATCATATTGTCGAACCAGTCGAGCAGGTATTTTGCCCCTTTGCAGCATATGTCGGCGTTCGCCGATGCGACATTGTGCTGCTCAAAGGGGTCGTCCTTGATGTTAAACAGCATTTCCTTGTCGAACAGATGCAAGCCGTCGTCATATGTCCTCATATACAGCCAGTCGCCGAACCTCACGGAGCGCTGGCACACATGCGCCATTTGCGAGAGGACGAGGAACTCGCGCCCCCCGTTTGCATCATACTTATTGCCGCCTGAGCCGCAGCTTTCGACTGCCCCGGCATAGCTCACGCCGTCCCAGTTTTTATTGGCTGCTACGCCCAGCAGCTCCGCTATTGTGGGGGCCAGGTCGATATTATAATGTAGTCCGTCGTCCACGCTGCCGGCTTTTGCGCCCGGCCACTTGATGATCATCGGGATATGGCATGTGGCGTGATCTGCCGTCGCATGCTCCGCGTATATGCCAAGCTCGCCCATGTTCTCGCCGTGGTCCGATGTGATGATGACGGCGGTTTCGTCATATATGCCCAGCGCCTTCAGTTTGTCGAACACCTTGCCGATCAGCTCGTCTGCGTAGCGGACGCCGCAGTCATAGCCGTCGAACAGCCTTTTCACGCCCACCATGTCCTTTGCGCTGCCCGGATGGCGAGGATATTCGTCCGACTCGTCGGAGTTGTACATATTGATCTCGTTGATGCTGTGCGGCCCGACGTGCGCCAGGTGCAGACGCAGTGCGGCATCGTCAATCCAGTTGCCGAGGGGCACATTTTCAAACGGGTTGCCGAACTCCGCCGGGGCGCGGTATGGCGTGTGCGGGTCCCACAAATGCAAATGTAAAAACCAGCCGCCACCGCTGCCTGCGGCGTTCCTGGTGCTTACGCTGCTCCCGGTGCTTACGGCGCTCCCGGTGCTTACGCCGCTCCCGCCCGCGCCGTAACGTCTGCCGCAGCGCTCCAGCCAGTCGAGCGCCACGGGCAACACTAGCTCGCCCGACTCCATGCCGCCCTTGCCGACGTTGTGCATTTCGTGAAACCCAGCGCTGAACCAATATGACGAGTGGCGCTCCGGGAACGTGCTGATCGACGCAGTGTACATGCCCGCCTTCCGGAATATGTTCCACAGGTTGTGGCTGTTGTTGTCGTCGCGAAAACCCCGCTCGCCGCCAATAATGCGCATGTCCGCCGCTGTGCCGCCGTGCCCGACCGCGCCGTGCCGGATGCCGAGCATCCCGCTGACAAGGCTTGCGCGCGACGGCAGGCATGGCGCGTCCGAGCAATAGTAATTGTTGAAAACAACGCCCTCCCGCGCGATTGCGTCCATATTAGGCGTGGTGTTGCGCTTGTAGCCGTAGCACCCCATGTGGTCCGGCCTCAGCGTGTCGATATCGATAAACAGGATATTCATGCGCAGCCCCCCTTCGTTTGCGCCCATTATAGCAAAAGGGCGCCATACAAGCAAAACAGGTTAATTGCAATACATGATGGCGGCGTTCGACCTCTCGTTTGACCTCGGGCGGCGCGTCTGTTATCATTTTCATGAAATGCGACATAACCGACATATCATTGAAGGGACACGCAAAAGATGAATATTGTGGTACTGGCTGGCGGGCT
>WRLR01000083.1 GCA_009777515.1 Oscillospiraceae bacterium | reverse complement strand
ACGCACAATGTGCGTCCCTACATATGGGCAGCCAATTTTGCATATATACAAAATGTTGTAGGGGCGAACAGTGTTCGCCCGTAAAATGCCGGCTTTTACGATCGACTAACAGGAAATACGCGTAAGGAGGGAAAATCCAATGAAAACAAGGGTTGTATGCGTCGAGGGGCCGAACAGGATCAGCATCAGGGAGGAGACGCTGGCCGCCGGGGACAATGAAATACTGGTGGAGGCCTACATGTCCTCGATTTGCGGGACGGACAAAAACTATTATTTGGGACACATGCCAAAGCCGCACGCCGTGAAGGACACGTCGAATATCGAAAATGAGTCCCATTCGGCATATCCCATTCTCATCGGGCACGAGGGCGCCGGCGAGGTCGTGGAGGTGGGCGCCGCTGTTAGCGAGTTTAAGCCCGGTGACAAGGTCATGTCGTTTGGCTGGAAGAACACGATGGCCGACTACTGGGTCTCACGCATCCGGCACGACGGCTACGGGGTCATTGCCGTACCGGACGGCATGGACATGCAGACCGCGTCGCTGGGGGAGCCGATAGCATGCGCCGTGTATGCCGGGATGGTGTCCGGGGTGGAGCTGGGCGACACGGTCGCGGTCATCGGAGCCGGTTTCGCGGGCCAGATAATCGCACAGGTCGTCAAAGCCAAGGGCGCGCATAAAGTGATTGTCGTCGACGTTGTGGACGGGAAGCTTGGGCTCGCGAAGAAAATGGGCGCCGATATAACGGTCAATGCGAAGTCCGAAAATGTCTTGGACGTCGTGCTTGAATTAACGGATGGCTATGGCGTCGACGTGGTGGTCGAGGCCGCAGGCTATGGGGAAACCATCGAGACAGGGACGGAGATACTCAGGCACGGCGGCATTTTGGGGCTGTACAGTTGGGTGCTCGATCCCGTGCGTATGAGCATTGACCGCTGGCACAACGACGGTTTTGACATCCGCACCCTTGCGCTGATGCACCGCGTGGGGCACGACCGCCCCTGGTGGATAGCGAAGACGCTCGACGCGGTCGTCAAAGGGTACGTCAAAATTGAGCCGCTCATTTCCCATACATATGACCTGAGCGAAGCGGACGCTGCGTTCCGCACCGCCTGCCACGACGAAAACGCATGTAAGGTGATGCTAAAACCATAAAATGTGGACAGTAACGTCGGTAAAACTTTAAAAACTTTAAAGCGAAATTATCATACGCACAGGTTGTGTTTTTTGATGAAATGATGTAAAATGAATTCATGTTAACAAGTTAATAGGTACAAAGTTCCTGAAATGTTCGGATAAACCTATTATTTTGAACCTACATTTCACCAACGGGAGCTCTTGTTTCGGTTGAATATGCCAGGCCTCAGCATAATTCCGACCGTCGCCACCAAGGCGCCGGCAACGGCGGGGGAAGGCAGAACATAGCCATCGGGGCACCCACCTAGCTGAGGCTAGGTGTCAAAATATAGGGGAACGGCATTTTGGGACTAAAATTAGTGCCAAAAGATGGGCTTCGCGCTCATCTTTTGGCTTCTTGTTTATTTAAGCGCGCACGAGCCCCCCAATGGTTGAATACGGATAATTATTTTATGCGATTGCAAAGCAGCAAACATCGGTTATCAGCGACTGTGTCAAAAGCGGCATTTGCCCCGCCGCCGCTGCCGTTCGCGCGCGTAGAAGCCAGCCTGCATGCGGGCCTGACCGATGGACAAGTGCGAGAGCGACTCGAGGCGGGCGCCGTAAATATCGCACCGAAGGGGATAACGCCTAAGCTGTCGTCCATCGTCTATAACAACGTATTTACATTGTTCAATATCGTCAACCTGTCCTTGGCGGTGCTGCTGGTCCTTGTCGGGTACGGGCGCAACGCGCTCTTCTTTGGCGTCGCCGTATGCAACACGCTGATGGGCGTCATACAGGAAATTCGCGCGAAGCGCACCCTTGATAAGCTGTCCATCCTGTCCGAAGGTTCGGTCGGCGTAATACGCGACGGCAAAAAAACGATAGTGCCGCAGAGGGACATCGTCCTCGACGATATTTTATTTATATCGTCGGGCGAACAGATATACGCGGACGCTGCAGTGCTACAGTCAAACGGGCTTGAGGTGAATGAATCGCTTTTGACGGGCGAATCGGGGAATGTGTCTAAAAAGACCGGGCAGCCCCTCCTTTCGGGCAGCTTCGCTGCGGCGGGCAGCGCCTATGCGCGCGTCACGGCGGTAGGCGGGCAAAGCTACGCCAATACGCTGGCCATAGAGGCAAAAGGCGGCAAGCGGCAGCAGACCCCCATGATGCGCACGATTAAACGCATAATCCGCACTCTCACATTTGTTATTATCCCGCTGGGGGCGCTCCTGTTTTTGAAGAGGTGGCGCGGCGGCGTTCCGGAAGCTGTCCTCGGCGCATCCGCTGCTATGATTGGCATGATACCCGAAGGGCTGGTGCTGCTGACCGGCGTCGCGCTGACCGTCGGCGCCCTGCGGTTGGCTCGCGCCTCGGCGCTCGTTCAGACATTGCCTGGCATAGAGACGCTTGCCAGGACGGACGTCATTTGCCTGGACAAAACCGGCACAATCACGGACGGCGCGCTGGAGCTGGTTGATATAATCCCGGCCGCCGGGCGGGAGCGGGGCGAGGCGGAGGAGGCGCTCAGGCAGATGCAGGGGGCGCTGCGGGAAAATAACGCAGTATCAAAAGCGCTTGAAAGCGCCCTGGCGCTGCTGGCCAGCGCCACTTCGCTTGAAAGCGCTCCGGCGCTTACCAGTGCCGCCGGGCGGGGTTCGGATTGGCAAGTGTCGTCAGTCGTGCCGTTTTCGTCGGAACGCAAATGGAGCGGCGTCAGTTACGCACAGGAGGGCAGCTATGTGCTGGGAGCGCCGGGCGTCGTCATGCCTGGCGGGCGCGGCGTCCCAATGGGAACGGTTGAGGCGCTTACAGGGGACGGGCTGCGGGTTTTGTTTTTAATGCATTCTAAAGAGGGCGCGTTCGCGGATGCGCCTGCTGATGCGGATGCGCCTGTGAAAGCTGAAGGCGCCACAGCTTCGGCTAGTTTGCCGGATGGGCTGGAACTCGTAGCGATGGTGGCGCTGTCTGATGTGCTCAGGCCAGAAGCTGCCGAAACATTCAATTTTTTTAAAGACGAAGGCGTGGCCATGAAAGTCATCTCCGGCGACGATCCGCTGACCGTTTCCGCCATCGCAAAAAAAGCCGGCTTGGACGGCGCCGAGCATTATTACGATCTGTCCGCCCTGTCAGATCTGTCCGCTCTGTCCGCCGCGCAACCCGAGCAAGCTGAAATGACCGAGCAAATATACGACGATATCGCCGGTCGGTATACCGTGTTCGGGCGGGCGTCGCCCAGGCAAAAAAAAGAGCTGGTCGCGGCGCTGAAACGTGGCGGGCACACGGTCTGCATGACGGGCGACGGCGTCAACGACGTGCTGGCGATGAAAGAAGCGGACTGCAGCATCGCCATGCGTTCCGGGAGCGGCGCGGCGCGTGGCGTCGGTGATTTTGTATTGATGGATTCGGATTTTTCGGCCATGAAAGAAATACTGCATGAGGGCAGGAGAGTCATCAACAATATCGAGACGGTTTCGGCGCTCTATCTGATAAAAACAATCTACTCGACTGTCCTGTCGCTGCTGTACCTTTTCATGCCCGCGCCATACCCATTTGCGCCGCTGCAGGTGACGCCGATCAATGTGTTCACCGTGGGCGTCCCATCATTTTTTATTACGTTGAGAAAGAATTTCGCAAGGCCGGAAGGTCGGTTCGGGCAAAATATCATGAAATTTTCCGTGCCGGCCGCGCTGACCATCGTCGTAAATATACTACTCATACATATAATAGGGGGGCTTACCGAATTATCGTCGCAGGAAATCGCGATGATGCGCGTGGTCATGACAGGCGCAACGGGGTTCTACGCGCTGTTTTTGCTGTCGAACCCCTATGGTAAACAGCTCCTGTTATATTTTTCGTATGTGGCGGTGTTCTCTGCATGCCTTATCGTTTTTATGCCATATATGTGGATCGACACCCCCAGGCTGCGGGACGCTGTCCTGCTCATTCCGCTTATGTGTTGCATCCCGGTGCTGTTCACTGTGATCCGCCATCTAGCCGGTAAAATCGCTGCCATAAAATCAAAACGCCACCAGAGGCAGCGGCAATTTTAGCCGCAAATACAAAATCACATATTATATCGGGGGGGATGATAATGTTTAACAAAAATGACAAGGAAAGGCTTCGCGCCCTGGCTGAGCGCTACGCGGAGGCTGCGCTGGGAGCGGGCATGCGCGAGCGCGAGGCGCGCGCCAAAAAAATCAACGGGCTCGGCGTCGACCGGCCGCTTGTCAACGTTTTTGAGGTGCCCTGGGGCGAGCTGGACGGCAGCCCGGACCTGACGCCACATTGCGTTGATGAACGCGCGCGCGGGCTGGAGTACCGCCTGTTGCAAGTGCTGTACCAAAAGGAGCATTTCATGGCGGACTACACCCTGCCGCCGTATTTTTCCGTTCCTGTCGTTGTAAAAGACACCGGGTTCGGTTTGAGCGTCGATGAAGATACGATTGACTCTATCAGCGGATCGTCCATTCGCGCGCACGCATATTACGATCAAATACCCGACATAGAGTCATTGCAAAAGATACAAATGCCGACGCCCTCGCTCGACGGGCCACAGAACGCAGCCAACCTGGAAGCTGCACACGAGGCGTTTGACGGCATCCTACCTATCCGGCAAGGCGGGGTAAGCCTCTACAGCGCCATGTGGGACATCATTCCCGTGTACCACAGCGTCCAAAAGACGCTTGACGACCTGGTGGACGACCCGGACTACAGCCACGCAGCCGCAGACGCGTTCACGCGGTATTTTGAGCGGCTGCATACCGAATATGAGCGCCTCGGCGTACTTGAAGTCGAGCCGTATTATCTGCACTGTACGCCCGCGCTGACAGACGAACTGCCCGCCGCAGATTTTGACGGGGAGCATGTGCGGCAAAAGGACGTATGGGCGCGCGGGATGGCGCAGATTTTCGCCGTGGTATCCCCGCAGATGCACGACGAATTCGATCTGCAGTACATGCAGCGCCTGTTCGACCCATGCGGGCTGAGCTACTATGGCTGTTGCGAGCCGCTGGACCGAAAGATCGGGCTGCTCCGCAAGCGCTTTAAGAATTTACGTAAAATATCCATTACGCCCTGGGCGGACCCGGAACGCGCCGCGAGCGAGATTGGCGGCGACTATGTGTTCTCCTACAAGCCGAATCCCGCGTTCGTAGCGGGTGGGTGCGACATCGACGCCGTGGCTGCTGAACTGCGCCGCGTGCTGGAGGCGTGCCGGCGGCACAATACGCCCTGCGAAATCACACTAAAAGACATTAGCACCGTTAGCGGCGACGTACGCAACCTGACGGCCTGGGTCGGCGCCGCGAACAGGGCGATAGACGAATTTTTCTCTTGAACAACCATATCTCTCCGTTTGTTAAGTGGGTGGGCGGCAAACGCCAGTTAATAGCTGAAATAACATGCATGCTGCCGGAAACGATGCCATCGTACTGCGAGCCGTTTTTGGGCGGCGGCGCGGTGCTGTTCGCCGTCCAGCCGAAGAATGCCATCGTGAATGATTTAAATGCGGAGCTGATATCGGTATATGAAACCGTCCGCGATGACGTGGAGTCGTTGATCGCCGCACTCGGTAGACACGAATATACACGGGAGCATTTCTATGCGACCAGGGACTTGGACCGCGACAAGGACAGCTATCGGCAGTTATCTAAAACGGCAAAAGCCGCGAGGTTGATTTATCTTAACAAGACATGCTACAACGGCCTGTTCCGGGTCAACTCAGCCGGCGAATTCAATGTCCCATTTGGCCGTTATAAGAATCCGGGCATAGTAAATGAGGCAGCTTTGCGGGCCGCGAGCGAATACCTTTGCATGCACAACATTGAACTGTACAGCGAAGATTTTGCGGCCAACTTGGACCGGGTTGCAAACAACTGCTTTGTATATCTCGACCCGCCATATGACCCTGTGTCCGGTACCGCGAATTTCACCGGCTACAGCATAGGCGGCTTTGATAGGGGCGAACAAATACGGTTGAAGCGGTGCTGCGACAGCCTGAACGCCCGTGGGGTAAAATTTCTGCTTTCAAACGCAGCGACGGATTTTATTTTAGATTTGTACAAAGACTACCACATAATCGTCGTGGGGGCGAAGCGGGCGATAAACTCCAACGCAGGCAAGCGCGGCGCCATTGACGAAGTGCTCATAAAAAACTACAACTCAAGCAGATCAAGGGGATGATTTGATCATGAACAAACCATATTTGATTGTCGTTACGGGCAGGCCGGGATCCGGTAAGACCACGCTGGCGCAGAGGCTTGGCGACGCGCTCTATATGCCAGTGTTCAGCCGGGACAGGGTTAAAGAAGGCTATGTGCATACCCATGGCAAAAGCCATTCGGAGCTCGGGCCGGATGTGAACAAGATGGCCAATGATATTTATTTTGACGCATTGGCGGTGCTGGTTGACGGCGGCGTTTCCGTCGTCATTGAGGCGGCTTTCCAGCATACTGTGTGGTCCTTTTTGCTCGGGCCGTTCATGCAGAAAGCCAACGTTAACGTGATAATATGCGATGCGGGCGACGAGCTTGCCACCGAAAGATATTTAGAGCGGGGGCTGGCTGATCCGAAGCGGGTATATTTTCACGGGGACCCGGGAGTAAACGCCGCCCGCGCCGGCGGTGCGCCGCCGGAAATAACGCCATACGAGCCGCCCCACCTGGACGCACCCACACACCGCGTCAGCACCGCAGGCGAATACAGCCCGACCATTGAACAGTTGCACGAAAGAATATTCAACCGCCAAACCCCGTAGGGGCGAACAACGTTCGCCCGCGTCCCACTCCGCCGCCCCCGCCCGCATCGCAGGCGTTAGGCGAGGGAACCGCGCTTCGCCGAGCCGATTGGGGTGTGGGGCTTGCCCCACATTAGAGTAAAATGGCCGCCTGGACATCGGGCGTCCAATGTTATAAAATATGCTGTATCGAGGAGGCGATTATCTGATGAAAACAAATGTAAAACGCAGGCCATTCGGAAAAAACGGCATGGAGGTTTCGGAAGTGTCCTTAGGGGCGATGAACCTGCGCATGCTAAAAGACATCGACCTATGCAAAAAACTGGTAAACGACATACTCGATCAGGGCGTCAACTGCATAGACACCGCCCGCGCGTATGACAGCGAGCAGGGCTCTGTGCCGATGATCAGCAGCGAAAAAATATTGGGCGAGGTCATATCCGCGCGCACGGACATCGACGAGCCCCTGCTTATCATAACAAAAGGGCATGGCTACACCCCTGATGTATTTGACCAGCATCTGCGCGAATCGTACAACAGGTTGCAAATTACGCAAAAAGACGGCAAATTGTACATCGGAACGACCGAGATACGCCTCTGCTACCTTTTGCATGGTATCAGCGAGGAGCGCTGGGGCTCGATAATTTCGACCAACGTCCCAGACTACGCTCAGCAAGTGAAAGCGGAAGGCCGTATCAATTTTGTTGGCTTTTCCAGCCACCAAAACGACGGGCCGACCATCCAGAAAGCCATAGAAACAGGCAAGTTCGACGCGTGCGAGCTGCCGTACAACGTATACAGCGACATCCTCGGCGAGGGCGGCCCGGTCGACCTTATCAAGCTGGCCGGCGAGCGCGGCATGGGCGTTATTAATATGAAGGCTTACAACGGAAACGGCTCCGTCGCCATCTTCAAACAGCTCAAAGAGGTCACGGGCCTGGGCTATACGGAAATGACGCGCTTCTGCCTGTCCAACCCATATGTTTCCACAATAGACGCCGGCGTGCGCTCGCTCGCGGAGTATCTGGAAAACGCCGCAGCGTCCGGCATGCCGCTGCTGTCCGCCGAAGAGCGCAAGGAAATGCGCGACCGCGCCAGCCGCGTGTCGCCCTATTTGAGGACGATCTGCCGCGAATGCATGCACTGCCTCGAAAAGTTCGAGTGCCCGCATGGTGTAAATTTCCCGCAGATGCTCGGCGTGCATGGGCGCTATCAGGTGTCGACGAGTCTCGGATATGCCACGCTCACATATAAGGACGAGTTCAAAAAGGCCACCGGAAACTTCAACGAGTGCGTGGAGTGCGGACAGTGCCTGCCGTGGTGCGAATACCACCTCGAAATCCCGACGATGCTCAAAGAGGCGATTAACGACCTGGCGTAGTGTACAGACAGGAACGCAGGCGCAAGGTAAAGGTTTGACCTGTAATGCTCGCACCCGCCCGCGCCTGCCCTCCCCGCCGAACCGTTAACGCCGAATTGGCAGTCTTTAAAATTTATGTTGACTTGACATTGCAATCTATGTTATCATAGAATGCTATTTTCTTTTGTGTTGCGCTGACACTCTACTTTTAATAATACTACTAAAAGTCTAATGTTGTCGCCCGTCAATTACATTTTTATACTGAGGTGAGTATCTTATGGTTCGTGCCATGCAACTGGGCAGGGTCGCGAGGATGGATTATTCAAAAATCGCTGAAGTCCTTGAGATGCCTAATCTTATCGAGGTGCAGAAAAAGTCGTACCAATGGTTTTTGGACAGCGGGCTGAGGGAGGTATTCAAAGACGTTTCCCCGATTACGGACTATTCGGGCAATCTCGTGCTGGAATTTACGGATTATCTGCTCGACAAAAGTCCCAAATATGACGTGGAGGAGTGCAAGGAGCGCGACGCGACATACGCGGCGCCGCTAAAAGCTAAAGTAAGGCTGCACAACAGGGAGACCGGCGAAGTTAAGGAACAGGAAATCTTCATGGGCGATTTCCCGCTCATGACGGCCAATGGCACATTCATCATCAACGGGGCGGAGCGCGTCATTGTCAGCCAGCTCGTCCGATCGCCCGGCGTATATTACAATATGAAGCTGGACCGTGCAGGCGGCAAGAAGCTGTACGCCGCCACCGTGATCCCCAACCGGGGCGCGTGGCTCGAATACGAAACGGACTCCAACGATGTGCTTTCCGTGCGCATCGACCGCACGCGCAAGCTCCACCTCACGGTGCTGCTGCGGGCGCTGGGCTACGGCACGGACATGGAGATCATCAACCTGCTCGGCGAGGACGAGCGGTTGTTGCGCACTCTGGAAAAAGACAATTCAAAATCGGTCGAAGAGGGCCTGATCGAGATTTACAAAAGGCTGCGCCCGGGCGAGCCGCCGACGGTGGACAGCGCGCGCTCGCTGCTCAATTCGCTGTTTTTTGATCCGAACCGCTACGACATGGCGAAATTCGGCCGATATAAATACAACAAAAAGCTGTCGCTCGCCTCGCGGATAACGGGATACACTGCGGCGAAAACCATCGTCGACGAAAACACCGGCGAGGTGCTGGCCAACACGGGCGACGTGCTCACTGACGAGCTGTCGCTGGCCATACAGGACTGCGGCATCAACGCGGTGGACCTGTTCATCGAGGGGCGCGCCGTGCGCGTCATCGGCAACCGCACCGTCACATTGAAGGCGCACGTCAAGTTCGACGTCCCGGACATCCCGACGACCGATAAGGTCTCCTGGGACGTCTTGCAAGGCATCCTCAGCGAATACAAAAAACCGGCCGAAATAAAAAAGGCGATCCGCGACCAATACGACGAACTGGTGCCAAAGCATGTGACGCCAGACGACGTGCTGGCTTCGCTCAGCTATCTCATAAACCTCAACTACGGCATCGGCACGACCGACGACATCGACCACCTGGGCAACAGGCGGCTCCGCTCGGTCGGCGAGCTGCTGCAGAACCAGTTCCGCATCGGGCTCGCGCGCATGGAGCGCGTCGTGCGCGAGCGCATGACCATCCAGGACATCGATATCGTGACGCCGCAGGCGCTGATCAACATCAAGCCGGTGACGTCCGCGATCAAAGAGTTTTTCGGCTCTTCGCAGCTTTCGCAGTTCATGCAGCAGACCAACCCGCTGGACGAGCTGACGCACAAGCGTCGCCTTTCGGCTCTCGGCCCGGGCGGCTTGTCGCGCGAGCGCGCGAGCTTCGAGGTCCGCGACGTACACCACTCCCACTATGGCCGCATGTGCCCCATAGAGACGCCTGAAGGCCCGAACATCGGGTTGATCGGCTCGCTCAGCACATTTGCCCGCGTCAACGAGTACGGGTTCATCGAGGCGCCGTACAGGAAGGTCGACCAGTCGCGCGGCGTCGTAACGGACATCATCGAATACCTTACAGCGGACAAAGAGGACATGTTCGTTATCGCCCAGGCGAACGAGCCCCTCGACGAGGAGAGCCGCTTCGTCAACAGCCGCGTCGTCATCCGCTATCAGGACATGATCCAGGAAGTGGACAATGAAAAGGTCGACTACATGGACGTATCGCCCAAGATGCTCGTCTCGGTCGCGACCGCCCTCATCCCGTTCCTGGAAAACGACGACGCCAACCGCGCCCTGATGGGTTCGAACATGCAGCGCCAGGCCGTCCCATTAATAAAGCCCGAGTCGCCGATCATCGGCACCGGCATAGAATACAAGGCCGCCTGCGATTCCGGCGTCGTCGTGCTCGCGCACACCGAGGGCGAGGTGGAAAAGGTTTCAGCCAACGACATCGTGGTCAAGAACCCCAGCGGCAAGCGCGACAACTACCGCTTGCTTAAATACAAGCGCTCTAACCAGGGCACCTGCATCAACCAGCGCCCGCTGGTACATAAGGGCGACATCATTAAAAGCGGCGAGATCATCGCCGACGGCCCGTCGACCGACAAGGGCGAGATTTCGCTGGGGCGCAATGTGCTGATAGGCTTCATGACATGGGAGGGCTACAACTACGAGGACGCCATCTTGATTAGCGAAAAGCTCGTCATGGACGACGTCTTCACGTCTATCCACATAGAGGAGTACGAGGCCGAGTCGCGCGACACCAAGCTCGGGCCCGAGGACATCACGCGCGACATCCCCAACGTGAACGAGGACGTGCTAAAGGATTTGGACGAGCGCGGCATCATCCGCATCGGGGCGGAGGTGCGCGCCGGCGACATCCTGGTCGGCAAGGTGACGCCCAAGGGCGAAACGGAGCTGACGGCGGAGGAGCGGCTGCTGCGCGCGATATTCGGCGAAAAGGCGCGCGAGGTGCGCGACACTTCGCTGCGCGTGCCGCACGGCGAGGCGGGCATCATCGTGGACGTCAAGGTGTTCGCACGGGAGAACGGCGACGAGCTCTCGCCCGGGGTGAACCAACTGGTCCGCGTGTACATCACGCAGAAGCGCAAGATATCCGTTGGGGACAAGATGGCCGGCCGCCACGGCAACAAGGGCGTCATTTCGCGCATACTGCCCGAAGAGGACATGCCGTTCCTGCCGGACGGGACGCCGCTGGAGATAGTGCTGAACCCATTGGGCGTGCCGTCGCGCATGAACATCGGGCAGGTGCTGGAGGTGCATCTCGGCTACGCGGCCAAGATGCTGGGGTGGAAAATTTCGTCTCCCGTGTTCGATGGGGCTTCGGAGGACGACATCATCGAGACGCTCAAACAGGCGGGCCTCGACGCGGACGGCAAGAGCGTGCTGTACGACGGGCGCACCGGCGAACCGTTCGACAGCCGCGTGACCGTGGGATATATGTACATGCTGAAGCTCGCGCACCTTGTCGACGACAAGATACACGCGCGGTCGACCGGGCCGTACTCGCTAGTGACGCAGCAGCCGCTGGGCGGCAAGGCGCAGTTCGGCGGGCAGCGCTTCGGCGAGATGGAGGTGTGGGCGCTGGAGGCGTACGGCGCGTCGTACACGCTGCAGGAGATTTTGACGGTCAAGTCCGACGACATTGTGGGCCGCGTCAAAACGTACGAGGCTATCGTCAAGGGCGAAAATGTGCCGGAGCCGGGCATTCCGGAGAGCTTTAAGGTGCTGATCAAAGAGCTGCAGAGCCTTGCGCTCGATGTGAAGGTGTATTCCGACGAGCGCGAGGAGATCGCCATACGCGAAAATGCCGACGATATGGCTTCCGATCCGCTGGATGTCAATATAGAAGGGCTGGAGGACACGCCGATCCAATACGAGGCGCGGAGGCGCCAGGGCGAGACGCGCGCGTTTTTAGTCGACGAGGACGCCGATTTGGATGAAGCGTTCGCGGAGGACAGCAAGCCGGGGATCGGCGATGCTGGAGATGCGGGCGGCGATGGCGAAGATGGCGGCGAGGGCGACGAGGGAGCAGGCGAAGTAGCCGGCATCGGCGTTGGCATCGGCGGCGCGGATGTTGATGATATTGGTGATATTGACGATGTCGATGATGTTGAAGTTGATGACGTGGTTGACGATATCGTCGATATTGATGATTTAGATGATATTATTGATGTGGATGAAGTTGAAGATGATGTAGATGATATTGAAGATGAGGATGTCGACGAATTGGTCGATGTTGAAAGCGAAGGCGATGAGGAGTATGTGGACGCCGAAGTGCTAGCTTTGGTCGGCGCCGCGTCGGCATCGTCCGAGGGCCACGCGATCGGCGCTGTGTTTGAAGACGAACTCTCCATGGCAGCCGTATTGAACATACCCCCCCACGACGAAGAGCCGGAATCGGACGGCGACGCCGCATTCGATGTGGATTTCGAAGAGGAAGATATTCCGGAGCTGACGTTGAGCGAACTCAACGCTATTAAGAAGCTCGCAAGCAAACTAATAGACGATTCACCCGATGACATACCAACGGATATGCCCGAAGACGCGTCGACGGCTGAACCGACGGCGGTAGCGTCGGCAGAGACGGAGACAGCGATGGAGCCGTCGACGGAGACAGAGCCAGCGATAACGCTGTCGGCAGAGCCAACGGTGGAACCGCTCGCCGAACAATCGGCCGAACAGTCGGCGGCCCCGGCTAAAAAGCCGGCGAGGAAGTCCAGGGCGAAGAAAAAAACAGAGGCGCCCGTAGAAGCGGAGCCTGCGGCGGAACCTGCGGCGGCAGAAGCGGCAGAGGCGGAATCCGCAGCGACGAAGTCAGACGATGCGGCGCCCGCAGCAACGGAAGCGGCAGCAGAGACGGAGCCCGCAGTGACGGCAACAACAGAGGCGGAGTCCACAGCGACGGTAGCAGCAGAGGCTGAACCCGCAGCAGCGATGTCAGCCGAAGCGGAACCCGCAGCAGCGGCGCCCGCCGAGCCGGCCAAAAAGCCCCGCAAAAGGGCCACGGCGCCAAAAAAACCTGCAAAAAGTACCACGGATGAAACAGAAGCATAGTATTGGAGGACACCGATAATTATGTTTGAGCTCAATAATTTTGATTATATAAAAATTGGCCTCGCTTCGCCGGAGATTATCCGCGAATGGTCCAAAGGCGAAGTAAAGAAACCGGAAACCATCAACTACCGCACGCTCAGGCCCGAGCGCGACGGCCTGTTCTGCGAGCGGATTTTCGGCCCGACGAAGGACTGGGAGTGCCACTGCGGCAAATACAAGCGCATCCGCTACAAAGGCATCATCTGTGACCGCTGCGGCGTGGAGATCACCCGCGCAAAGGTGCGCAGGGAGCGCATGGGCCACATTGAGCTGGCTGCGCCCGTCTCACACATTTGGTATTTTAAGGGCATACCCAGCCGTATGGGCCTGATCCTCGACATGTCCCCGCGCGCGCTCGAAAAAGTGCTGTACTTCGCGGCGTATGTCGTGCTGGACCCGGGGCAGACCCCGCTGTACAAAAAGCAAATCCTGACGGAAAAGGAATTCCGCGAAAACATAGACCGCTACGGCGGGAACTTCCGGGCGGGCATGGGCGCCGAGTCGGTAAAAGAGCTGCTGGCCGAGATTGACCTCGACGAGCTGTCCATGCAGCTCCGCGAGGAGCTCAAAGACGCGTGGGGGCAGAAGCGCGTCCGCAGCGTGAAGCGCCTCGAAGTCGTCGAGGCTTTCCGTCTCTCCGGCAATGTGCCGGACTGGATGGTGATGGACGTCGTGCCTGTCATTCCGCCGGAGCTCCGCCCGATGGTGCAGCTCGACGGCGGCCGCTTCGCCACGTCCGACTTGAACGACCTGTACAGGCGCGTGATCAACAGGAACAACCGCCTAAAAAGGCTGCTAGACCTCGGCGCGCCAGACATAATAGTTAGGAACGAAAAACGCATGCTGCAGGAGGCCGTCGACGCGCTGATCGACAACGGCCGCCGAGGGCGGCCGGTCACCGGCCCAGGCAACAGGCCGCTTAAGTCACTCTCCGACCTACTTAAAGGCAAGCAGGGGCGCTTCCGCCAGAACCTCCTGGGCAAGCGCGTCGACTATTCGGGCCGCTCCGTTATCGTCGTCGGCCCGGAGCTGAAGATATACCAATGCGGGCTGCCGAAAGAAATGGCGCTGGAGCTGTTCAAGCCGTTCGTCATGAAAAAGCTGGTCAGCGAAGGCCTGGCCCACAACATAAAGAGCGCGAAGCGCAAAGTTGAGAGGGTCCAGAACGACGTCTGGGACATTCTCGAAGAGGTCATTAAAGACCACCCGGTCCTCCTGAACCGCGCCCCCACGCTCCACCGCCTGGGCATCCAGGCGTTCGAGCCGGTGCTTGTGGAAGGGCGCGCGCTAAAGCTCCACCCGCTGGTCTGCACCGCATACAACGCGGATTTCGACGGCGACCAAATGGCCGTCCATGTGCCGCTCTCGGCGGAGGCCCAGGCGGAGGCGCGTTTCCTCATGTTGTCCGCCAACAACCTGCTAAAGCCGCAGGATGGCCGCCCCGTCACCGTGCCGACCCAGGACATGATCCTCGGCAGCTACTACTTGACCATCGAAAAAGAGGGCGAGCCGGGCGAGGGAAAGTCGTTCTCGTCGCCTGAAGAAGTCATACTCGCGTTCGAGGATAAGATCATCAGCCTGCATACGCGGATAAAGCTGCGCCGCAAGCTCATGGTCGACGGCGTCATGCGCACAAAGATTATCGGCACGACCCCGGGGCGCATGATCTTCAACGAGGCCATCCCACAGGACTTGGGCTACGTGGACAGGGAGGCGCCGGGCAACGAGTTCTTGTACGAAGTGGACTTCCTCGTCGGCAACAAGCAGCTCAGCGACATCATCGACCGCTGCATCAGGCTCCACGGTACCAACGACACCGCGCTGCTGCTCGACAACATAAAGACGCTCGGGTTCAAGTATTCGACGCAGGCCGCCGTCACCATCGGTATTTCGGACATGATCATCCCCGAGCTGAAAAGCAGCTACATAGACGAAACGGAAAAAGAGATAGAAAATATCACGATGAACTACAGGCGCGGGTTCATGTCCGACGACGAGCGGCACGACGCCGTCATCGAAAAATGGACGGAGACCACGGAGCGGATCACAAAGGCGCTGGACGCGAGCCTCGACTCGTTCAACCCCATCAAGATGATGTCCCAGTCAGGCGCGCGCGGCAACATCAACCAAATTAAGCAGCTCTCCGGTATGCGCGGGCTCATGAGCGACACGACCGGGCGTACGCTGGAGATACCCATCAAGTCGAATTTCCGCGAGGGGCTGAACGTCCTCGAGTTCTTCATCTCCACGCACGGCGGCCGCAAGGGGCTGGCCGACACGGCGCTGCGGACCGCGGACTCCGGCTACCTCACGCGCCGGCTGGTGGACGTGAGCCAGGACGTCATAATCCGCGAGACGGACTGCGGCACGGAGAACGGCATCTGGGTGATGGACATACTCGACAACAAAAATGTCATCGAGCCGTTGAGCGAGCGCCTGTTTGGGCGCTATACAGCCGAGGCGATCACGGACCCGCAGACTGGGGAGGTCATCGTCGAGCGGAATGTGATGCTAAAGGACGCCGAAATCCGCAAAATCACGGAGGCGGGCATCAGGACGCTGAAAATCCGTTCGGTGCTCACATGCAGCGCGCGGCTGGGCGTGTGCGCGATGTGCTACGGGATGAACCTGGCGACCAGCCTCGACGTGAACGTCGGCGAGGCGGTCGGCATCATCGCGGCGCAGAGCATCGGCGAGCCCGGCACGCAGCTCACCATGCGCACGTTCCACACGGGCGGCGTCATCGGCGACGACATCACGCAGGGCCTCCCGCGCGTGGAGGAGCTGTTCGAGGCGCGCAAGCCCAAGGGCCTTGCCATCATCAGCGAAATAGCGGGCGCGGTCAGCATGAAGGAAACGAAAAAGAAGCGCGAGCTGACTGTGGTGTCGGACGGCGGCGACGCGAAAACATATGTCATCCCCTACGGCTCCAGCCTGAAAGTGTCGGATGGCGATGTGGTCGAGGCTGGCGACGAGCTGACCGAAGGCTCGGTCAACCCCCACGATATATTGAAGATCAAGGGTACGCGGGGCGTGCAGAGCTACCTGCTCCAGGAAGTGCAGAAGGTGTACCGCCAGCAAGGTGTCGAGATCAACGACAAGCACATAGAGGTCATCGTCAGGCAGATGATGCGCAAGGTGAAGGTGGACGACAGCGCGGATACGAACCTGCTGCCGGGTGGGCTTGTCGATATGTTCGAATTTGACAGCGAGAACCGCCGCGTGGAAGCGGAGGGGCTTGCCCCCGCGTCCGGCAAACGCACGCTGCTGGGCATTACCAAGGCGTCGCTCGCCACGGACTCGTTCCTGTCGGCTGCGTCGTTCCAGGAGACGACGCGCGTCCTTACCGAGGCGGCGATTAAGGGCAAGGTGGACCCGCTGATTGGCTTGAAGGAAAACGTTATAATCGGCAAGCTGATCCCAGCCGGGACGGGCATGCCGCGCTACAAGGAGATCGACATCGAGAGCGCGTACGACGACGCGCCGGTCAGCGTCGCGGCGGATGCTGCGGGCGGGCTGTCCGGGCTGTTTGGCGCTGCCGGGTCATTTGGGTCGATTGATGTGATTGATGACGAGGACGATGACGAAAGTTATGGCGAATACGAAAGCTATTACGAAGGCCGGAGCGGATACGGGCGCGCGCGCGCCGCTGGCCGTGGAGGCGTCGATGAAGGTGACGACGGCGGTGAAAGCAGTGGCGAGGACGACGACGCATACGGCGCCGAGGACGACGCGCTGGAAGGCTACGTGGACCTGGACGACGACATGGTTGACGACGACGACGCGGGCGACGTGGCCGGCGGCGGCTTGGACGAAGATATAGACGGTGTCATTGACGACGTCATGGACAACGTCATGGACAACGACATAGACGTCGACATAGATGTCGACATAGACGACGACATCGACAATGACATAGTCGATGACATAGACGTTGGAATTGACGATGACATAGACGTTGATATAGACGTTGAAATTGATGAAGAAATTGATGTGGATATGGACGGCTTGGATGGAATCGACAGTATAGACGACACTGATATAGATGTGGGACTGGGTGTTGAATTGGACGTTGAACTGGACGTGGAGCTTGACGGAGAGATGGATCCGCTCGATCCGGCCCTCCTCGCGGGCGGCGCGGACGGCGAAGGCGAACCAATAATCGGTAGCTGACAATTGCGGGCATACGGTAAAAGCCGATATGCCCCTTTTTTTTGCCCATTATGCTAAAAAACCTTGATTAATATCAATATGATGGATATTATTATTGAAAATAAACTATCACCATCAATCGGAGGTATTACGTATGAGCACCCAGAAAAAAATCCGGATAGGCGTTGTCGGAACCGGCGGCATTGCAAGGGACCACATGAAGCATTATGTTACATTCGACGACGTAGAAATCGTCGGCGCCTGTGATATCGCCCCGGGGAAAGCCCGCGCGTTTCTTGACAAGTACGACCTGCCCAATGTCCCGGCGTTCAACAGCGTCGCCGAGCTGATCAAAAACGTCGAGATGGACGGCGCCAGCGTCTGTACGTACAACACCACCCATGCCGAGTGCGCGGTCGCCCTGTTGGAAGCGGGCATCCATGTGCTGTGCGAGAAGCCCATGTCGTTCACCCTGCAAGGCGCAGTGGACATGGTTCGCGCCTCGCGCAAGTCCGGCAAGTTCCTCACCATCGGCTTTCAGCCACGGTACAGCTTCATGCGCAGGAAAGTGGACGCCATCATAGAGTCCGGGGCGCTGGGCAAAATTTATTATGTCCAGTCCGGCGGCGGGCGCAGGCGCGGAATACCATTCGGCACATTTGTGGACAAAGAAAAAGCCGGCTACGGCTGCCTGGGCGACATTGGCTGCTACGCCATCGACGAGTGCCTCCACGCTATCCGTTATCCCAAGCCGCTGACCGTATCGGCCATCGCCACCAACCATTTCGGCACGAACCCCAAATATTACCTCGGCGCCGACAAGTTCGACGTGGACGACTTTTCAGTGGCCCTTGTCCGGTTGGAAGGCGACGTGACGTTCGTGTTCAAGGATAGTTGGGCCATGCACGCCGACACGCTGGGCGACACGCTGTGGCTGGGCACCGAGGGCGCCATCAAGCTCACCAGCGGCAAGAAAGAGCACAACATGCCCTCCCGCGTAATGTATTTCACCGATATCAACGGCCAGCACATTGATTCCGTCGTATGGCCAAACATCCCCATGGACGGCTACCTGTGCGACGTGGAGCTGGAGAGGCCCATCGATATGTGGTTTGGAAAGATGCGCGGGTTCGTAGACGCGGTGATCTCCAACGGCCCCGCCCCGGTGCCGGGCGAGGAAATCCTGTTCAACCAGGCCATCTGCGACGGCATATACCGCTCGTCCAAGCTTAAAAAGGAAGTGGAAATAGATATCCCGGCCATCTGAACCGCCGATAAGCGGTGCGTGGTAAGGCGCAACATGGCGCAGTAGTGAGCAACAGGGCGCGGCAGGACGCGGCAAGTCGCTGTTCCATAATTAAATTTGAGTAGTTTCGGGCAACCAGGTTTTCATACCCGGTTGCCCTTTCATTGTGCGCCCGGCATGGGCGCAATCTATAGGGTTAAAGTCCCGAACGTGGCCGGCAGCGGCAAGCGTTAGCCAAAGTCAAGGGTGTCCGTCGCGAGGTG
>WRLR01000082.1 GCA_009777515.1 Oscillospiraceae bacterium | reverse complement strand
TCGGCGATTATTTGTTGCCCATTTAGAATGAACTCGCATATGTATTGTCTATTGACGCTGATTGGTACTTTATCCATACAGGACATTATCAGTTCTCGGCTGACTTTAGGGATGTTCATGCGGTGTTCTCTTTTCCTCGTCATTGCGGGCAGCGCAACGCGCTTAGACCCGCAATCTCCGCAATCCCACATATATAACAATAGATTATTATAACTTCACTTTTTTACCTGTTTCGGCGCTTTCGACGCAGGCGAGCATCATCGCCAGCGAGTGGATGTTGTTGTGGCAGTCGGTCTGCATGGGGCGGCGCCCCGCCAGCGCGGAGAACATGTCGTCCAGGCAGCCGTCGTGCCCCTCGCGCCCCTCTTTTTGCAACGCTACTTCGCGTCGCAGGCCTTCTTCTTCCAAGTAGCCTATATTTTCAGGCACGGGCTGCGCCTCGTTCAGCACAACGCCGTCATATCCGTCCCATGTAGCGGCGCCGCCTGCGCACGCCAGCCGCCACCGCCCGTGGGAGGATGTGTTTTCGCTCCTGCTCGCCCATGATCCCTTGAATGTCAGAATCATGCCGTTGTCCATTTCGAATATGCAGTCGGCGCCTGCCGCGCCCCTATAGCGCGAGTGCGGCGGGTTGTGCTCCTGGCAGTAGGCGCTCACGGCCTTCGCTTCGCCCAGCAGGTAGCGCGCCTCGTCGAACGTATGGATCGACATGTCCACGAGCAGCGGGTGGTCCATCTCGTTGCGGAAGCCCGTAAAATACGCCCCCAGCAGCATGTCCACCGACATATGGTACGGCTTCCCGACGGCATCGCGTTCGATTTCGGCGCGGTACGTGCGTATGCCGTTCAGGTAGCGCCTGTTTTGCATCACAGAGCACACACGGCCCGATTCGTCCGACGCCTTGACGATGTTCCTCGCTGCCCCTATAGTATCAGCCAGCGGTTTTTCGCTGAAGACGTCCAAGCCCTTGCGCAGCGAGGACACTATGACCTCCTCGTGATTCGCGGGCGGCGTGGTGTTGAATACGAGGTTGGCGTCCACTTTTTCCAGGGCTTCCCCGATGGTGGGAAATATAGGGCAGCCGTCGAGCTGATGCCGCAGCTTATGGTTCTCGGCGTTGGCCTCCACCGGGTCCACGAGCGCGACAATTTCAACGTCGTCCCGCGCCAGCGCATTCCGGAACCACGCGTTCACAATGCCGCCGCACCCGGCCACAATAATTTTAAACATGAATACTCTCCTTATAGCGATACCCTCTTTACAGCATTTTCCCGATCCGCTCTATCAGCTCCATGCACATGCGGCCATTGTGGTACGGCGTCTTCCATATGTGCAATCGCAAGTCGTTCGGCTTGTCGTGCGCCCCGATGTCGCCGCGTGACAGCCATTCGCGGAACACGCCGCCCTCGCGGTCGGAATAATATTTCTTTATATGCTCGAGCATGTCCTGCGCGAGTTTTAGGAAACGGTCGTCCCCGGTGAGCTGGTACGCATTGAAGAAGCCGACCGTCGCCTCAGCCTGCGGCCACCAGGACATCATCCGTTCGAACGGGCCGCTCTCGTTGCCTTCATAGAACAGTCCGCCCGTCACCGGGTCGAGGCCCGCCTCGCAGGCCGCTGTGATCCGCACCGACGTCTCCTTGTGTTTCTCGATGAGAGCCTCGTCGCCGTATGCCTCCAGCGCCTCGGTCAGCAGCCACGCGCCCTCGATGTCGTGGCCGTACGAGAACAGCGTGTCCGTCGCGCCCCAGTCGTCCGTCATGTACGGCTTGTAATGGTAATGCTCGATGTCGAGCAGCTTATTCGTCATTATATCAATCAGCGAACCGACTTTGCTGTGTACCTTCGGGTCGTCGTCTACCCTCATCAGGTTTGTGTAGCTCTCAATCAGGTGCAGGTGCGTGTTCAGGGCCTTCGAGCCGAGGGACGGATCCTTGATGTTGAAGCTGTCGCTGCGCCGTTTCCAGTCGCGCGTAAAAGTCTCGTAGTAGCCACCATTCACCTTGTCGAGGGCATGCTCCTCCAGGTCGTCATACATTTTGCGCGCCATCGCCGCCGCGTCGCGGTCGCCGCTCGCCCGCGCGAGCTCGGCCCCGCCGTAGATGATGAACGATATGCCGTAGGGGTACTTTGTCTCGTTGGACGGCGAGCCGTCTGCGTGCACTGTCCAATAGGCGCCGCCGTATTGGGGATCGATAAAATATTTTTGGATGTACGCTTTAGCGTGGTTGGCCATTTCTAAATAGCGGGGGTCCCGCAAGACCCTGTACGCGCCGGCGAACGTCCACAGTATCCGAGCGTTAAGCACAAGCCCCCGGTCGGCGTCTTTGTTTGCGACGAACTCGCGCGATACGGCGCCGTAGAACCCGCCGTCCGGATCGTACGCGTGCCGGATGTACACTTCCATGATGTCGATCAGCTCCTTCTTCGCCCAATCATACATCTCCCTGAGTGCTTTTTCATTTTTTACCATGACTTGCCTCCCTCGTTTAAATATTCATTTATTTGATGATTGCCGCCGCTTCTTTGAGCAGCTTTAATACTACCCTGTCGTTTTCGAACACTATTTTAAAAAGGCGCTTTAACTCATTGCGGGTATCTTTATTTAATAACAACGCGGCGGCGTTCGGCGGCAGCGCGTAGCCTGTTTCGGCGCCGACGCCGAGCTGCGCCCATATTTTCCAGCAGGTTCCGTGCGTGGCGTCATGCTCGCTGTCGAACACGTACTGCCGTATCATCCCGAATATTTTTTCTTTTGCCGCTGCGTTCTCGCACAGATTGTGTAGATTTGAATCGGCGGCGTGGTAACGCCCTTCGATGGGGAAGCCAACCATGCTGAGCAGCCACTGCGCTGTCTCCAATGCATTATCGGATGTGACCGCGTCGAGACGCGCCATCAGCGCCTGCTCCAGTAGAGCATGCGCCGGGTGCGCCAAGGTGCAAATCATGCGGTCGAGCACATCGAGATATGTGACGCTTTTTGCGGCCTTTCCTATTATAACGATGGCATTGTCAAAATAATCATACCAGTCCCCGTCAGACAGTATAAACAACCCGTCATCCGTGTACCCACGCGCGGCAACTGTTGCCCGCGTAGGGCGCATTGTGTGGTCGAAGTGCTTGTGCGAATCCAAACCGTACAATGTACCGTTTTCGTCATAGCCAGTGACGACATGCCAGTCAGGGCCGGCGCTTAACTTCATGAGGACGGGGATACCGGCGACGACGGATGCCTTAACCGCTTCCAGTATGGCGGCTTTGCTTGCGCCAACGCTAACACATCCTGTTGCGCGACCAGACGTACTTTTTACCAAACGTTTCCACGACAGCCCCGCATACCCAAACAGGTAACTGAGAAAATCGTCAGGCCACCGCCATCCCTCGCGCCACCCCGGCAATGTCTGGAACTCGGAGCGCCCCTCCGGCCACACCCAACCGAGCGATACGCCGCAAAACGTTTGATAATCGTGGTATATACGGATGCGGTGTTTTTGCATCGTGGAGTTTTTGCAATTGCCGCAGTTTACGCAATATGATTGCTTTGGATCGCAAAAATACGGCATGTCTTCCGTATAGCCGAGCGCCGGCGTCAGCACCGATGCCAGCGCGCCGAAAAATGGGCTCGACTCGGCGCCGTCGGGAAACGGGATTATATTGGGGATGTTAGTCATACTCATACTCATACGCATGTACCCTCAGTGTGCGTTCAGTGCAGCACATGTACATTACACGCCCCATAATTTTGCTCACCATGCCCCTAGCTTTTTATGTAGAAACATATGTCCAATGTGACATTGCCCTTTTCATCCGGCGCGGTAAAACGCGGGCATGCATAGCGCTCGAAGCACCAGCTTCCGTCGACATTGAACCCCTCGGCTGTCAACCGCTCGCCGCATTCGCCCTCATGCATATATACTTCGTGTTCTGCACCATAGACCCAGCAGACGCCAAGCTCGCCTGCGGGGAAGTCTACAAATGTGAAATTTTCCGGGGGAGCGGTATCTTTGGGCATGAAGATGCCGACATAATACTCAAAAACGCCTTCGACTGTGTCCCGCATCAGCCCGATATACGCGCCGCCATTTTCGTGGTAGTCCGCCAAATTACCATTATGGAGTTTTTCCAATAAGCCGAACCAGTCGTTCTCGAACCACTCGCCCCATTTTGCCCCGAAACTGCCGTCCACGCGGTCGGCATCCAAATATTTTTTTCCGATAAAACGCAACGCAGGGACGTTTTCCTTGTAAACCTTTATGATTTTTGCCATCTAAAAATAATCCTTTCCCCTGTGTTTTTATTAATGACTTTCCGTTTGTTTAACATTATAATCGAAACTATAAATACACGAAAGGGGAATATATCATGTTGCATGATATGAAAATTCGTAGCATCGAAGTGTTACCGTGCTACCCGAAAAGCAACTATGTGAAAATCACGACGGAGTCAGGGCTGGTCGGTTGGGGCGAGCCGGTGGTCGAGGGCAGGGCGCGCGCCACAGCCCAGGCTGTCGAAGAGGTGGCGCCGCAACTGATTGGCAAGAACGCGGGCGACATCGAGGACAACTTCAACATCCTCTACCGGGGCAATTTTTACAAAGGGGGCGCCGTGCTGAACAGCGCCATTTCCGGCATCGAGCAGGCGCTGTGGGACATCAAGGGCAAGCATTTCGGCGTCCCGGTGTACGATCTTCTGGGCGGCGCCGCGAAAGCCAAACAGAAGGTGTATGCGTGGATACACGGTAGCACGCCGGAAGCGATGGCGGATTCGGCCCAACGGCGGCTAGCGCAGGGCTATAAAAACATAAAGATGAACGTCACGAACGAAATGGAATGGATCAGCGGCCATGAACGCATCGAGGCAGCGTCGGCGCTGCTGGGCGCAGTGCGCGATAGGGTGGGCGATAAACTGGAGATCGGTGTGGATTTCCATGGCAGGGTACATAAGACGGTTGCCCGCCAGTTGATGAGGGAGATCGAGCAGTACAACATCCTTTTCGTCGAAGAGCCCGTCCTGCCGTACAACGAGGAGGATCTGCTTGACCTGCGGCGCTCGTCGTCTATCCCGATAGCCACGGGCGAGCGGCTTTACACCCGTTGGGACTTCAAAAAGATATTCCGCTTGGGGGCTGTGGACATCATACAGCCCGATTTGAGCCATGCCGGCGGGCTGTGGGAAGTCCGCAAGATATCAGCGATGGCGGAGGCCTATGACATAGCGGTAGCGCCGCATTGCCCGCTGGGAGTCATCGCGTTCGCCGCGTGCCTGCACCACGATCTCGCGACGCCCAACGCGTTCATACAGGAGCAGGTGATAGATGTGCACACAACCGCCGATGGCGGTGCGCTAGGGCAACAGCCGGGCGGCAGCAGTAGCGGCGGCGGCAACAGGCCTCCCGCAGCGGTCGAGATGTATTTAAAGGAAAACACAGGCGTGTACACGTTCGAGGACGGGTTTGTGTTAAAGCCGCAAAGCCCCGGCCTCGGCATTGAAGTTGACGAAGAAAAACTACGCGAGGACGCGCTAAAAACCGACATGCCCACATGGTCGCACCCCGTATGGCGCATGGACGACGGCACAGTAACTGAATGGTAGCCACCTCATTCCACATCGCTGCACCGCACCATGCCGCGCTACCACACTGCATCGTGCCGTTCCGGCACTGTAACCGAATGGTAAACTGCCTCCTCACCGCATCACAGCACCATACCGCGCCGCGCCGCGAATATTGCGAACACGTACACGCCACATTAAAAAAGGAGCCATTCATGAACATGACCAGCAAAGAACGCGTCGTCGCCACCCTGCGCTTTGACAATCCGGACAGGATACCGCTTGACATCTGGTGCCTGCAGTCGGCGCGCTTAAAATACGGCGAGGCATTGCAAACGCTGCTGGACAGCTACGAAACAGATTTTCGCCGCGTCGGCTGCCCGCTGGATCGCGGATACTACGGCGAGTACCAAAAAGTCGGCTATTACAAAGACTTATGGGGCAGCACATGGAAGATGCTGGTCGCCGGTATCACGGGCGAGGTGGTCGAGCCCGCCATTGCCGACATTGAAAACGCCGCCAACTTTACCCCTCCATACAATCTGCTGGAGAAGGGCTGGCGCGACGGCAAAGAGACCATCGCCGAAAAGATTGCCCAGCACCGGAGCAGCGGCAAGTTTGTCATAGGCGGCACCGTCGAAGTGTTCCAGCGCATGCAGTGGGTGCGCGGCTCTGAAAACCTGTATTACGATTTGGGCTTAAAAGAACCGGGCGTGTTCACGCTGTGCGACATATTGACCGACTACTACATGCGCTACCTGGACTACTGGCTGGACATGGACATCGACGCCGTGTGCTTCACCGAGGACTGGGGCACCCAGATCAGCCTGCTCATATCGCCCACGCTTTGGCGGCAAATGTTCCGCACGGTATATAAAAAGTTGTTCGACAAAATAAAATCCGCCGGAAAGTTTGTATTTTTCCACAGCGACGGGTATATATTGGACATCCTGGGCGATCTGGCGGAACTGGGCGCGGACGCCGTCAATTCCCAGGTGTGGTGCATGGGCGTGGAGAACGTCGCCGCCGCGTGTGCCGGGAAAATCACCTTCTGGGGCGAACTGGATCGCCAGGGCTTTATGCCGTTCGGCTCGCCGGAGGACGTACGCAGCGGGGCGGAGCAGATGAAAAAACTGCTGCGCGTCAACGGCGGCGGCCTGATAGGCCAAGGAGAAATCGGCCCCGACGTACCACTGGACAATGTCCGCGCCATGCTGGAGTGCTGGAACTGATAATGATATTTTAGGAAATAGCCATATACACCAAATAAACGACGGAGGTAACAACATTATAGATTATACTTTTATGCTTTGTTTTGACAAAGAAACTGAATCAAAATTCAAAAAAATATTTGAGTTTATTGCCGAAAGTGGCGTTAGCCGTTATATGATTGAAACGGAAACGCCGCCGCATATATCTATTACGTGTTTTTCAACAGACAATATAGAACTCATATTAAATAGACTGAACGAGCAATTGTCCAGCTTTAAGACTGGAAATATCGTGTGGCCTTCTCTCGGCATGTTTGTTCCCCATACTTTATTTGCTGCTCCTGTATTGAATGAATACCTGCTAAATGCTTGTATAAATATCAATCGCTTGATAGAACCCTATTCAACTGTGGGAGAAAATGGGTTTTATCTACCTTATAATTGGATACCGCACACTACATTGGCCCATAAACTAAAAGATGGCGAGCTCCAAAAGGCGATTGATATTGCATTGAAGCATTTTTCATTTATAGCAGGTAAGAGTATTCGGCTTAAATTAGTGGCGTACAAAAGTATTCCCTACGAAGAGATTGGATCGTGGGATTTGATTTAGCCTGGGTAATTTGCATTTTGCGCAACTAATGACATTATTATGAAACTACAAAAAACTGGTCATGAGCTGGTCATGAAGGCACGGACTGGTAAATAGCCTAAATAGCATAAATTGATATGAAATGATATAATTTGTGCAAGATTATTATATGAGCGATTTCAAGTCGCCCCTACAGCGTTGTAGTACAATTTTCATATCGAGGAGTAATACATATGGGTAAAATGCTACGTGGGAAAAGTAAGATAAGCTTCATATGCTTTGCGGCTTCACTTTTGATGTTGTCGTTTATATTCGGAGGCTGCTCCCAGGGGGCGGACAATAGCAAATTTCGGGTCGGGCTGGAATGCGCGTATGCGCCGTTCAACTGGACGCAGACCGACGATAGCAACGGCGCCGTCCCCATCGAGGGGGGCGGGTTCGCCGGCGGATATGACGTAGAAATTGCCAAGCTAGTAGCGGCGGGGCTCAACAAAGAGCTTGTGATCGTCAAGACTGAGTGGGATGGGCTGCTGCCGGCCGTCACGTCCGGTAAAATCGACGCCATCATCGCGGGCATGTCACCCACTGCAGATCGCAAGGAGTCCATAGATTTTTCCGATAATTATTATTATTCCGACCTTGTTATCGTCGTCATGAAGGACGGCCCATACGCGGGCGCCGCTGGACTTGGCGATTTCGCGGGAGCAATGATAACGGGCCAGCTCAACACATTCCATTATTCGGTAATAGATCAGATACCGGATGTGTCCATGCAAACGGCAATGGACGATTTCCCAACGATGATCGTGGCGCTGACGTCCGGCAGGATCGACGGCTACGTTTCGGAGAGGCCCGGGGCCATCTCCGCTGCCGAGAGCAACCCAAATATCACGTTTATCGAGCCGAACCCGGGTTTCCAGTACGAGCCCGACGACGCGGCGATCGCCATTGGCCTAAAGCAAGGCAGCCCACTGCTTAGCGACATCAACAAAGTCCTCGGCGGGGTGTCGATAGACGAGCGGGAGCGCCTGATGGGACAGGCGCTGATAAACCAGCCAAACGAATAAAAAATGCATGCAGGGCGCATGCCAAGCGCCCGCAACGAAATGCCATGCACCCGCGAAAATCACCACCGCCGCCGTAGGGGCGCATGTCATGCGCCCGCTACGAAATATCATACGCCCATAATTAATATAATCGCTAGCAACTAAATATAATATCCAGGGGACACATTGCAAAGAGGTTTTTGGGACTGGGTTTTAATAATAATAGACAGATATGGCCTGTGGCTGCTGGAAGGCACAGGAACGACATTGTTTGTCGCCCTCTCCGGCACGATTACAGGGTTTTGCATCGGCCTTGCCATCGGCGTCGTCCGCACGCTGCCCGTTAATTCGCACGCAGAGCGGGGGCGCTTTTCACCGGGCGCCGCCGCGCTAAAGGGTGTCCGAATTTTGCTCGCTGCGTACATTGAAGTATTCCGGGGGACGCCGATGATTGTCCAGGCCATGGTAATTTACTACGGGCTGTTGGAGTTTTTCGGCATCAACCTCCAAACGATGACGGCGGCGTTTGTCATTGTATCCATCAACACCGGCGCATATATGGCGGAAATCGTGCGGGGCGGCATTGACTCCATCGATCCTGGGCAATCGGAGGCAGCCAACGCCATTGGCATGACGCACCTGCAAAAAATGCTCTATGTGGTGCTGCCGCAGGCCATCCGCAACATCCTGCCGGCGACAGGGAACGAATTTATCATCAATATTAAAGATACCAGCGTCTTGAACGTCATTAGCGTGACAGAGTTGTTCTTCATGACGAAATCGATAAAGGGCGCCATTTTCCGGACGTACGAGCCTTTTCTGATATGCGCCGTGATATATTTGTTCCTCACATTTACCATATCCAGGCTGCTGCGTGTTTTGGAACGAAAACTGGACGGCCCGAAGGACTACACAGTGTTGCAGTCCTCCACGATGCCAGGCCCGAGGCTCACGACCAAACGATAGGAGCGCTAAATTTAATAAAATTTTTCGGTTGCGGCAGCGAATGAAAGGAGGTGGATGGCGCAATGGCCAATATGGCCAATAATGTTATTGAAGTGCGGAACCTGCACAAATATTTTGGCAGCAACGAGGTACTCAAAGGCATTGATTTCGAAGTGCGTCGGGGCGAAGTCGTATGTGTCATCGGCGCGAGCGGCTCGGGCAAATCCACTTTCCTACGGTGCATCAACCTCCTCGAGCGCCCGACTTCCGGGGACATCCTATATCGTGGCGACAATATTTTCGGCAAAGGCTTCAACGTCAACCGATACCGCGCAAAAGTAGGGATGGTGTTCCAACAGTTCAACCTGTTCAATAATATGACCGCCCTCCAGAACTGCGTCACGGGGCAACTGCACGTCTTAAAACGGAAGCGCCCGGACGCGGAGCACATAGCGATTGGTTACCTCGAAAAAGTGGGGATGGGCCAATACATCAACGCGCGGCCGCGTCAGCTATCCGGCGGCCAAAAGCAGCGCGTCGCCATTGCACGCGCACTGTGCATGGATTTGGACGCGCTGTTGTTTGACGAACCCACCTCGTCGCTGGACCCGGAGATGGTGGGCGAGGTGCTAAAAGTCATGCAGGACCTGGCCGGCGCGGGCCTGACGATGATTGTGGTCACGCACGAAATGGGGTTCGCAAGGGAGGCCTCCGACCGCGTCGCGTTCATGGCCGACGGCATTGTGGCCGAAGAAGGCAGCCCCGAAGAAATATTTGGCAACCCGAAAAATTCCAAGACGCAGCAATTCCTAAGCAGAATTCTATAGCGCCTCATACAGTAGTCAGGACAAATAGCGTTAAAAATAAAAGAAAGGGCAGAACTGTGGCGCGAGGGCAAGCAATTGGGAATACATCGAAAGTACAGATTATGATCGCATGCTTGTAAACCTGCTCACAGATAATAGTAAAATTGGATTTTATGAAAAACTCGGCTATCGAAAGGCCGAGGGGATGCGGCTTTGGTTGCACCGCAACGAGTTATAAAATAATGGGTTGGTCATAATTTAAATTCCCTACAGTACGTGGTTATAACTGATGCTATATTTATAGGCATACATCAAAATTAAATAATCGGTTCGATAAAGGCATTTTGCAATGCTATTTCATCATTCCAAACAACAACTTCAACTTTCCATATTTTTCTTTGTACTAATAATTTTTTATGCAGACAATCTAAAACTGGCATCAACCAACCTCTTTCATGCCCTTGAATAATGAGAAGAAAAATAATTTTCAACTCGGACAATTCACAATCTACTAAGCTTAATGGGAATTCGCCGTCTTTGTCTTTAATAATACCGAATTTTGTTGACAAATATATTTGAAATGAATGACAAAATTTTTCAACGATTGGATCAAGGAATTCGTCTAATTTTTGTTTATTATCGGGATCTGGCTTTGGCGAACTGCTTTTCCCTTCTACAAAGAAGAGTTTATTTTCATGTTGTAATGAAATAAACTCTACGCTTTTTATTCCTTCGCCTAAACTTTTACGATGCTTCGATGCTTCTATGGAAATCGTATCGCCATTTTCGAACAACGGCGAAAAATCCATATCAGATTCTACGAATTTCATTGAATCACCTTTTGGATTTCAGCTTCGTAAAGCTTGATGTTTTCAGATATGATATCATTATGAGACAAAGTAGTAAATTTATCGCTAGTTTCGCATTTTAAGGTTCCATTTTCAAAATAAAGTGAATGGAATGAAACTAAGTCAAGAACCGACGATAATACTTCAAAATACTTTGCAAGGAAGTAGTCGTGCGTCGCAATAATGATTTGAACACCGCACCTTGCGAGGATTAGCATTATATCAACTATTTCCGGTATTAGTTTAGGGTTAATATTTGACTCTGGTTCGTCCCATAATAAAATTGATCCATCGGTGATGTTTTCGTTCATAATCAATTGCCAAATAAGACCTATTTTTTTGAATCCTTCTGACTCGAGATCAAAATCGATTCTTTTGCCATCGTTTTTTTCAATATAGAATCTATTATTTTCAAAAACAATCTTACCTTTAATTAAACTTTCTAATTTCGTGTAAACTCTTTGCGCTATCGCAGGTGTTTGTTTTAATTGCCATTGTTTTGCTTTTTCGATAATATCCAAAAGTGTTTTATCAAATGGCATATTATTACTATATTTTTTTGTCATTTCTATTAATCCATCGGCATGTGACAGCATTTCCTTTGCCGGGATAAAAACTGCTTTGTTTTTAATTTTTCCAATTACATTTTGTTCAGGATCAAAATACATTTCACCATCAACAACATTTAAAACTAAATTGTGTATTTTTTTATCAATATCAAACTCTATATGAACTTCATTCCCATTAGATGGGATTATCTTTAATGATTTATATACTAAGGTAAGATTGTTAAAAAAATTATTTGAAAACAAGGAATTGTCTTTAATATTTAATGTTATTTTTTCGCCTTGATTTTCATATAAGCATGGTTCAGCCTCTGTTTCAAAAAATGCATAAAGCAGCTTTAATAAATGGGTTTTACCTGTCCCATTCTCACCTATGAACACATTTACATGCTTTGCAAAATGAATACTTGTATCTTCAAATATGCTAAAATTTTTTATATGTACTCTGTTAAGAGGCATAATTTTATCCTTTCAGCTTTTTACGCTTCCTAACTAATGTATTATAAATATTAAACTAACAACATTGTATACCACTGTACTTTGTTGCACAAGAGGGATAGCTAGTACAAAGGTGTTTGATATCCGAAACGCTACGCCCCTGTTAAACTACCTTTGAAATTTAATAACTGTTATTTTTAGCACGTAATCCCAGTATCTTCTCAAATAGCCAAAGCTTGTGGCGTATTCGGCAGGGTTACTTACCGCTTCGCGCACCATCTGTTCGGTATCTTCATAGAACAGGCTGCGCCCATTATCGTAAAACGGGTAAAAAGATTCGCCCGAGGCGCCGATCTTAAAAGCAATATTCGATACATGCCAATCATCTTGGCGCGTGATAAAATCGAGCAAGATCATGCGGGCGATTTCATCGCGGTACCGGGGCCGGACGCCGGTCAGGTTTCTAAACTCGTTGTCCGAGCGCTCGCCGTCAAACAGCCGTCGGAAGTGGACAACGTATTTTTTTGAAAGTCGTACATGAATGTAGAAAAAACCGTGTCTTTATCGGTCCGGACAGCCGGGCAGACCGGCACCCGCAGCTTGTCAGCCAAAAGACTGACCGCTATTTCGGACTCGACGTCAGTATGCAGCGTGCTGATCCTCTTCTTAAAAATGCCATACATTTCACCGAATGCCCCATATCTTTTTATTTTATAGCCCTCCGGTGTATCTACGCTGTCGTCGACCAATCCATAGCCGTCATCTTTTTTTTAATTATGCTATTTTGTCGCCTTAATCCCCAATAGTAATCTGGTACGCCCCTGGCATCGACAGCCGTACGGGACGCGGGCCGCCGGTACCTTCGCGGCGGTTGACGCGTTCGGCGGCGAACTTGTCATTTACGTAAACGCCTCTTAAGCTTTGTATATCAGATTTATAGATTCCATCGCTTCCGACGAACATTAGGTTTGCGCTGCATCCGGCGACAATAAATGTCTTGTCGTTTATACGGGCAATAAACCCGCGGCTATCCTGGCCTCTGCCAACGTATGAAATTTCCGCCCAGATATCGTCAAACTGCAGCGCGCATCGGTTTTCGCCTTCCTCCTGCACCCAAACCTGCATCTTGTCCGTGCCGCCGTAACGCGCGGCAATCTCCATTGCATCGTTGATTGCGACATAGCTGTCATGCAGCTCGTACGCCTCGTCGCTCCATCTCAGCGTACGCAGGTTGACCATCGGACGCGCGCTTTGGCTAGGATGTGTGGAACAGTCGATCGCCCACGGATCAAAACCGATCGCGCCGTATTCCAAACAGTAAAATACGTTCTTTTCGGCACGGCTGTTGATTCCCGAACCATGTTCCGCTACATAGAGAGGATTGTCGTGTGTCGTATACGCACGGCAAGTTGCGTGAAAATTGCGGAACGAAGTGCCGTATATGTCCGGGGAGACAAAATCGACGTTACGTTTCTTTTGGAGATACCGGGGCAAAGCGCGTTCTTCCGGGCCGCCAGCCGGATACTGGCCAGGCTTAACAGCCGGCGATTTTCCTGAAAGCCAAGCGTTGAGATAACAGGGCAGAGGATATATCAGCTTCGCATCCTCGGCAATGCGCTCATGATATGAAAGGAAGCTATCCGTGCAGAACGCCTGCGTCGGCTCTGATTCCAGTGCTTCATACCGCCCGGTATCAAATAATGAATTACAGCGAGGGCAATAACAGCGCTCTGTGCCCAAGACGCCGATTTCGTTGTTTATCTGGAAGAGAATAACTCTGCGCGTGTCGTCATGGCATGATAAATGCCGGAACACCGCGCATACCGCCGCTTTATCCGCTTTTAGCGTCGTTTCGCATGTGGGGCACGCGATGTTATCGAGGGACTCGCCGCCTTTAGTATAAGCGCGCTCGAAACGCCCATGATCCCCGAAAACCCACCGAGGTGTATAATTCATGCATCCATTCTTGTAACCGCCAAACCAAACAAGCACGATACGTAAATCCAGTTCTCTGGCGGCGTCTAGCATGACGTCCAGTATACCAAAATCATAGTTGCCTTCTGACGGCTCGATGAGCCGCCAGTAAAGGAGTAACGCTACGCTATTGCACCCGAGGCGCCTGGCCTCTTTCATAAGCGTTATTATTGTTTCCGGCTCATAGCAAGAATCGCAATCCAGTTGTAATCCCAGTATAAAAAAAGGTTTATCGTCTACAAAAAGTCTGACAAACCCGTTTTCCATTTTCAGATACGGAATATTCATATGATAATCCTTTCGTTCGAGAAAATACTTCGCTCGCATTATCCTTTAATCGCCCCAATCATTATCCCCTTGATGAAATAACGTTGCAAAAACGGGTAACTGAGCAGGATTGGCACGGTAGCAACGATGATTGTCGCATACTGTACCAAAAGCCTGTAATCGTCTTTCATCGTCTGGTCCACTTGTGTGACTTCCATAAACTCCGTGGTTGAATTTGCTATGAGTATTTCCCGTAATATTAGCTGTAGCGGAAAAAGGCTTCTGTCGCGCAGGAACAACAGCGCGTTGAACCATGAATTCCAATGCCCTACTGCATAATACAAAACCATGACTGCCATGACCGGCAAACTCAACGGAATTATTATCCGAAACAGCACTGTTAAATGCCCGGCTCCATCCAAATGCGCCGACTCTTCGAGGCTTTCCGGTATATTGCGAAACGACGTGCGCATTATTATTAAATTCCACGTAGAGATTGCGCCCGGTAAAATCATTGGCCATATATTGTTGTACAAGCCCAACGTTTCCTTGACAGTCAGATAAAAAGGTATCATCCCTCCGCTGAAGTACATCGTGAAAACGATGATCATAGCCATGGCATTGCGGAAAAAGAATGTCCTGCGCGAGAGGACATACGCGGCGATCGATGTCATGACAATTTGAATCGCCGTACCCGTAAACAGGTATATCGCTGTATTGCGGTACGCGGTGAGTATGATCGGGTTGCGGAAAACCAGTGCGTAACCCTCGAGGGTAAACCCCGCCGGCCAAAGCATCAAGCCGCTGCGCATCATCAGGAACGAGGGATTGCTAACCGAGGAAAAGAGTACATAAACCATAGGATAGAGGCATATAAAAGCCAACAAAGCCATCAGTATTATGTTAAAAACATCAAATATACGGCTTGCGACCGACTGATTCATGGTGTAACCCTCCTCTCTAAAACAATGAAGTCTCGCTTACCCTTTTGCTAATATAGTTAGCAGTAATCAATAATGAAAAGTTTATGACCGAATTGAACACACCGACAGCCGATGAAAAACTGTAATTCGAATCAAGTATGCCGATCCGATATATATAGGTAGATACGACATCGGCGGTTTCGTAAGTCATTGGGTTGTACAGCAGTAAAATCTTTTCATGCCCTACGCTCATCATGCTCCCGATGCGCATGATTAATAGGATTATTATTGTCGGCGCGATGCCGGGGAGCGTGATGTTCCACGCCTGGCGCAGGCGACCGGCGCCATCTATCATGGCCGAGTCGTACTGTTCCCTGTCCACGCCCGCTATCGCAGCAATATATATGATGCTGCTCCAACCGAAACCCTGCCAGATACCCGAAAGAACATAAACCCCCCGGAAATATTTGGCATTGCCTAAAAAACTAACCGATGCGCCGCCGAAAAAATTGATTAACTGATTGATCATGCCGTTAGAGGCGACGAATTCATTGATCATGCCGCAAACCACTACTAACGATAAAAAGTGCGGCATGTACGTCAGCGACTGTACGACGCGTTTGAAACGGATCAGCCGCAATTCGTTGAGCATGAGGGCGAAAAGGATAGGAAACGGGAAGCTAAATACCAATTCATAAATATTAATCAACAGCGTATTGCGTACGACCCTCACCAGCGAAGGGCTTGAAAAGAAATTCGAGAAATGCTTCAATCCGACAAACGGGCTGCCCAAGACGCCCCTTCTTGGGCTGAAATCTTGAAATGCGATTATAATGCCGTACATCGGTAAATAATGAAATAAGAAATAATAAACCAGCACCAATAAAGCAAGAAAGTACACGACATAATTTCTGCGAAAATCCTTACGAAGCATCCACAAACGGGACGAGCGTATGAACGCCCGTCCCCCTGACTTCCCATTCGTTCCTTGAACCATCGGATAACCTGCTTTCAAAAACCTATGCGTAAAACCAGAATCATAAAAATTAACGTTTTCGCAATTCGCTTTCACAACAAAATGCTTTCAAAACATCGTGTTTACTTACCCAGCCAATAAATCCTGTGCGATTTTATCTGTTATAATAACGATCCACAGCATCTTGCGTTATTTCGACGGCCCGATCCAGTCCCAGCCTCTCCAGTTGACTAACAAAAGTGTCGAAGTTTGAAATTGGTTCTTCGCCTATTATGAATTTAACGACCATCGGGTCTTTATAAGTATTGATTTCGGTCAAAATGCGGGCTCGCTCGGAAGACTCGTCAGCAGTATATGATATTAGCGGTAACACATAGGCGCAATCACCGTTTTCTTCCCAAACGGAATATGTCGTAAATATCTTGGGATCCTGCGCACTCGCGTGCACGCGCTGCTGGGTGAACAAGCGCAGATACGGACCGTAACTTGTCCGGTATTTCCAAGACATATGCCCCGATGAGTAACCGTCCGGATTGTTGTTGTACCAGTCGGTGTAGAAAGGGAACCCGTCGATCATTTCATATGTCAGATCCGGAATTCCGTAATTAAACAGATACAAGCCGTCTTCCGAATAGTTCCAATCCAACCAGCGCATCGCAGTTTCAACATCCTTGCAGCTAGTAGTGATAAAAGCGCCGGAAAACTTATTTTTGAAATTTGTCTGCCGTACGTGACATAGCGTGCCGATTTCGCGAATCGGGTATGGCGCCGACTCCAGATCGTAAACATCGTCGCCGGTATTTTGCACCATGCGGATATATGTGTTAAGCCGGTTGTTGTAATCGCCAACCCACGCGCCGGATCGACCGGTAGTCGCCATGGCGTCCCGGGTCTGCCCGTCACGCGTGTAGAACTCGGGATCAATCAAGCCTTTTTGATACCAATCATTCATTAATATCAAATACTCGCGGTAACCTTCGAGCACCGGTCCGTAATATACTTTTTTGTCTATTTGCATAAAACCGTTAGCCGCGTCAAACGATCCGGCGAATATACTGTCGCCAAGGGTTCCCAGCTCACCTAGCTGCAATGGCCCCTCACAGTCAAACTCCTCTTTAAACAAAGTCAGCACGTTTTCCCAGTCCGCGATGGTCACCGGAATGTCCAGACTCAGAGCGTTTAACCAATCATAACGCAGCACCAATCCGCTCCACGCCGTCTCCTTGGCACTGTGGACGCAAAAAAATGCAGGGATGATGCCTTCGTCCGTGGTCACCTCGTTGCGCAGCTCGGGATCGTTTTCAATTAAAGAATTGTAGTATGGGGCGTTTTGCGGAATCAAACCGGTAAGGTCGACATACACGCCGTCAGCTATGGCTTTGTCCGCACCGCCTGGATATTCGGATACCGATCCACTGCCTTCCTCGATGATATCCGGCAGGTCTGAACTGGCGATGAGCAGTTTAAACGATTCGCTCCACTGCGCGGAAGGAGGGGAGATAAATTCGATCTGTACGCCCGTTATCTCCTCTTTATATTTATAAGCCTCATTTTCGTTAAAACTTGCGATTATGGCTGCTGCCTGTGAAGACAAAGGAAGGAAATAAGTAAATTTTGCGCCTTCCGGGAAAGAGTATTCCGCCGCCGCAGGCGCTGTCGTGGTAGTCATAGTCGTTACGGCGGCGGTAGGCGCAGCAGTCGTTATTGTCGAGGTAGTAGCCGCAGCAGTAGCGGCAGCGGCAGTTGTAGCTGCGGCAGTAGTTGCTGCTGCGTCTGTCGTTGCTGCAGTCGTTGTTACGGGAGCGGCGGTCTCGGCTGCCGCAGTCGTAGCTGCTGGCGCGGCTGGCGCCTGTCCGCACGCCGATAAACCGACGGCTATGATAATCAATAGACTCAAAACCGTGAATTTATACTTTTTGTTCATAATGTTACCCCCGATATGCCAATAATGCGTTTATTATATCAAATAATACCAGCGTTTCAAGGTATTGCCCAAACTCCTTGGAAATAGCTTTTCTTTTCTTTTCGTCTTTATTTCCAACGCGCGGATAATTCTTCAACTGTGGGCCAGTCCAGTGCGATAATGCTTTTTGAAAGCTGCGTATAGAATGCTTTTAGCGCCTGGTATTCATTGGATTCCGGCGCTTTTTCAAGCAGGTCGTAGTATTTTGGGAGTAAACCGTTTATTATATTTTTAGTTTCAACCGTAATATATTTTTCATCCGCAAGCTGTTCCATCCATTTATCGAACTTGCCGCTCCAGCAGCTTTTTGTCGCTTGCGGAAAACGGGGGCACTCTAATAAATCTCCCATCACTCCAAGGCGTTCGACGCTGCCTCCGAATTCGTTGCATACGTCGTCCACCTCGTATGTGGGATACCAGTTTACTACTTCCTCCCTTGACATCGACAACACTTTTTCGTGGATGCTCGCGCCTAAAACTCTGCAAAAAACAATCGCATGCGAATAATAATCCTGTTTAAATTCCACTATACATTCAAAATTGACCGGGCATTCAGATATACCCGGAATATCGATCAAGTTCGAAGGACATTCGGTCAGACCCGCGACTTCCAATTCATTGACCCCACGCGGAAGCTGTAAAGCCGTATACCATGTTTCCTTTACAATGTCCCTTCCGGGCAATGCTATAACGCAATGTCCGCCTATTGTTAAATTGGCATATGTGTGAGGCGAGCCGGATCTGTTAATATGTAGGCACATGGTATACGGGTGCCATGTTAGCGGGCCGAGCGTCCCTGCGGAAACATTCAATTCCCGAGTTACGGGGTCGCGAGTAACCACAAGGTTGGCAGGCCGCGCGGGGCGGAAATGATAATGGATTTGAAAAGGGTCGGGGGCGGCGTACCGTTTATTCGGCCTCTCCTGTATCTGATCGTGAGTAAAAAAAACATGCTTCATAAAATCATCCACCTTTTCATATTATTGATATTCGCCGTGCGCCTTTATTATGGCACAAAAATACAACGTATGCGAATCCTGGTTTGGACTCATAGGTAACGAAACAGCGTATCATGTCGGGAAACGCCGTCGTTTTGACGGTTGGGGACGGTACGATTTATCAACATTCATTAATGACATTTTTTAGGGACGGCTGTTTTCGTCCAAATAGGTTTTGTGCTCTGTGATAAAATCGCGGCGCATGTTTTTTTCGTGCTTTGCGATATAACCTCGGGCCAGTTCGTCGGCGGATATGCCGTAGCTTGTCATTAAGTCGACAAAATACATCAGCGTGTCCGAGAGCTCCTCGACAAATGCCGCGCGCACCGCATCGTCGCCCATGATAGCGC